>NZ_JASGEL010000131.1:0-89815 GCF_047606385.1 Microbacterium sp.
CGATCACGAGCAACCGCGACGACGTCCTCACGGAACTCGCGGGGATAGGGCTTGGGCATGATGACATCCTCCCAGCGGCACCTCTCGGCACCACAGATCAGTTGTCACCTATACGTTCAGCAGACCCGCATGGGCCGGTGCCGCAGTATTCGCGCCCCTGAATTGTTCGCTTCGCCCCTGAAATATTCGCGGAGTCCGTGCGTCCATTTGGGATCAGGAGCGCTTACTCCGGGACTTCGGGTGAAGCGTCCTACCGCCTTCGCTGCGATTGCGGTATACCGACGCAGTGAAGGCGAGGTGGTCGATCATAGCTTGGCGCGCTCTCGTTGCATCCCGGTCGCGGACGGCGTCGAGAATCTCCCGGTGCTGGTGTTCAGTTGCCCGCACATAGTCCGAGGGAAACTCCACCCCCTCGATCTCCAGTTCGACCCCGTGAAGTGCCTCCACGACTGAACCCATCAATGCATTGCCGGTGGACTTCGCTAGGAGAATGTGGAACGCGGTGTGCATCACATCGGCGGCCATTGGGTCGAGAGAAGGATTGGCCGCTGCGGCAATGCTCTCCTCCATCTGGGTGATCTCGTCGTCCGAGTGCCGGGTAGCCGCCATCTCGGCCGAGGGCAGCTCCAGCAGCTCCCGCACCTCGATCATCTCCTCGAGCGAGACAACGCCGAGACGCATGACCGCATCAACAGCAGCGCGAAGGCGATCGCTGAGCTCTGTCGCGCTGAGAGCTTGGACGAACGTCCCCCCTCGCGCTCCCGGTGACTTACGGACGAGGCCCTCGTCGGCGAGGCTTCGGAGCGCCTCGCGCACGGTTGCTCGGCTGACTCCGAAGCTTGCTGCCAAGTCGATCTCGTTCGGCAACCGGCTACCCTCGGCGAAGATGCCATCGAGTATCGCAGCGCGCAACTGCGTTTCCACCTGTTGACGTGGCCGAAGCACGCGGGAGGGCTCGAACGACATCAAACCTATGCATCCTCTCGACCGGCCGCGATCTCCGCGCACAGAGTGCCGAGGTAAGGCGGTGTTCCGTTGTGCCAATAAAAGTCGAACAATCGACCGTTCATCGAAGCGTTCAACTCCAACATAAGCACACATCGGGGCTTGGGTGCACTCATCCGACGGCTTCTTCGTACAGCTCGCGCGAAATGTACGACTTGCAACTATCGGATTATTGTCCGACAATGGCACGGCAATGATTCGCACCTGAATGTACCGATGTATGCGGAGGATCGATGGAGATCAGGCTGGCGGGCTCAGGCCCGATCCGAGTAATCGCCCTACACGGCTGGATGGCCACGTCAAGCTCTTGGGACGACGTTGTGCAATGGTTGGATCCTTCCGTGTATACCGTTGGGCTTTTCGACGCGCGGGGTTACGGCGCTCGTCTGCGTGAGCGGGGCGAGTACTCGATCTCGGAATATGCCGATGACGTCCGCGTGGCGGCGGATCAGCTCGGTTGGGACCGGTTTGACCTCCTCGGCCACAGCATGGGCGGCAAAGCTGCGATGCTTGCCTTCAGTCGGCTCCGCACCCGTGTTGAACGGCTCGTCGGGGTGGCTCCGGTCCCTCCTATCAGCTTGCCTTTCGACAAGGCAACCCGCGAACTGTTCGAAGGTTCGATCTCTGACCCTGCGCTGCGCGCCATGCTCGTTCGCAACGACACAGCAGAAAGGTACGGGAACGGGGTCACCGGGGTGTTAGCGGCGTCTTCTCTCCGAGCCTCGCACCCGTCGGCTGCTCACGCTTACCTGGCCTCCTGGTGCGACAACGATTTCAGCGCGGAGATGCGGAGCGCCAACCGGCCAGTTCTCTTCGCAGTCGGGGCGCAAGATCGGGCGATCACGAAGGACTTGCTGACAGACGCCTGCCTGCCGTTCTTCCCCGGCTCGCGGATTGAGACGATCGAGGCCAGCTCCCACTTCGCGCTTTCAGAGGCGCCGATGACGCTGGCGGACACGATTGATCGGTTCCTCCGCCGGCCAGTACGCGAGTGAAGAAGCGTCCGGCGGGTGACGCTTTTGCCGGCTGAGTCAGCAGTGCGGAGCCATACCTGATCGAAAGGTTGTGGGCATCCGGTGCCGCGGAGCTCCTCACTGAATTCAGTCGAGACTGGTAGGTTCGCTTGAGGTCTCGTTGGGCTGAAGAGGAAGCTGCGGGCGTTGTGGCTGGGAGGAGGATCCAGTGATTGCCGCTACCGTCGGCAACGCTATCTCGCCGCCGGGCTACCGCTGCGGAGGACGAGCTGGCTCTGCCCGGGCCGGAGCGGCAGGATTCTGCAGGATGCGGCCTCGGCAGCTGTCCGTCGAGGGGCGACGCGCGGGGAGGATGTGGACGACGCGCTGCGCTCCGAGCGTAAACACGCGATCGTTTGGCATGGCCCTCCATGATGTCAGATGGTGGGTCAGAGCATCGAGCCGCCGCCGTCGATCAGGTAGTTGACGCCGGTGATCCAGGACGCATCGTCCGAGGCGAGGAAGAGAGCGAGGTAGGCGACGTCGACCGGCTCGCCGAGTCGTCCGAGGACGACGTGCTCGAGCGCGATGCGCCGCGCTGTGGGGTTTTCCAGCTGTTTCGCGGTGGCGGGCTGAGGACGATGCCGGGAGAGATCGACACCGCACGGATGCCGAACTCGCCGCCCTCGATCGCGAGTTCGCGGGTGAACGACGAAACCGCGGCCTTCGCCGCGGCGTGCGCGCCTGCGGGAAGACCGTGCACGACGCGATGGCCGTTGAGCGAGGCGGTATTCACGATGACGCCCTTGCCTGCCCTCTTGAGGTGGGGCCAGGCGGCGCGGCTCATGTGGAAGACGCTATCCAACTCGTTCGAGATCGTGAAACGCCAGTCGGCGTCGGTGAGTCGGTCGATGGGCCTCGCTCAGCATCCGCAGCGCGCGCTGACGGAACTCGTCCGGATACGGTCCTGGCATAACTCCATCCTCCAAAAGGAAGGGACGGAACGAAACTCAGGGCGAATCAGGACATTGATCTGAGCGAATCCTCGTGAAACCGGGGTTCGAGATCGAGCCGGATGTCGGGCGTACGGGTTCATCCCACCGTCACCGCCACCGTCGAAGCCCCGCGAACCCCTGGAAACACTGGGATCGCGGGGCTTCTCTTTGATCCGGAACCAGTTCCTGGGTAAGAAACGGGCAAAACCGTCCTCCGGCGTGGGCTCGAGGCGCGCCGACGTGCCCGCATGAATCCGGGTCTTCCGTCCGGAGCCCCTCCTAGGGTTCGCTGCGTCGTGCATCCTGCTGGGTGACTGCCTGGACGCGGCGGTCAAGATCGTCGAGCTCGGCCATGACGTCGGAGGCTGCCCAGACCCGGTTCTTCCTCCGGTCGGTGAGGCCGCGCGGGGCCACTGCGGTCCCGTGTCCCCGTCGCGCACAACCACAACGTTGTCTCTTCAAATTCGTGCTTAGCTGGTTTGACACACGTTTCCTCGGGAAGGTCGTGCTTAGCACGACGGTGCGGGCGCTGGTGCCGAGTCGGCTGAGCGCCGGCTCACAGCTGGAGCGTGAGTCCTGCCGTCAGGCGGTGGCTGGTCCTGCTAGTGAGTGCAGCGTCATCCGCAGGTCGCGCAGCTGACGAGGATCGACGACACCGAACAGCGCCTGTTCGGCAAGCGTGACATCTGCCCGCGCGGCGTCGTGCAGCGAGATGCCGGCCGGGGTTGCGACGACGACGTTGTTCCGGCGGTCCGTGGGATCGGGCTCTCGGCGCAGCAAGTCGCGGGATTGCAGTTGATCGACCAGCGTGACGACTTGGCTCGGATCCAAGCGGAGGAATTCAGCGAGCTCGCGCTGGGTCGGACGCAGCCCGTCGGCCACGATCGCCAACACCGAGAACTGCCGCACTTTGAGCCCGTGCGGCGCGAGCGCGTCGTGCGCCGCGGCCAACGACAAGGCATTGGCGCGGGCGAGGAGGAAGCTCAGGTCAGTGCCGACGCGTGATTCCCAGAGGCGAGCGGGATCGCGCTGGGGGGTGCCGTCCGCTGTGCTCACCGAACGAGTCTATTCGCATCCCCGAAACAATTGACAGTTTCAATAATTGCAACCTACGATCGTCGGTGCGAGAGCAGAGTCGACGCATGAGAGAGGGAGCACCGATGAGCCTCACCGGCAAAGTCGCCATCGTCACCGGTTCCGGACGCGGTCTCGGCCTGGCCTACGCGCAGGAGCTCGCCCGGCACGGCGCGTCCGTCGTCGTCAACGACGTCGACGCGGCCACCGCGGAGCAGGCGGTGAAGACCATCACGGACGCCGGCGGCACCGCGATCGCCGTCGTCGCCCCCGTCGGGCCCACCGAGACGGCGAAGCGGCTCGTGCAGACCGCGGTCGAGACCTACGGTCGGCTCGACATCCTGGTCACCAACGCAGGGGTGCTGCGCGACACGGTGCTGTGGAAGATGAGCGACGACGACTTCGACACCGTGATCGGCGTGCACCTGCGCGGCACGTTCACCTGTGTGCGGGAGGCGGCGACCTACATGCGCGAGAACCAGATCGCGGGCCGCATCATCGCGATCGGCTCCCCGACCGGGCAGCGCGGCAACTTCGGGCAGACCAACTACGCCGCCGCCAAGGCCGGCATCGTCGGCATGGTGCGCACCTGGGCCCTCGAGCTGAGGAAGGCGGAGATCACTGTGAACGCGGTGATCCCGGTCGCCGCGACCGCGATGACGGCCACCGTCCCCTATTTCGCCGCCGCCGTCGAGGCCGAGGCGAACGGTGAGCCGATGCCGGCGTTCTTCCGTCACGATCTCGGGTTCGGCACGTCCGACGACGTCGCGCCGCTGATCGCCTATCTCGCCTCGGATGCCGCGGCGAGCGTGACCGGGCAGGCCATCGGCGTGGGCGGCGACCGCATCCAGCTCTGGTCGCACCCCGAGGCCGTCGTGACCGCATATCACGACGGCGGCTGGTCTGCCACGGCGCTCGAGGCGGAGTTCCCCGAGCTCGTCGGCGCGCACCAGCAGTCGGTCGGCGAGCGCTTCCCGCCGCTGCCGGAAGAGCTGGCGCGGTGACCACGCGCTACGAGCCCGCCATCGACCTCGAGGCGATCGAGGCGATCGACGTGCACGTGCACGTCGAGGTCGACGCGCACGGACACTCCTCGCTCCCGCCCGACCTGACCGAGGCTGCGGCGACGTACTTCAGCGCCGACATCGACAAGCCAGACATCGACGGGGTCGCCGCGTACTACCGCGAGCGCCGCACGGCGGCGGTCGTGTTCACGGTCGACTCCGAGACGAACCTGGGTCATCCGCCGATCTCGAACGAGGAGATCGCCGCGGGCGCCGCCCGCAACAACGACGTGCTCATCCCCTTCGGCTCGGTCGACCCGAACCGGCCCGACGCCCTCGACCGTGCGAAGCGCCTGATCGAGGAGAACGGTGTGCGCGGGTTCAAGTTCCACCCGACCGTGCAGGGCTTCGATCCGAGCGACCAGCGCTTCTTCCCGCTGTACGAGCTGCTGCAGGACGCGGGCGTGATCGCCCTGTTCCACACCGGGCAGACCGGCATCGGGGCGGGGATGCCGGGAGGTCGCGGCCTCCGGCTGGCGCTGTCGAACCCGATGCTCCTCGACGAGGTGGCCGCCCGCTTCGGGCAGCTGCAGATCATCATGGCCCACCCCTCGGTGCCGTGGCAGGACGAGGCGCTGAGCGTCGCGACCCACAAGCACAACACCTGGATCGACCTGTCGGGATGGAGCCCGAAGTACTTTCCGGATTCGCTGGTGCGCGCTGCCAACTCGTATCTCACACGGCGGGTACTGTTCGGCTCCGACTTCCCGCTGCTGACCCCGGACCGCTGGCGGCGCGACGCCGACGCCGCGGCCCTGTTCAGGCCTGAGGCGCTGCCCGGCATCCTGAAAGACAACGCCGCGCGCCTGTTCGGGCTGGTCTGAGCCATGACGTCGCCCGCGTCCGCGATCGGTCTCGACCCGTACAGGTCCGCGGCCACGCACCTCCGCGACATTCCCACCGAAGGAGACATCCCATGAGCACCGTCGCCCCCTATGCGAAGCTGCCCTCGTACGTCGGCACCCAGATCGGTCCCTCCGAGTGGATCGAGGTCACGCAGGAGCGGATCGACACGTTCGCGGACGCCGCCGACGACCACCAGTGGATCCACGATCCGGAGCGCGCGAAAGAGGGTCCGTTCGGCGCTCCCATCGCGCACGGTTTCCTCACGCTGTCGCTGCTGATCCCGCTGCAGACGGCGGTGTTCGACATCGACGGCGCGACCACGAAGGTGAACTATGGTCTCGACAAGGTGCGGTTCATCTCGCCCGTGACGGTCGGCTCGCGCATCCGTCTGGTCGGCACGATCGCCGAGGTCGCCGAGGTGCCCGGCGGCTACCAGCTGGCACTCGATGCGACGATCGAGATCGAGGGCGGCGCCAAGCCCGCCGTGGTGGCGCGCAGCCTGCAGCGTTTCTACGCCTGACCACCCCGACCCGCGCCGGATGAGACCTCGACGAAGAGGGAGCAGCAACGATGCACAACCATGGACTGGGCTCATGGATGAGCAAGCGCCGGCTGAAGTCGCCGGACAAGACCGCGCTGATCCTCGGCGACGGCGACACGCTCACCTACCGCGAGATGGCAGACCGGGTCGACCAGATCTCCGCGCTGCTGGCGGCGCGCGGCATCGGCAAGGGGGACGCGGTCGCCTATCTGGGTGAGAACAGTCCCGACTTCCTGCAGACGCTGTTCGCGTGCGCCCAGCTGGGCGCGGTGTTCGTGCCGGTGAACACGCGGTTCGCGCCGCCGGAGGTGACGTACGTGCTGACCGACTCGGGCGCGCGTGCCCTGATCCATGACGTGGAGCTCGCCGACCGGGTCGCCGATGGCGTCGAGGCCGCCCGCATCCCGCATGTGCTGCTCACCGGGGACGGCACCGACCGCATCCCGGGCCTGAACCAGCTGGGGCCCGCCGCACCGGGCGGGCACGCGGATGCCGATGTCTCCCTCGACGATCCGGTCGCGATCGTCTACACCTCGGGCACCACCGGCAAGCCCAAGGGGGCGTTGCTCAGCCACGGCAACCTCACCTGGTGCGCCATGAACTGCATCGTCGACTACGACGTCGTCTCCGCCGACGTGGCCCTCATGATCTCGCCGCTGTTCCACGTCGCGTCGCTGGGGATGGGCGCGATGCCGGTGGTCATGACCGGCGGGACGATGGTGCTGGAGAAGGGCTTCGAGGCGGGCCGGGCGCTCGAGCTGATCGAACGGCACCGGGTGACGATGCTCTCGGGCGTGCCGACCACATACCAGCTCATGGCCGACCATCCGGCGTGGCCGAGCACCGACCTGTCGAGCCTGCACAAGCTCACCTGCGGCGGTTCCGCGGTGCCCACCCGCATCCTGAACGCCTACGAGGAACGCGGACTGCACTTCTCGCAGGGGTACGGGATGACCGAGACCTCGCCGGGCGCGACCGCGCTCTCGCCCGACATGACCCGTGCCAAGCAGGGCAGCGTAGGACTGCCGCACTTCTTCACCGACGTGCGCATCGCCGACGAGGAGGGCCGCGTGGTGCCGCGCGGCACCGTGGGCGAGATCGAGATCTCGGGCCCCAACGTGTTCCTCGGCTACCACGGGATGCCGGAGGCGACCGCTGCATCCTTCACCGACGACGGGTGGTTCCGCTCCGGCGACCTCGGCTATCTCGACGAGGACGGCTACCTCTACATCTCCGACCGGCTGAAGGACATGATCATCTCCGGCGGGGAGAACATCTATCCCGCCGAGGTCGAGAGCCTCATCGGCGACATCGAGGCGATCTCCGGCGTCGCGGTGATCGGCGTCCCCGACGAGCGCTGGGGAGAAGTGCCCTGGGCGGTCGTGACGGTTCGAGACGGCGCCGAGGTCACGACCGAGCAGGTGCGCGCGCGCCTCGACGGTGTGCTGGCCCGCTACAAGCTGCCCAAGAACGTGATCGTCGTCGAGGAGCTCCCGCGCACCGCCAGCGGCAAGATCCGCAAACCCGATCTGCGCACTCGCTTCGGCAGGACGGTCTGACGCGGCTGTCACGATCCCGACGCACCATCATCGCGTCGTAGCGAGTGTCCGCCGCGGAGATCACGCGGCCATCGGCCGAGTGGACGACGGCCGAGGCCGATATCGCTAGCTCATCCAGTCGCCGGCCGCCGGAACGTGCTTGAACACCAGGCGGGTATGGGTTCCCGCGACGGCGGGGTCCGAGGTGACGCAGTCGAGCACGAAATCGGAGAGCGCAGCCGGGCTGGCGGCGGCGATGTGCACGAGATAGTCGTCGTCGCCCGCCATCAGCGCCACGGAGATCACCCCCGGCAGCCCCAGCATCTTCTTCAGAAAGCGATCGTTCTCCGCCCGCGTGTGGACCTTCAACTGGACCGACAGCATCGCCTGCATGGGGCGTCCGAGCATGCCGGAGTCGATGTCGGCGTGGAATCCGCGCACGATGCGGGTCTCGACGAGACGACGCACCCGGAGCAGGCATGTCGAGGCGGGGATGCCGACCTCCGCGGCGATGTCCTTGTTCGTCGCGCGACCGTTCCGGCGGAGGATCGCGAGGATCTTCCGATCGATGTCGTCGATCCGCACCTCGGGAACGATATTCGGCATTCGAGGCCCCCACTCCTGTTCGTGCTGAACATCATGCGGTCTACAGGGTTGTTTTCGCAAATTATGCATCGGATACGTGTCTGAAACATTGCGTCTTCAGGATCATGGCCGTTCGTCGAATCGATCGCATCCGAAAGGCTCCACCCCATGTCCCTCGCCCCCGGCTCGCCCTCCACCGTCTACCTCGACGGTGCCACGCTCACCGTCGAGGACGTCGTCACCGTCGCGTACGGCGCGCCTGGCGCACCGTACGTCGCGATGACCGACGCCGCGCGCGAGACGACCGTGACCGTGCGGCGCTACGTGGAGGAGAACTGGCTCTCGCCCGACGCAGGACCCATCTACGGCATCAACACCGGACTCGGGCGCCTCATGGACGTCCGCGTGCCCGTGGCGGAGCTCGACCGCTTCCAGCGCCTCATCATCAACGCCCACTCGGCCGGCATCGGGGAGCCGATGCAGGAGCACGAGGTGCGTGCGCTCCTGCTGCTGCGGGTCAACGCCCTGTCGAAGGGTCACTCGGGCATTCGCATCGAGTGCCTCGACCGACTGCTCGCGATGCTCAACCTCGGCGTGCTTCCCGTCATCCCCTGGCAGGGCTCGGTCGGCGCCTCGGGCGACCTGGCACCTCTTGCGCACATGGTGAGCGTGATGATCGGCCACGAGAAGGCCGAGGCCCGCTACCGCGGCGAGCGGATGCCGGCACGCGACGCCCTCGTGGCCGCCGGCCTCGAGCCCGACTTCGCGCTCGCCCCCAAGGACGTGCTCGCGATGATCAACGGCTCGACGATCTCGCTGGCCAGCGCGATCCTGTCGCTCGCCGATGCCGAGCTCCTCGCTCGCACGGCCGACGTCGCCCATGCGCTCTCGCTCGAAGCGGTGCGCGGCGAGAAGGCCGCGTACGACTCCCGCATCCACGCGGCGCGCAACGCCGAAGGCCAGCTCGAGTCGTCGGAGAACACCCGGAGGCTGATCGCCGGATCCACCCTGACCACGGAGGACGCCCGGAGGGTCAAGCTGCCCGATGAGAACCGGCCGGGCGACGCCTACAAGCCGCGCGTGCAGGACGCGTACTCGTTCCGCTGCGCCCCGCAGGTGCACGGCGCGGCCCGCGAGGGGCTCCGCTTCGCGCGGATGCTGCTCACGCGGGAGGCCAACTCGGCCACCGACAACCCCCTGATCTTCGCGAACGACGCAGGCGGCTACGACGTCGTGTCGGGCGGGAACTTCCACGGCGAGCCCATCGGCTACGCCGCGGACCTCATCGCGATCGCCGCGAGCGAGCTCGGCGCGATCAGCGAGCGGCGCTCGTTCCGTCTCACCGATCCGAACCTCAGCTACGGTCTGCCGCTCAACCTCGTCGGCGGCCAGCTGGGTCTGAACACCGGATTCTCGATCGTGCACTGCAGCGCCTCGGCGATCGCGAGCGAGAACAAGCTCCTGAGCATGCCCAGCGTCATCGACTCCATCCCCGGCAAGGCCAACCAGGAGGATCACGTGAGCATGTGCACGTACTCCGCCCGCAAGGCCCGCCAGGTGATCGCGAACGTGCAGGCGATCCTGGGCGTCGAGTTCATCCTCGCCGCCCAGGGCATCGACCTGGCCGCTCCTCATCTCGCCGGCTTCGCGCTCGGCGAGGGCACGAAGGCCGCCTACGACCGCGTGCGCGAGACGATCCCGCAGACCAAGGAGGACGTCTACCAGTCCGAGTGGATGTACGCCGCCCAGGCGCTCGTCAAGAGCGGAACCGTGCCGGCGGCCGTCGCGACGGCGATCGGAGCCCTCCGATGAGCCCGCGCCTCGTGCGCGGCGACGTCGTGACACCCACCGCTGTCCTGCGGGACGGCGGCCTGGTCGTCGACGGCGAGAACATCGTCGAGACGCTCGCCGCACGCGAGGCGCAGCAGGCGTCCGCGGTGATGCCCGTCGACGACCACCGGGGTGCCGTGCTGTTCCCCGGAGTCGTCGACGCGCACGTGCACTCGTACAGCGATCCGGGGGAGACGTTCGGCGCGGCGACGCGGTCGGCGGCCGCCGGCGGCGTGACCACGATCATCGACATGCCCTACGACGCGTTCCAGCCCGTCAACACGCGCGAGCTCCTCGAGCAGAAGGCCGAGCGCATCGCCGAGCTCGCCGTCGTCGACGTCGCGCTGCACGGCACCGTCGCACCCGGCACCCGCGGCGTGGAGGTCGCGGCCATGGTGGACGCCGGAGCGTGCGGGTTCAAGGTCTCCATGTTCAACACGGATCCGTTCCGCTTTCCGCGCATCGACAACGCGGAGCTGCGCGACATCCTTCTCGCCGGCCGCGAGGCGGGCGTGACGATCGGCGTGCACGCGGAGGACGGCGAGATCATCGGCGCGCTCGTCGCCGCGGCGATCGCCGCGGGACGCACCTCGCCGATCGACCACTGCCGCAGCCGGCCCACCGAGTCCGAGACCATCGCGGTCGCCGCCGGGGCCTACCTCGCCGCCGCCACGGGGGCACGCTTCCACGTCTTCCACGCTTCGACGCCCGAGACCGCCGCGGTGCTCGTCGCAGCTCGTGCCGCGGGCGCGGACGTCACGAGCGAGACGTGCCCGCACTATCTCGTCGTCGACGAGACCGACATGGCGCGACTCGGCGCGCGGGGCAAGATCAACCCGCCGCTGCGCGCCCCCGCACAGGTGGCCCGCAACTGGGAGCTGCTCGCCGAGGGCGGCTTCGACATGGTCACGAGCGACCATGCGCCCTGGGCGATCGAGCGCAAGTCGAAGGCCGTGATCTTCGACAACGCTTCCGGCGCGCCCGGCGTGCAGACGCTCGCGCCCCTGATTCTCGGCGAGGGCTGGCTCGGCGGACGCATGGGGCTGTTGCGCTGCGCTCAGGTCCTCGCCGAGAACCCCGCCTCCCGGTTCAACCTGGGACACCGCAAGGGCCGCCTCGCAGCGGGGTTCGATGCCGACTACGTCGTGTTCGACCCGCGAGGCCGTACGGTGATCCGCGCCGAGGAGCAGCTCTCGACGGCGGGCTGGACGCCGTACGAAGGCGTCGAGCTGGCCGGCTCCATCGTCGAGACGGTCGTACGCGGGCGCGCGGTATACCGCGCGGGGGCGGTGGTCGCGCCCGCCGGCGCCGGCAGCTATGTCGCGGGGCGGGTGGTCTGATGGACCAGTCGTGCCGTTCCTTCCTCGACGATCTCGCCCGCGACGGCGAGGTTCTCGATCTCGTGGGGCCTGTCGCGCTCGACTACGAGCTGGCCGCCATGATCGGCCTCGTCGACGCCGGGCCCGCCGTCCGCGTCGCGCGTACCGACGGGTCGGAGTTCCCGGTGTTCGCGAACGTGCTGAACTCCCGCACCCGCATCGCGCGTGCTCTGGGCTGTCTCACCCGGGAGCTGAGCGCGCGCATCGCGCGCGCCACCACGGTCCGCACCCCACCGGTCGTCGTGTCGCACGCGCCGGTGCAGCACACCGTGCTGCGCGCCGAGGACCACGAGGACCTGCTCGCGCTGCTTCCGATCCCGCGTTTCTTCGAACGCGACAGCGGCCGATACCTCACCGCGGGCCTGATCGTCGCGCACGAGCCCTCGACGGGCCACCGCAACGCGTCGTACGCGCGTATCAAGCCGCTCGGCGACAATCGCGCCTTCATCGGGATCGCGCCCAACCACCACCTGATGGCGCTCGCGCAGGAGGCGGCGCGTCAGGGCCGACCGTTGGATGTCGCGATCACGCTCGGCGCGCATCCGGCGATCCAGCTGGCCTCCTGCCTCTACCTCGGGCTCGGCGATGACGAGCTCGACCACGCGGCGGACCTGCTGGGCGAACCCGTGCGCGTCGTCCCCGGGATCACGGTGGACGTGCACGTGCCGGCGGACGCGGAGTTCGCCATCGAGGCCCGGCTGCATCCCGATCGGCCCATCGAGGAAGGCTGGGTGAGCGAATACCACGGGATGTACGAGGACTACGGCGCCGGCCTCGAGGTCGAGATCACCGCGATCACCCACCGGCGGGACGCCAGGTTCCAGGTCATCCTGCCGGGGCTGTTCTCCGAGCATGCACTGCTGGGCGCGCTGCCGATCGGCGCAGGACTGGTCACGGCGCTGCGCGCTGCGCGGATCGATGTCGCCGATCTCGCGGTCACCCGCGCCGGCGGCGGCCGTGTCGACGTCGTCGCGGCCGTGCGGCACCTCAAGCCGGGCGCGGCGAAGCGGGCGTTCTTCGCCTGCTGGTCCGCGGTCAGCATGATCAAGCAGATCACGCTGGTCGACGACGACATCGACGTCTGGGACGACGAGCACGTGCACTGGGCGCGCACGGCGCGCATGCGCTGGGACGAGGACGTGCTGATCGTGCCCGATGTCATCACCGACCGCAACGAGCCCATGAACGTCGGCGGGCTCGTGACGAAGATCGGCATGGACGCGACGTGCCGGCCGGACCGTCGGCGCACGGGGTGGCATCTCGCGCTGCCGCCCGCGGATGCGGTGCGCGCCGCCGCGCGCCGCCTGTCGGCGGAGCATCCCGGCGTCGTCCTCGACCCGGGCATCGGCCTCGCTCCGCTGCTGGAGCGGTCATGACCGCCGAGCTGCGCTCGCCGCAGGCCGATCGCCTGCGGGAGGACTGGGAGGCGCTTGCCCGGATCCGCGACGACGGTCTCGCGGGCTGGACGCGGCAGACGTTCTCCGAGCCCGAGCGGGACAGCCGGGAATGGGTGGCCGGGCTGATGCGCCGCGCCGGCCTCGCGACGCGCGTCGATCCGATCGGCAACGTCATCGGGGAGCTCGCGGGCACCGACCCGAACGCTGCGGCGATCGTGATCGGCTCGCACACCGACACCGTCGCCGGCGGCGGCCGGTTCGACGGCGTGATCGGGGTGCTGGGCGCGATCGAGGTCGTCCGTCTCCTCGCCGAGTCGGGCATCCGGCTGCGGCACCCGCTGCGCGTCGTCGACTACTACAACGAGGAGCCGAACCGTTTCGGGCTGAGCTGCATCGGCTCGCGCGCTCTCGCCGGGAACCTCCGGCCGGAGCACCTGTCGCTCGTGGACGACGAGGGCGTCACGCTCGCTGACGCGCTCGTCGCCGACGGCCGCGCGCCCGATCGGGTCCGCGAGTGCGCATGGGCGCCCCGCGAGGTCGCGGCATCCCTCGAGCTGCACATCGAGCAGGGGCCTGTCCTCGAGAGCGAGGGAGCCTCACTCGGCGTCGTGACGGCGATCGCCGGAATCGCCCGGCTGCGGGCGCGGTTCTCGGGCCGCCGGGACCATGCCGGCACCATGCCCATGGACCGGCGTCACGACGCGAGCTGCTCGGCGGCCGGCGCCGTGCTCGCGATCGAGCGCATCGCCGCCGCCGGTGCCGGCGCCGTCGGCACCGTGGGAGAGATCCGACTCACCCCCGAGGCGACCAACGTGGTGACCGCGGATGCGCTGGTGACCGCCGAGTTCCGCAGCTCCGACCCGCGCTGGTTCGCCCAGGCACGTGCCGCTCTCGATGACGCGGTCGCCGAGGAGTCCGCACGACGCGGGGTCGCGGGTGCGGTGGACTGGTTGCCCCCCGAGCCTCCGACAGCCATGGACACGGCGGTGTCGGCCGTCCTCGCCGACGGCATCGGACTGCTGGGGCACGAGGCGCGCCGGCTGTATTCCGGCGCCGGTCACGACGCCGTGCAACTGGCTCGTCTCGCACCGGCCGGGATGATCTTCACCCCCTCGCAGGACGGGCGCAGCCATGCGCCCGAGGAATGGACCGACCTCGCGGACGTGGCGCTGGGCGTGCACGCGCTCGGTCAGGGCGTCGTGCTGCTCGACGAACGGAGCGACCGTTGACCCGGCGGCCGATCGTGGTCGTCGCGATCACGGGAGCGAGCGGCGCGATGGTCGGCGTGCGCTGTCTCCGGATCCTGCGGGAGCTCGACGAGCACGACGTGCACCTGATCATCACGCCCGCCGGCAGGCTGACGATCGAGCAGGAGACGGACATCCCGCTGCACGATGTGCAGTCGCTCGCGCACGTCGTGCACAAGCACTCGCACATCGGCGCGTCCATCGCCTCCGGGTCGACGCCGGTCGCGGCGATGGTGGTCACCCCGTGCTCGATCCACTCGCTCAGCGCGATCGCGCACGGCATCACCGACGACCTCGTCTCGCGCGCCGCCGACGTCTGCCTCAAGGAGGGTCGGCCGCTGCTGCTGCTCGTGCGCGAGAGCCCGGTGCACAGCGGTCACCTCGAGTCGATGCGGCGGGTCGCCGATCTGGGCGGCGTCATCGCGTTCCCTGTCCCCGCCTTCTACCAGCGGCCGGCGTCCGTCGCCGAGATCGTCGACGACATCGCGCACCGGACGCTCGCGCGGGTCGGCATCCACGGCGCGCGACGCGAGCCGTGGCCCGGCGTGCCCGCCGAGCGCACCGCCACGACGGCGCTCGGGGAATCTTCCGGGACGCGACGGCAGGGAGTCGCCGCTGTTGAACAACATTCATCCATAGACCCCGGAGTTGCATCGTAGCCCGTCGACACGTGTCGGAAACACGGAAAACGCACGATGGGCTTCGGCAGCCCCAACCGCCCAACCTCTACCTAGGAGACGTCATGAAGTACCGCATCACCATGCGGCGCTCGCGCCTTGCAGCCGTCGCGGTGACCACCGCGGCGGTGATCGCGCTCGCGGGTTGCTCCAGCACGACCACGTCCAGCTCCGACGCATCCTCCGCGATCCCGGACAAGCCCGACTCCCTCACGATCAACGTGTTCTCGGGGGCGTTCGAGGACAACATGGAGAAGTACGTCGTCGAACCCTTCGAGGCCGACACCGGGATCACCGTGAACATGGTGACGACGGCCCCGCCCTTGGCCACGCTCGAGGCGGAAGGCGACTCGCCCGAGATCGACATCTACGTCGCGGGCGACCCGCAGCGACTGCTCGCCGAGCAGGCGGGCGTGCTCCAGCCCTACGACCCCGACGTGGTGACCAACGCGGCCGACCTGTTCGACGTGGCGAAGAAGTCCGACTCCGCGGTGGTCATGAACTACGCCTCCCAGGGCCTCGTCTACGACACGACGAAGATCACCACGGCGCCGACGAGCTGGTTCGACCTGTTCGACCTGGACCTGCCGAACGAGGTCGTGGTGCGATCCCCCGATGCGCAGAACACCGTCAGCTGGCTCTCGCTGATGGCGTACACGCTCAACGGCGCGTGGCCGACGCAGCTCAGCGACTACGACGAGGTTCTCGACGAGGTCAAGACCGAGCTCAAGCCGAACCTCTACTCGGCCGCGAGCAGCTCCGGCGACCTCGCCACGGCCATGACGAGCGGCGCCGCGGCGCTGGGCGTGTGGCAGGACAGCCAGGTCATCGCCGCGAACGCCGACGGCTCGACGCTCGCCTACGCCGCGCCCGAGGAGGGATCGATCCCCGTCGCGACGATGATCGCGCTCACGAACACCCCGAACAAGTACTGGGCCGAGGTGCTCATGAACTACATGCTCGACCCGGTCGCGCAGGCCGGCTGGGCGAGCAACGGCGGCTACGGGCCGTCGAACTCGACCGCGGTCGTCAGCGACGAGCTCGCCGCGCAGATCACCTACGGACCGGACGAGGTCAACGCGCTCGTCCAGATCCCGTGGGAGCAGATCGTGCCGCTCGAGACCGACCTCATCGCGAAGTTCAACGAGGCGATCGGCTGACCGCAGCCGCCCCCGCGCCGAGCATCCGCACGAGAGAACAGGACAGAAGATGACGACCACGGCATCCGCGCCTCCCGCCGCGTCCGTCGAGACGCCCCGCCGCGGCGAGCGCATCGAGCTCACCGACGTGACGGTCGCCTACGGATCGTCTCGGGTCGTCGACGGCCTCTCTCTCACCATCGGGGCCGGGGAGTTCTTCACGCTCCTCGGCCCCAGCGGCTGCGGGAAGACCACGACACTGCGACTCGTCGCGGGCCTGCTCGGCACGAGCACCGGCAGCGTCCGCATCGGCGACCGCGACGTCACCCGCGTGCCGGTGCATCGGCGCGGTATCGCGATGGTGTTCCAGAACTATGCGCTCATGCCACACCTCACCGTGCGGCAGAACGTCGGCTACGGCCTGCGGATGCGCGGAATCCGCAGGCGCGAGCGCGACCGGCAGTCCGATGCCGCCCTCGAGCGCGTCGGCCTGACCGGCTTCGGCGACCGTTACCCCGCGCAGCTCAGCGGCGGCCAGCAGCAGCGCGTCGGACTCGCCCGCGCCGTCGCCGTGCGCTCATCGATCATGCTGCTCGACGAGCCGCTCTCCAATCTGGACACGACCCTGCGCCAGCAGATGTGCGGCGAGCTGCGCGACCTGCAGCGCGACCTCGGGGTCACGATCCTCTACGTCACCCACGACCGGTCGGAGGCGCTCGCCATGTCCGACCGCATCGGCGTCATGTCGGCCGGGCGGGTGCTGGAGATCGGGACGCCGAGCGAGCTGTACCAGCGGCCGCAGCACGCGCAGACCGCGCGCCTGCTCGGCGACGTGAACGAGTTCGACGCGATCGGCGCCGGCGACGCGGTCATCGCCGCCAGCGGACACCGGCTGCCGGTCGGTGTGCCGGCGGATGCCGCAACGATCCGCATCGGCGTACGGCCGGAGCACGTTCTCGTCGGGGAGCTCCCCGACGGCGCCGTCGCGCTCGACGGCCTCGTGGCGCATGTCGAGTTCGGCGGCACGCATCTGTCGGTCACCGCCGAGGTCGACGGCCTCGGCGCACCGATCGCCGCCCGGCTGGCGGTCGACGCCCCGACACGGCCGGCCGTCGGCCAGCGGACGCGATTGGGCTGGCACGCATCCGACACCCTCGTGTTCCGGGACGCCGAATGAGCACCGCCACCCGCCCCGTCACGGCGATCTCGCGCTGGTGGCTGCTCACCTCGAGCCCGTTCTTCCTGCTGTTCTGGGTGGCGATCGGATGGATCGTCGCGGTCAGCGTGTTCACGCCGAGCCTGTTCACGCTGTACGACCCGACCGTCACCTTCGACAACTATCTCCGGGTCTTCATCGACTCGATCTACTACGGCGTGCTCCTGAACACGGTGTGGATGGCCATCGTCGGATCGGCGATCGCGGTGGTCATCGGATACCCGCTCGCACTGCACATCTCGCGGGCGTCGGGGCGGACGCGCGACGTCTACATGGGCATCGTCATCACGGTGCTGCTGGTCGCGTTCATCATCAAGCTGTACGCCTGGCAGATCCTGTTCGACGAGTCGAGTCCGCTCTCGGCCTTCCTCTCGCTGTTCGGCGCGCCCGACTCGATCCTGGGCACGAAGGCGGGCGTCATCGTGGGGCTCGTGTACGCCTCGCTGCCGTACACCGTGCTGTCCCTCTCGGCATCCGTCGATCAGGTTCCCCGTCCGGTCGAGGAGGCCGCCGCCGTCTTCGGGGCCTCCCCGGCACGCGCGTTCCGCACGGTCATCCTGCCGATGACGTCGTCGGGCATGGCGACCGCTCTCATCTTCGCGATCCCGCTCAATCTCTCGGCGTTCCTGGCGCCGCTCCTGCTCGGCCGAGGGAAGGTCCAGATGACCGCTCTGCAGATCTACACGAACTCCGCCGGCGGCGGCACCAGCGCGAACTGGCCCATGGCCGCGGCGCTGTCGATCACGCTGCTCGTGATGTGCGTCGTCTTCACTCTGGTCGCGCTGCAGCTGGTGCAGCGCGCCGGCGCGCGAGGCCGCGCATGAGCCCCGCGGGCGGCACCCGCGCCGGCCGCATCCTGCGCAGCGTCCCCGCCTACCTCGTGATCGTGTTCCTGGTCGCGCCCCTGGTCGTCGTCGCCGCCACGAGCTTCACCTCGGGGGCTCTCGTGGAGTTCCCGCCGCGCGGGTTCAGCCTGCGCTGGTACGTCACCGCCTTCGGCGAGGAGCAGTTCCTCGAGGGTCTCGCGCACAGTGCGTGGCTCGCCGCGATCTCGACCGCGTTCGCCCTCGTGATCGGCTACGTCGCCGCCCTGGCCATCACCCGCAACCCCCGCGGCGCACGCCTGGTCAACGTCATCGCGCTCGGCCCGCTGTTCGTGTCGAGCGCCGTGCTCGGTCTCGCATTCCTCATCATCCTGAGCAAGATCGGCATGCTCGGGAACCCGTTCGGGGTGCTGGTCGCGTACATCGTCATCACGCTGCCGTTCACGACCCGGATGATCGCCGGCGTGCTCGCCGGACAAGGGACGGACGCCGAGATCGCCGCCCGCGTCTACGGCGCCGGCCGTCTCCGGGCCATCATGGGCGTGACCATCCCGTTGTCCGCACAGGGCGTGTTCACCGCCGCCGTCTACTCGTTCGTCCACGCCTTCGACGAGTCGGTCATCATCAACTTCATCGGATCGGTCCGCTACCAGACCTTCCCCGGTGTCATGATCGCCCGGCTGCGGGAGACCTTCGACCCCGTCGCGAGCGTGTACTCGACCCTCATCCTCGCCGTCACGATCGTCGTCGTGGTGCTCGCTGCGCGGCTGTTCGGCCTCGACCGGCTGAGCGGCGGCGTCGGCGGGCGCGACAACTGACCATCACCGAACCCCATGAAGGAGCACCACCGCATGAATCCGAGACAGCGCGCATGAACCGCGCTCTCCGTCTCAGCCTGACCGGCACCGAGCTGGCCGTCACGATCGACCTGCTCACCGAGCAGAACCCCGCGACGTGCGAGCTGGTGTGGGACACGCTGCCGCTCGAATCGATCATCGGCCACGTCGTCGTCTCGGGCGGCGGCCTGTGGATCCCCACCCGTCGCATCTACGTCGGCCCGCGCGTCGCGGTGCGGCGCCGACCGGGCAGCGTATACTTCTACCCGCCCATGCAGAGCATCTGCATCACCTACGGCGCGGTGTCCGAGAGCGCGTTCGTCAACGAGTTCGCGCGGGTGCGCGAGAACGACCTCGCCACGCTCGCGGAGATCGGCAAGCACGTCTGGGACACGACGATCATCGAGCCGCACCGTCGCACGGTGCGCGTCCTCGTCGACCGCGTCGAGGCCACGGCGGTCGCGGCATGAGCTCGTTCAGCGACCTGCGCCAGGACCTGCGCGCGCAGACAGAGCGGATCTGGCTCGACGAGCCCGCCGAGATCACGCTCGTGCGGCACGGCATCGCGATCGGCGGGGGCGGCAGCAACGGCCAGTACTTCGCGAACCTCGTCCATCTGGAGGCCTTCGCGATGATCCTCGGGCCGCACGTCATGTACCGGCTGCTGCTGCTGGCGGAGGACGAGAAGATCGACCTCTACGCGCTGCGCGAGACGACGCTCACGCTGTTCGAGCGCCCCTTCGACCACTTCGAGTTCTTCGGCGACCTGGGCCTGCCCACCCTGCACGCGCTGGGAGAGCGCTACCTGGACGAGATCCGCACGATCGAGTCACGCGATGCCTACCGCGAGCTCACCGGAGACTTCGTCACGTACTTCAACCGCATGTTCCGTTGGATCCACGGGCTGTTCCCGTGGAACCTCGCCGCCGTGTTCCCGAAGCAGACCGGCGCCGACGTGGCTGCGCTGGTCCGCGCGATCGAGGAGGTGTCCCGATGACCCGCAGCGTCCGCGTGAGAGTGCCCGACACCGATCTCGCCGTGACCGTCGACCTCCTCGACGAGGTCAACCCGGAGTCGGTCGCGGCACTCTGGAGGGCGCTCCCGATCGAGAGCTCGCTGGGTCACACCGTCGTCTCCGGCGGCGGCATCTGGGTGCCCACGACGATCGTGCACCTCGGGCAGACCGTTCCCCGGCGGCGCACCATCGGCAGCGTCTACCTCTACGGTCCGATGCAGATCGTCGCGCTGACGTACGGGCAGATCTCCGAGAGCGCCTTCGTCAACGAGGTGGGCCGGGTGCGCGAGCAGGATCTCGACACGCTGACCCGCATCGGTCAGCTGGTCTGGCACAACACCATCGCGTCGGGCGAGAGCCGCCTCACGCCCGTCGTCATCGAGGAGGTGGGCGAATGAGCGCCGTGTCAGACCTCATCGCCGACATCGACGCCGAGACACGTCGTGTCTGGAGCGAGGAGCCGTACGAGATCACGCTCGTCCGCCGCAGCGTGACCCTGACCGGCGCCGGCAGCGAGGGTCAGTACTTCTCCGTGCTCGTGCATCTGGAGTCGTTCCTGATGCTGCTCGGACCCCACGGGATCTACCGCATCCTGCTGCTCAGCCAGGATCCGGATTTCGGGACGTACGAGCTGCGTCAGGCGATGATCGGCCTGCTGAAGCGACCGTTCGACCAGTTCGAGTTCCTGGGCGATCTGGGTCTCGCCTCGACGCACCGGCTCGGCATCCGCTACCTGGCGGCGCTGGAGACGGTCGACCGGGACGAGTTCGTCGCCCTCACCGGCGCCTTCCTCAGCTACTTCAACCGGATGTACCAGTGGGTTCATCTCGTGTTCCCGTGGTGGCTCGGGGACCGGTTCCCGAAGGTCGCCCCCGACGCCACGACCGAGATCGCGGCCGCCGCGGCGCTCTGGCGTCGCGACAACCCGGGGATGTGATGGACACCCTGGCGAGCGCGACGGCCGCCCGTCGCGTCGGCGAGCTGCGGGTGCCGGAGCTGGATCTCGCCGTGCACTTCGTGCTGCACGACGACGTCAATGCCGAGACGGCGGATGCGGTGTGGAACGCGCTGCCGTTCGAGACCGTGATCGGTCACCAGGTGATCGCCGGCGGCGGCCTCTGGGTCATCACGCGGCTCACCTACCTCGGCTCCCGCGCCGCTGTCCGCCGCACGCCGGGCAGCGTCTACTTCTACCCCCTCATCCACAGTCTCAACCTCACCTACGACGACGTGCGGGAGACCGCCTTCGTCAACGAGTTCGCGCGCGTGCCGGACGACGAGCTGCCGATCCTCGCCCGGATCGGTCGACACGTCTGGACGCGCACCGTGCTCACCCAGGCGACTCAGCCGGTGCGGGTCGTCGTGCGGCGGGCGGTGGAGGCGGCATGATCTCCCGTGACACGCGACGACTCTGCGACGAGATCGACCGGGAGCTCGACCGGATCTGGCTCGACGAGCCCGCCGAGATCACGCTGCTGCGCGGCGGGATCAGCACGGGAACCGGTGGAACCGATGCGCAGCTCTTCTCGGTGCTCGTGCACCTCGAAGGGATGCTCACGCTCCTGGGCCCTCATCTGCTGTTCCGGCTCCTGCTGCTGTCGCAGACGGAGGACGTCGACGCGAAGGCTCTGCGCGCCACCGTGAACGCGCTTCTGCGCGAACCGTTCGATCAGTTCACGTTCCTCGGCGATCTCGGTCTCGGCGAGGTGCGCGAGCTCGGTCATCGGTACCTGGACGGCATCGCGGCGTCGACGACCCGGGAGGAGTTCCAGGCGCTCACGACGAGCTTCACCGCCTACCTGAATCGGATGTTCCGTTGGATGTACGGCATCTTCCCGTGGGGCCTGGGGGCCGTCTTCCCGCAGCGCTCCCCGGGCGACATCGCGCGACTCGCGGCCGCTCTCGGCGCCGCGGGCCCTCGTGCCGACTAGCGGGGCAGCCGGCGCCCGTCAGCGATCGGGACCCGCCGCATGGCGGGTCCCGCGGCGGCGTTCACGTCCACGCGGCGGATGACGGCCGCGACCGTGCGAGCGAAGCTTGACCCAGTCGCGACGAGGCGGCGCCGAACGAAGGAGTTCTCATGATCGATGCCGAGCAGCTGCGCCATCCGCCCTTCGACCTCGAGCTCGCCGCCGCGCTGGACGCGCTCGCCGGGGTCTTCCCGACCACGCTCACCCCCGACATGATCCCCGCGTTGCGGAACGCGGCCCTCCCCGGTCTCCCGACGCCGGCCGAGGCCCTCGATCAGGCGGCCCTGGAGGCGCGAGACGTCACGATCGCCGGCTACGGCGGTGACGACATCGTCGTGAGCGTGGTGCAGGCCAGAGGCCGCGTCGGCACGGGGCCCGGCATCTACCACACGCACGGGGGCGGCATGATCCTGGGCGACCGCTGGTCGGGCGTCGCCGCGTTCGCCGAGTGGGTCCATCGGTACAACGCGGTCGTCGTGACGGTGGAGTATCGGCTGGCACCCGAGCATCCCGACCCCGTTCCCGTGGAGGACTGCTACGCGGGTCTGCTCTGGACGGCGGAGAACGCCGACGGGCTGGGCATCGAGCCCGGCCGGCTGCTGATCGCCGGCGGCAGCGCGGGAGGCGGTCTCGCCGCCGGCACCGCTCTGCTCGCGCGCGACCGGCAGGGTCCCGCGCTGATCGGGCAGCTGCTGATGTATCCGATGCTCGACGACCGGGACGCCACGGTGTCCACGTTGCAGATCGACGGGGTCGGGGTGTGGGACCGGGGCAGCAACATCACGGGCTGGAGCGCCCTGCTCGGCGAGCGCAGGGGCACCGACGACGTCTCCATCTACGCGGCGCCGGCCCGGGCCGCCGATCTCAGCGGTCTGCCGCCGGCGTTCATCGACTGCGGCAGCTCCGAGGTGTTCCGCGACGAGGACGTCGCGTATGCGACCGCGATCTGGGCCGCCGGCGGTCAGGCGGAGCTGCACGTGTGGCCGGGCGGTTTCCACGGCTTCGAGGGCTTCGCCCCGCAGGCTGTGCTCTCGCAGCAGATGGTCGCCGCGCGCGACAACTGGGTGGCCCGCATCCTGGGATGATCCCTCCGCCCGGCGAGGCCGGACGGCATAGGATGGGCCGCACAGCGATGGAGCCCAGATGCAGGAACTCGCCGGACGCCTGACCGCTCTCGACGCGGACGCGAGCGCGTCGCTCAAGGTCATCTCGTACTTCGACGCCCTCGTGGCCGGCGGCGCCGGGATCGAGTCGTTGGTGCGTGCGGCCGTGGTGCTGACCGGTGTCGCGGCGGGAGCGGAGACCTCCGGTCGGGTGACCAGGGTCGACGCGAACGGCCGGCGTGGCGACGACGGCGACCGCGGCGACTGGCCGTCGTCGGAGGTCGGCGGACGCACCGTCTGGATCGAGCGGGTCGGCGAGGCGCACGCCAACGACGCGATGGTGCTCGACAGGCTCTCGCTCGCGGTCATGATCGCGGACGCCCGCCGCGGGGTGCCCGAGGCGGGCGCGGTCGAGATCGTGCTGGATGCCGGCCGGCCGGCATCCGAGCGTGCGACGGCGCTCGCACGCCTGCCGTTGGAGGCGGCAGGGCCGGTGCGTGTGATCGCGCAGCAGCCCGACATGCCCGTTGCGGGCCCCTCGGCGCTCGTCGCCGACGCCCGCGGACTGGTCCGAGCCGTGCTCATGACGCCGTCCCACGCCCCGGGCGCGGGCCCCGCGGGCTACGCGCTCGCGTCGTCGGCCGACGTCCTCCCGCAGGCGTGGGAAGACGCGCGTCTCGCTCTGCGTCTCGCCGACCGCCGGCATCCGGTCGTCTGCGCGGACGATCTCGGCGCCCTGATCGTGGTGGCGCGGTCGTTCGACCCCCGACAGTCGCAGCATCCCGACGTCGGGGTGCTGCTCGCCCTCGACGAGCGCACGCGTGAGCTGCTCGACGAGCTCGTCGAGGCCGACAGCGTGCGCGCGGCGGCCGGGGCTCTGGGCCTGCACCACAGCACCCTGCAGGCGCGTCACGAATCGCTCACCCGACAGCTCGGCTACGACCCGCGGTCGGGGCTGGGGCGCACGCGCTACGAGACCGCGCGGCTGCTCGCCCGGCTCGTTTGACCGGTCGGCCGTCTACGTGGCGAGATTCCTGTCGCGGAGCGAGTGTCGGCGGGCAGCGCTCATGGAGGATCGGTCATGCTCGCTGCGGTCCGGCCACGTCGAGGCCCGCCAAGGCCGGAAAGGCGTGCAGAAGCTCCAGGGCAGCGATGGTCTGCTGCGTGCGGTCGAAGGTGGACCGGCCCAGGAGCTCCTCCGCCCGCTTCACCCGGTAGGCGACGGTCGTCGTCGCCACGTGCGTGGCCTGCGCTGCGACCTGGCGGCTTCGGCCGCCGAGCAGGAAGTGGCGGAGGGTTTCACGGATCGCCTCGGACATCGGATCCGGCCCGAGCAGTCCTGCCAGCTCGCGGTGCACGAATTCTCGAGCCTGCTGCCGGTCGGCGATGAGCAGCGCGACGTAGCTGACGTCCTCGTACCGAAGGACGTCCGGGGGCTCGCGCATCGCGAGTCCGACGACGCGCGTCCGCCGCGCCGCCGTTGTGCTCGCGGCGAAGCCGGCTACGCCGGCGATGACCGGCCCCAGTGCCAGCCGCATCCGCGCCGGCCGAGCTGCGTCGACCGCGGCGAGGTCGAACTGGCCGGCACGGGCGAACGACCAGTGGAACTCGACGTGATCGCCGCGCTCGATGACGAGCCAGGAGGCTCCGAGCTGCCGAGCGACCCGTTCGCCGAAGCGGTAGGCGCTGTCCTCGGAGTGGAAGACCCGGTTGCCGCCAGACGACCACGCCATCGCGGCCACGTGGTGATGCTCCCAGGTGATGCCGAGGAGGGATTCTGCGTTCGCCGGGGGTTCGATGCCGTCGAGGACCGCGTCGACGATGCGGCGCCGCTCGACGAGGAGACGGCTCTCGCTCTCGAGCCGTTCGTGCGCGTACGTCGCGCTGATATCCGTGACATAGCGATCGATGAACACGGCCAGCATCGCCACGAGGTCCCGGACCTCATCGACCACGGAAGTCGGCGCGATGGATGCCGCGATCCGTTCCAGCAGCAACTGCTCCACGGCCGCGTGGCACGCCCAGACGATCCGCAGCAGGTTCTCGAGCGGGATGCTCGCCCGTGCGGCGACCCGAGCGTCGTCGAGCGCGGCCTCCGGAGTGATGACATCACCGCTCTGGTCGGCGAGTCCGACGAGAGTGGTGAGCAGGCACTCTTCGCACCCGCGCGCTCCAGCGATCTCCATCGCCCCGGCCGGATCGGTGCGTTCCACGGTGAGGTGTGCGACCACGCTCGCCGTCACCTCCGCAGCCCACGCCACGGCATCCGCGCCGACCCGGCTCTGCGCATGAGAACGGAGCTCGTCGGATGCGGTCGAGGCGACGGGTCCAGTCGGCGCGAGAGTCTCCAGCCACTGACGCATGGTTCTCCTCGATCCGAGCCTGTCGCGACGCGACAAATACTCTAGGACGCTTTCTTCTCCGGGCAGGAGCGAGCGCTGTCTTGTCGCGGGAAAACTATCGTCGGCATCATCGCCCGCGATGCCTTGTCTCGGCGCCATGGTAGCGCCGCCCCACCCGCTACAAGGAGGTAGCTCTCGTGTCATCCTCGACTCCCGAGGCGACGCTCGCCCGGCCGATCCACAATCCGACGATCTGGTCGGCATCGGCTGCCGTCCTCGTCGCCCAGATGTGCCTGACCGTTCTCGCCCCGCTGAACGACACCATCCAGTCCACCTACGGTGCGAGCGCGACGCAGCTGACCTGGTTGACGGCCGCGGTGTTCACGCCCACGGCGCTGCTCGAGCTCAACTTCGGGGTGCTCGGCGATGTCTTCGGCCGCAAGAAGCTGATGCAGATCGGCCTGGCGGTCGTCGGGGTCGGTGCGGTGATCGGCATCCTCTCATCGTCGCTGATCCTGCTGGCGATCGCGCTCGTCCTGCTCGGCATCGGTGCGGCGATGCTTCTTCCTTCGACCCTCGCGTCGGCCGCCGAATACTCTCCCGACGCGGAGTCACGCGCACACGCGCTGTCACGATGGGCGATCGCGATCTCCATCGGCGCCGCGGTCTCGCCGCTGCTGTCGGCGATCATGGTGGAGAACGCGGGGCTCGGAGCCGGCTTCATCCCGATCCTGATCGGTGCGATCATCGCTCTCGTACTCGTAAGCGCCGTCGCCCGTGACAGTCGTTCGACCATCCGACGTTCCCTGGACTGGCCGGGGCAGGTGCTCGTGATCATCGGGCTGATGGCTTTCATCTTCGCCGTGATCCAAGGCTCCGAAGCCGGGTACACGAGCCTCGAGGTCGTCGTCTCGTTCGCCGTCGCCGTCGTCGCCCTGGCGCTGTTCGCGTGGGTGGAGCTGCGCAGCCGGAACCCGATGTTCCAGATCCGGCTGCTGAAGATCCCCGCGTTCGCAGCGGCGGCCGCAGCCGGCCTGCTGGGCATGCTGAGCTTCATGGGGACCGCGTACTCGGTCGCGATCAAGCTCGGTCCCATCGCGCACGCCGCGCCGCTGATGGTCGCTCTTCCCTTCGTCCTGATCCAGCTCGTGCCGCTCGTGCTCGCCCGGTGGCTCCCGGGTCTGATCCACCGGATCTCGCCGCGCACGCTCCTGGTCGTCGGTCTGCTGCTGCTCGCGGTCGGGCAGGTCTGGCTCGCCGCGCTTCCCGACAGCACCACTGACCTGCTCCCGCTCGCCGCGCCCATCCTGCTGCTGGGCATCGGGTTCATCGTCATGTTCACCTCGCTCACGGCGGCTGCGGTCAACTCCGTCAGCCACGAGCACATCGGCATGGCCTCCGGCGCCACCAGCCTCGTGCGCGAGACGGGTCAGACCCTGGGCCCGGCCGTGGTGGCCGCCGTCGCCATCGGCACTGCCGCGGCGTCCACCTCGCAGCAGCTGAGCTCCGGCTCCCTGCCCGCCGACGTCGCGGCCGCCGCCGAGGGAGTGTTCGCCCAGGGCGGTCCGCTCGCCGTCGCCAACGCGCCGCTGCCGGACGCGATCCACGAGCTCGTGGCGCCGATCGCGACGACGGCCCTGGAGCAGGGCTTCGACCTGGGCCTGCTGACGATGGCGGGGCTCTCGGTGGTGGCGGCGCTGATCGTGCTCGTGGTCATGCGCGGCGCGCGGGCCGTGGCGCCGCTGCCCGACGGCGTGGCGGACGGCGCGAGCGCTCCCGCAGCCGGCGAGCGAGCGGAGACCTGATGCTCGACCTGTCGCTGCTGACCACGCTGGACGTCGAGCTGGCCCCGCCGATCGAGATCGGGCGGACGGCGGCCGGGGTGCGCAGAGTCATCCCGATCGTCGGTGGCACGTTCTCCGGCCCCCGACTGTCCGGGAGCATCCTGCCCGGGGGCGCCGACTGGAACCTCGCACGAACTGACGGCATCACGCACCTGTGGGCCCGCTACACCCTGCGCACCGATGACGGCGCGCACGTCATGATCACCAACGAGGGGTGGGGCACACAGGACGACGCGACGATGCAGCGGATCTTCGGCGGCGAGCAGCAGCTCGCCGACAGGTGGTACTGCCGCACGCAGCCGCGTTTCGAAGTGGATGCCGATGGCCCGGTCGCCTGGCTGAACGAGATCGTGTGCGTCGGCAGCCTGCGTGCCCCGCATCGCCCCGATCGCGTCACGGTCGACGTCTTCGTGGTCGACTGACGCTTGACCTACGCTCGCCGCAATTGTCGTATAGCGATAGTTGCGGCGAGCAGGTTCATCCCCGAAGTCGGAGAATTCTGATCTTCTACCAGAAGAGACTGACGTCCGACGCTACAACGACTGTGGCAGAAGCCTGAACACAATGGAGTCTTCGGTCGTCTGGCCATCACTCCCACTGACCTGACGACCACGAAAGAGATCCGTCCATGCGCAGCGCACCGCTCGTCTCCCCGACCCAGTTCCTCCCTCGCGCGACGGCGCCCCGCCATCCTCAGGACGTGCAGTGGGACACCGCCAACAAGTTTCTCAACGGTCCCTTCGCCCCGTGGGCCGAGGAATCGGCGGCGTACGATCTTCCGGTGATCGGGAAGCTCCCTGAGGATCTCGCCGGTGCGCTGTTCCGCATCGCGAACAACCCCCGCTTCGCTCCCAGAGATCTGGACCGCTACCACTGGTGGGAGGGGGACGGCGGCGTCGCTGCCACGTACATCCGCGACGGCAAGGCCTCCTTCCGGATGAAGTGGGTCATGACCGATTCGATGAAGATCGAGGTCGAGGCAGGGGAGGCGATCTACAGCGGCTTCGTGAACGGCTCCAGTTCGGCGCCTGCGACGTTGCCGGCCGGGGCCCCGCCGTCCAAGAACGTCGCCAACACCAACGTCGGCCTGTTCGCCGACCACCTCCTCGTCTATTTCGAGGGAGGGCTGCCCACCTCGCTCGACGCGGAGACGCTCGACACCTACGGCTCGTACGACTTCAACGGCGGGATCGATGTGTTGTGCACGGCGCACTACAAGCTCGATCCGCACAGCGGGAACATGCTGTTCTTCGCCGCCGTCGGGCGGAACCTGACCTGGTACGAGGCCGATGCGCGAACCGCGAACATCATCGACAGCGTCACCTTCGACATGGGGTGTCCGGCGATGGTGCACGACTACATCGTCAGCGAGCACCACGCGATCTTCCTGATCTCGCCCACCCAGTTCCGGCTCGACCGCATCATGCAGGGACGCCCGGGCGTGCTCTGGGACGAGGATGCCGTTCCCGGCGGCAGCCGGTTCGCCGTCCTCGATCGCCGCACGAAGAAGGTCACGTGGTACGACACCGGCGTGATGCTCGCTCCGACGCATTTCTTCAACGCCTATGAGACCGACGACAAGATCGTGGTGGACCTCCATGTGATCGCCCGCCTCGGCAACCCTGCTGGCCTCTCCGACGAGCCGATCGAGTCGCACAGCTGGTTCCCACCGGCTATGGCATGGCGGTTCGAGCTCGACCCCACGACCCGGAGAGCCTCGAACCGGATGCTGAGCGGCGTCGCCGGAGAATTCCCGAAGATCAATGACGCCCTGATCGGGCAGAAGCTCCAGTACGGGTACTTCGCCACGACGCGTGACTTGACGCCCGAGACCATGACCGACGGACTGGCGCGCTTCGACTTCGACTCCGGCCAGACCATCGTCGTCGAGGGCGTCGACGGCCTCACCAATCCGAGCGAGCCCGTCTTCGTGCAGCGCAGAGGCGCTACCGCCGAGAACGACGGCTATCTGCTGTCCCTGTGGTGGAACCGTCACACCGGCCTCTCGGAGCTGCTGGTGCACGAGACCGTGACCTTCGACGCGGCTCCGCTCGCGCGCGTGAGGCTTCCGGTCCGCGTGCCCTTCGCGTTCCATGGCACCTGGGCCGAAGCGGAACAGCTGGATGCCGCGATCGCGGCCCAGCGTGAGAACGTGTGAGCGACCGCCATCCATCCATGCAGACCAGCAGAAAGACAGGTTGATCCGATGACCACCATCTGGGAGAACAGCATCTTCGGCTCCGGCGGCTTCGTCGCCGGGCGCGGAGGCGTGCTCGAGGTCACCGCGCCCGCGACCGGCGCCACGATCGGGACGGTGGGTATCGCCGACACCGTCGACCTCGACGCCGCCGTGGCTGCCGCGAAGGAGGCGCAGCCCGCCTGGGCGGCGCTTCCGTACACCGAACGCGCGGCCGTGCTCGCGAAGGCCGCAGCGTTGCTGCAGGAGGCGCCCGAACGGCTCACCGATTGGCTCGTGCCCGAGTCGGGATCCGGCTTCGGCAAGGCCTCCTTCGAGACGGCGCTGGTGACGTCCGAGCTCGCCGAGTCGGCAGGACTGGCCTCGCAGCCTTACGGGCAGTTGTTGCGAAGCATGAAGCCGCGTCTCTCGGTCGGGCGTTACGTGCCGGTGGGCATCGTGGGCGTGATCAGTCCCTTCAACTTCCCCGCCATCCTCTCCACCCGGTCCGTCGCGCCGGCGCTTGCCCTCGGCAACGCGGTGATCCTCAAGCCCGATCCTCGTACCCCGATCGCGGGGGGTCTGATCCTTGCCGAGATCCTCGCCGAGGCGGGGCTCCCCGACGGCCTGCTCCACGTGCTGCCGGCCGGCGCTGAGGTCGGCGCCGCGCTGGTCGCCCACCCGGACGTGCCCTGCATCTCCTTCACCGGATCCACGGCGGCGGGCCGGAAGATCGGCGAGGCGGCAGCGCCCCTGCTCAAGAAGGTGCACCTCGAGCTCGGCGGCAACAACGCGCTGCTCGTGCTGCCTGACGCCGACCTGGACGCCGCGGCATCCGCCGGGGCATGGGGCTCGTTCCTGCATCAGGGGCAGATCTGCATGACCACCGGTCGACACCTCGTGCCGCGGGCACTCGTCGGCGAGTACACGGCCAAGCTCGCAGAGATCGCGGAACGCATCACCGTCGGCGATCCGACCGACCCGGCGAACGCGCTCGGCCCGATCATCGACTCTGGTCAGCTGGCCAAGGTCGACCAGATCGTGCAGGCGACTGTTTCGGCCGGCGCCGAACTGCGCGCCGGCGGCACGTACGAGGATCTCTTCTACCGTCCGACGGTGCTGGCCGAGGTGCCCCGGGACTCTCCGGCGTTCTCGCAGGAGATCTTCGGCCCCGTCGCTCCGATCACCGCGTACGACACGATCGACGAGGCGATCGAGATCATCAACTCCTCGGAGTACGGCCTGTCGGTGTCGATCCTCACCGGGGATCCGTTCCGTGCCTTCGAGCTGGCCGACCGGATCGTCTCCGGCGCCGTGCACATCAACGATCAGACGGTCGACGACGAAGCGGTCGCACCCTTCGGCGGTGCCAAGGCGTCTGGGACCGGCGGCCACTTCGGCACGTCCGTCAACCTCAGCACCTTCTGCGACCTGCAGTGGATCACGGTGCAGTCGGACATCGCCCGCTACCCGTTCTGACGACGTGTCTCGGTGGGCCGTCTTCGTTTCTGCGGAGACGGCCCACCGAGAGCGGACGACCGAGAAGCGTGTCCGCTGCGGCCTCGTGCGCGGCAGGACCCGTGCCTGCGCACAACTCAGGCGCGATCGATGCGGCAGCGTCTGACGCGGGCGGCATTCCGCGGGCCGGGGATCCGGGTAGGCGCGACCTGCCTGAGTTGTGCACCGCCTCTCGGCCCGGACTCCGCCAGTTCGTCCGGCGGCATCCACCTCATCGAGTGGTTCTGCCATCCGACGATGCCACCGTGGCGCCCATCGAGATGCTCGATGGCGGCCATCCGGATTGCGCATCCCGCACGGCGCCGCGCCGCGCCGGTCGATATCAATGTCAGGGCACGTCGCAGCAGACGCGTCCGACCGCTGCTGGGGCGAACGGCTCCGCGGTGACATCGACAAGGGAGTGAAGTGATGGCGTCTGTGTCCAACGGACTCATTGTGGGTGGCGGCATCGCGGGGCTCTCCGCGGCGATCGCTCTGGAGCAGGTCGGCGTGCACGTCGATGTGCTGGAGCTGAACGCAGCTTTCGGGGCGGTGGGCGCCGGGATCGGCATCGCCGGCCGCGCGCCCAACGCGCTGGCCGATCTAGGCGTCTACGACGAGGTCGCCGCGCAGGGCGAGATCGGCCTGGCCGCACCCGACCTCTACGACACGGCCGGCATGCTCGTGAGCGCGCCGCCGCCTCCGCCGCCGATCGGCGATGCCCCGGAGCCCATCGGCGCCTTCCGCCCGGCGTTGGCCGCGAGCCTCGTCAGACGAGCGCGAGAGGTCGGCGCCACGCTCGCCACCGGCGTCACGATCGAGGGACTGGTCGACACCGGCGACGCGGTCGAGGTGACCCTCGGCACGGGCGAGCGACGCACATACGACTTCGTGATCGGGGCCGACGGCGCCTATTCGACGGTGCGGGGGCTGATCTTCCCCGACGCGCCGCTGCCCGCCTACGCGGGGCAGATGAGCGTTCGGTGGCTGACGGACGGACCGGCGCTGTCGCCCGAGGGATGGTACGTGCAGGGCGAGCGCGGCCGGATGGCGTTCTACTGGCAGCCCTATCCCGAGAAGATCTACGTGCCCTTCGTGCTGAACATGCCACGCGCCCGGCTGTCGCAGCAGGAGGCATATGAACTGCTGAGGGACGTCATGTCCGAGTACACCGCGCCCGCCATCGTCGAGCTGCGTTCGCGCCTGAAGCCGGACGACGAGATCATTCCGCGCCCGTTCGACTGGATCCTGCTCGAGAAGTGGTCGCGTGGACGAATCCTGCTGATCGGGGATGCCGCGCACGCCACCACCGCCCACATGGGTCAAGGCGGCGCGATGGCGCTCGAGGACGGCGTGGTGCTCGCCCAGGAGATCGCGTCGGCAGCCACGCTGGAGGAGGCGTACGAGTCGTTCTTCACCCGCCGCTGGGATCGCGTGCGCACGGTCGTCGAGACGAGCGTCGCACTCTCCCGACGGGAGCAGGAGAACCTGCCCGCGGACGGCCGCCTGATGTCCGACGCCGTCCGCCGCCTGGCCGAACCGTACTGACGAGGGAGGAGGCATGGACATCGAAGCCCGGCTGATCGAAGCGGCCGACCGCGCCGCCCTCCACGATCTCATCGTTCTCTACGCGAAGGGGCGCGACACCACCGAGCCTGCGATCTACCGCGAGATCTTCGCGCCGGACGCGACCGTCGGGATCGGCGATCGCGTCCTCTCGCACGACCTGAGCGAGATCCTCACGAAGGTCGAAGGCGACAAGGCTCGTTTCAACCCCGACTACGCCGAAGGCCGCACGACGTGGGCGAAGATGCTGCACGAGGTGAGCAACGTGCTCATCCGCGTCGACGGCGACACCGCGACCGGCGAGTACTACGTGAAGACGATCGCCTACAACGAGGCGAAGAAGCGGCCCGAGCTCCTGTCGGTCGCGCACAACACGGATGCCTATGAGCGTCGCGACAAGCGCTGGTGGATCGTGCGGAGCGTGATCGGATACGGCTGGGAGGGCGAGGAGCTCGGCAAGGCGCTCCAGGTGGGGCGCTGGACACCACCGCAGTACCGGCGCTAGCCAGCGGTCACAAGGCAGGACGCGCGCGCTCGGCAGGCCGGACCAGAGCCTGCTCGCGGAAGTAGTCGAACTGCGCGCGCATCCACCGATGCTCGCGATCGGTGTTGTGGGTGGGATGCCACCAGAACGACAGCACGATCGGGTCCATCGCGAACGGCGGACTCATGACCTTGAGGCCGTGCCGTGCGTCCAGGGCGCGGAAGAGCCGCTCCTGGATCAGCGCGACGCGCTTCGTCCCGCGCACGCACAGCGGCATCTCGGAGAAGTGATCGACGACGACGGCGATCCGGGTCGCGATGGAGGCCCACTCGTTGCGCTGCATCTGCGCCGGAGGGATGCCGGCGGCCTCGAACGGCGTCACCCACGCCAGGTCGCTGAGCTGCCGGATGGTCGGTCTCGATCCGATGCTGTCGTTGGACTCGTCGGCGATGATCACCCAGCGATCCCGAAGCACGTCGAGGTGGGGCATCTCGTCGGGGAAGTATCCATGCGGTGCGATGGCGCCGTCGATGTCGCGCGTGCGCACCTCGTAGGGCGTCAACTCCTCCGGCGGGAGCGTCCGGAAGGCGACGCGCACGTTCGGCGCCTGGCGGGAGATCATCGTGCTCCACTGGGCGCCGAGGGCGCCCAGGCCATAGTCGGAGGTGGCGATCGCGAACCGCCGCTGAGACGTGGACGGATCGAACTCGAGATGCGCGGCGAAGACGTGCTTCGCCGAGTCCAGTGCCTCGGCCACGAGGGGGCGTAGCCGGACGGCGAGCGGGCTCAGCTCCATGTCGTTGCCGATGCGGATCAGGAGCTCGTCGTCGAAGTGGGCGCGCAACCGGGCCAGTGAACGCGACACGGTGGGCTGCGCGAGGTTCAACCGCTCGGCCGCCCGGGTGACGTTCTCCTCTCGGAGGAGGGCGTCCAGCGCCAGCATGAGGTTGAGGTCGAGACCGCTGAGGTTCACGTCGCCATTCTGCCGCCCGGCATCCCGACCCGGCTCTCGGGCTCATGCCCGTCATGGATGACCGGTATTGCTTCCGCGTATCACCTCGGGGGTCCGACCCGATCCGCCGGGTAGCAATGAACGGCCAGCCATCGCAGGCTGCGCCCATCCAGACAAGGAAGTCAGTGAGGACCCCGATGACACAGCACATCACCCACCGTTCGCGGCCGCTGCTCGCGATCGCGGCCACCGGAGCCGCGCTCGTCCTGCTCGCCGGATGCTCGGGCGGCGGCAGCTCCGACGACGACGTCACCCCGGCGTCCAGCTTCACGCTGGTCGCGCCCACCTCCGGTGCCGGCTCGACGGCGCAGGACTTGATCGCGGCGGACTACGAGGCTGCGACCGGCATCCACATCGACGTCACCGACGTGCCGGCGGACTCCTACGACAGCACCGTCAAGACGCAGCTGCAGGGCGGTTCCGCCGCCGACCTGATCACCGTCACCGGCGGCAACCTCTTCCCGACCTCCGTGGGGCCGCTCGTGGATGCCGGCATGCTCACGCCGCTGGAAGGCGACGCCTACGAGGCCTCGATGACACCGCAGACGCAGAGCCTGTTCGAAGGCGCCGACGGCACCGTCTACGCGCAGCCCACCGGAACGGTCGTCTACGGGCTCATCACCAACGACGGCACCGTCACCGTCACGGGGCGCGCCTTCCCGGCCGACACCTCCGATCTCCTCGCGTCCTGCGCGGCGACGAACCAGGCGCCGGCCTTCAACGCCGTCGCCGGCAGCACCGCATCCAGCACCGCCGTGGTCGTCGCCGAGGTCGCGGCGAACTATGTCTACGCCGCCGATCCCGACTGGAATCAGAAGCGGGAGAACGGCGAGGTCACCTTCGCGGACAGCGACGGGTGGAAGGCGACCTTCGACGCACTGACTGAGATGGTGACGGCGAACTGCTTCCAGCCCGGAGCCGCCGGTGCCGGATTCACCGACCTCGTCGGCGGCCTCCTGGGCGGAGCGACGCAGACGGTCGCGCTGCCCTCCTTGCTGATCGCGCAGCTCAATGCGCAGGCCGGAGCCACTCTTCCGCTGAGCGTCCAGGCATGGCCCGCGACCGACGACGGCGACGCGAAGCTGATCGCCCAGCCGGGTGCCGGCTTCGGCATCAACGCCGCCGCCGACCCGAGCGCGCAGGCCGCGGCGCAGAAGTTCCTCGACTGGCTCGCCGAGCCCGAGAACGCCGCCGCCTTCGCCTCCTACGAGGGATCGATCCCGGTCGCCGACCTGGCCGACGCCGCAACGATCCCGACCGCCTACGCGGCGGTGGCCACCCAGCTCGTCGCGGGCGACTACACGTACCTGCCCAGCAGCGACTGGACCAACCCCGCCGTCTACTCCGCGATGGGGGACGGTCTCACCGCGATCATGACGGGTCAGGGCGACACCGCCTCCGCCCTCGCCGCCATGGACGCGGCCTGGGACCAGTAGGTCGCGGAAGGAAATCCTTGTGAGCACAGCGACCGAGAGGCTCCTCACGGCGCCGCGGGGAAGCCGCGGACGGCGACCGCGCGATGCCGGTGCCGAGTCGGAGCCCAAACGGCTGATCCACTTCGGGCACTGGTGGTGGGCGCTGCCCGCGATCGTCTTGATGGTCGGCGCGGTCTATCTGTCCACCGCTACGGGCGCGTTCTACGCGTTCACGGATTGGAAGGGCCTCGGTTCCTTCGACATCGTCGGATTCGACAACTTCGCCCGCATCTTCAAAGACCCGAAGATGATCACCGCGCTGGTGAACACGCTGCTGCTGGCGGCCGGTTTCGTGGTGGGGACGAATGTCGTCGGCATGAGCCTCGCCCTGGCGCTGAACCGCACGGTGCGGTCTCGGTTGGTGCTGCGCGCGCTGCTGTTCATGCCCGTCATCCTCAGCCCGCTCGCCGTCTCGTACCTGTGGCGGTTCATCTTCGAGTACGACGGACCGCTCAACGGTCTGCTCGCCGGCCTCGGGCTCTCCGATTGGCAACGCACCTGGCTGGCCGATCCCACGTGGTCGCTGTGGGTCGTGCTGTTCGTGATGCTGTGGCAGGCGAGCGGCATCGCGATGGTGATCTACATCGCCGGCCTCGCCGGCGTGCCGGAGGAGATCGAGGAGGCCGCCGCTCTCGACGGGGCAGGGGCGTGGACGCGATTCTGGCGGGTGATCGTGCCGAGTGTCCGCTCGTCGATCGTGATCGCTTTGACCCTGACCACCATCCAGGGGCTGCGCACCTTCGATCAGATCATCGCGCTCACCGGCGGAGGTCCGGCGGGCGCGACCGAGACGATGGCGACGCAGGTGTGGAAGCAGGCGTTCGTCAACAACAGCTTCGGTTACGGGGCCGCGATCGCTCTGGTGCTGACCCTGATCATCCTGGTCTTCGCCGTCGCGCAGCAGGCTGCCGGGCGCGAGCGGGCGAGGGGCATGTGATGTTCCGATACACCACGGCCACCGCGGTCCGCGAGACCATCCTGTGGGTCATCACGGCGCTCGCGCTCTTCCCGTTCTGGATCCTCATCGTCACTGCTCTCAAGCCGACCGAACAGCTGTACACGACGAGCGCGGCGGTGCCGACCGCACTCGACTTCTCGTCGTTCGTGGCTGTGCTCACCGACACGAAGAACAATGTGGCGCTCTCGGTGCTCAACAGCATCCTGGTCACAGCGAGCGCGATAATCGGGCTCGTTGTGCTCGGTTCGCTGTGTGCGTACGTGATCGCCCGCAGCACGCGGGCCTGGAGCCGGGTGACGTTCTATCTCGTGCTGATCGCCATCCTGCTGCCGACGCAGCTGGGTACCCTCCCGCTCTATATCGGCGCGAAGTCCTTGCACCTGACCGGAACGGTCTGGGGCGTCGCGATCGTGTGGATCGGCATGTTGATGCCCTTCGCCGTGTTCCTCTACGCCGGCTTCTTCCGATCGCTCGGTACCGAGTACGAGGAGGCCGCGGCGATCGACGGCGCATCACCGACGCAGACGTTCTTCCGCGTCGTGCTGCCGCTGATGGGGCCTGCGACCGGAACGGTCGCGATCCTCACCGGGCTCATCGTCTGGAACGACTTCTTCACCTCGCTGCTGTTCCTGACCGGAAGCAAGGCGCAGACGCTGCCCGTGACGCTGTACAACTTCGTCGGCGGCTCGGTGACCGAGTGGAACAAGGTGTTCGCGATCGTGATCCTCTCCATGGTGCCGATTCTCGCGTTCTATGTCTTCGCGCAGAAGCAGTTCATGCGGGGCTATTCCGGAGGAGTGAAGGGCTGATGCGCAAGAAGCTGTTGATCGTGCTCTCGGAGGACGCGCCGGGACATGAAGAGGAATATGCGACCTGGAACGCGGAGCACATCGAGGTCATGTCGATGCTGCCCGGGATCATCTCGGCGCAGGCCTTCCGCGCCGACGCCGCCTTCGAAGAGGCGATGGGGGAACGGTCGCACACACCCCGCTATCGGCACCTCAACGTGTTCGAAGTCGACGCGGACTTCCCCGGGCCCCGGGCCGGCACGCCGCTGCCGGATCAGCCCGGTGGGACCGGTCCGAACCGGCCTGCACCCTTCATGTTCGTCGCCGTGACGGACGAGTTCCGAAAGGACCAGTCGTGACCAGATATCTCGTGCTCTACCGTCTCCCACTCGATGCGCCCGACCCGATGAATAATCCCGACCCGGCATCGGAGGCCGAGGGCAAGGCCGCCTGGGGAACCTGGATCCGCGATGCCGGGCGAGCCGTCGTCGACATCGGTGCTCCGACCTTCCCGTTGGACCGGCCCGCAGAGCCCGACCGCGTCAGCGGCTTCTCGATTCTCGAGACGGCGTCGCCGGCGGAACTCGAGTGGCTGCTCGCGACGCACCCGCATCGGAAGGCGGGGACATTCGAGGTGCATGCCTTCGCGGCTCCCGCTGCCGACGCGGTCTGACCGGAGCCGGCTCCGGTCGACTCCCGTCCGGAACCGGCGCCGTCGGCCTACTCCGGGTTCTCGCGCTCGGCCGCGATGCGGTCGGCCTCGGCGCTGTCGACGAGGTCGTCGTTCACGTCCTCGTCGAGCACCTCTTCGCCGTCCTCCTCACGGATCGCGGGGTTCTCGGTGTCGTCGTCGCCGAGCGGGATCGGAGGGGGGAATCCGCCTGTGGACATGGTCGTCTCCTTTCACGGTGAGATGAGCCCCACGCTAGGCACGGCGCGGCCGTGCGGATACGGGCTTGACGCGGACCGGCCTCAGGACGTCCGGCCGGCAGAAGCCGTACGGCGCCAGGCGACGATGGCACCCGCGATGAGCACCAGCAGCACGGCGATGTCGACGATGCTGCCCTCGGCACCGTAGTCGCCGCCGGTGAGCGCGTCGGCGGCATCCGGAGCCGTGTAGACGGCGAGCAGGGAGTCGGGCGGCTCCGTCCCCGAGACCGCGACGCCGAACAGACTGCCCTGCACCCAGTTCCACGTGGCGTGGTAGGCGATGATGCCCCACAGTCCGCGCTCGGTGAGCGCCCAGAACACGGCCAGCACCGAGTACAGCGTCATGTCGACGATCGGCAGCAGGATGAACTCGTCCGAGAACGAATGCGCCGTCGTGAAGTACACGGCCGAGACGACGAGCGCCCCGACGATCCCGGTCTTCGGGTACCAGACCTGCACGAGGTAGCCGCGGGCGATGATCTCCTCCGCCCCGCTCTGCACCGCGAAGGCGACCAGCGCGACCGCGACCCATCCCAGTGCCGGCAGATTCAGGATGCCGCCCGTCGGCGCCTCGCCGAAGGTCAGCGCGCCGGCGGCGAAGCCGACCGCGAGGTACACCGCGAACTGAGCCAGGGCGATGCCGACGCCCCGCAGCACCCGCAGCGCGATCCGGGCGCCGGAGGGGCGGACGGCGAACCCGATGGTCGCGAACGGGCGCCGCTCCTTCAACCGCAGCCACAGCCACAGCAGCAGCCACGTGCTGAGGAAGGCCGGCGCCACGCCCGCGACGCCGGCCGCGGCCAGCACGTCGGCGGGGATCAGGAAACGGATGAGCGGTCCGAGCTGGAACAGCAGCGCGGTCAGCGCGATCGCGACGATCGTCCCGAGCAGGATGCCGGTGGGCCGCCGCGCGCTCACCATCGCGCCGGCGAACTCGCGCTCGGCGGTCCCGCGCATCGCTCGAGCCCCCATCGGAGCGATCATATCGACGCGGGCGCGCGCCGCCGGCTGACGCGTCGAGGACCCGGAGCGCCGGGTCCTCAGCCCAGGAGGTAGGCGACGTTCGCCTTCGCGAGCTCGGCGAGCATCTGGTCCCAGGTGCGGGGGAGGTCGGACTCGAGGGCCTCTCCTTCGAGCACGCGGTGCGAGCAGGCCGCGTGGATGAGGCGGTAGGCGAAGTCGACGGCGGCCTCGGGGTCGGGCTGCCGGATCGATTCGCGGTGCCGCAGCATGGACAGGGCGAAGAGCCGTCCGGCGCGGACGCTGGTGTGATGGCCGGCTTCGTAGACGGCGGGGTTCTGGAGCCCGACGAGCATGATCGCGTGCAGAGCGTCCGCGTTGAGCTGGAAGCCGCGGCCCATCGCCGTGGTCATGTGCGTCACGGTCGCGCGCGGATCGGCGGCGACCTCCGGCGTCATCGCCATCGCGGCATCCACCATCTGGTCCTCCACCAGACGGAGCAGCTCCGCCTGGGTCGCCAGCAGGAGCTGCTCCTTGTCGCCGAACCGGCGGTAGATGCTGCCGACCGACACGCCGGCGGCACGGCTCACGCTGCCGGTCGTGAGCCCGTCGGCGCCGGACTCGCTGAGCACGGTGAGCGCCGCGTCGAGGATCTGCTGCTCCGTGCGCCGGCTGCGATCCTGCTGTGCGCGCGGCCGCCCGGTTGCCGCTGACGTCATGCATCGAGACTACCCCGGGCCGAGGCGAGATATATGTGATCTAACGCTCGCATTTTTCGCGGACCGTTCCTGACAGCGGCGGCGATGCTTGACCTCGGGAAGAAAAATATGTGAGTATGCACTCGCATTCCTCGCTCCCGGCGTCGATGCGCACCCGAAAACCTTGCAGAGTCGCACAGGAGAGCTCAATGACGAACACGACGCTCGACGGCGGTCCCGGCCACGTCGTCAACGATGCCCGAGTCAACCCGAGGACCGGCCGCCCCGCCGGCTTCGCCGAGCTGGCGCTGCTGCTGGCGGGGAGCTGCCTGTCCGTCCTCGGCGCCGTGCTGCTGGCGCCCGTCCTGCCGGCGATGTCCGAAGAGTTCGCCGACGTGCCCGGGGCGGAGGCGCTGGTGCCGTTGACGCTCACTCTCCCGGCGCTGTTCATCGCGCTCCTCGCGCCGGTCGCCGGTCGACTGGTCGACAAGCTGGGCCGCAAGCGCGTGCTGATCGTCGCGCTGCTCGGCTACGCCGTCGTCGGCACCGCTCCGCTGTGGCTGGACACGTTGGCCGGCATCCTCGCCTCTCGTGCTCTGGTCGGGATCGCCGAGGCCTTCATCATGACCTGCTGCACGGCATCCATCGCCGACTACTTCCTCGGCGGCCGCCGGGTCCGCTACCTCGGGATGCAGGCCGTCGTCACCACGGGTGCGGCGACGATCTTCCTCGCCCTCGGCGGACTGCTCGGCGCCTCGGGATGGCGCGCGCCGTTCTGGCTGTACACGGTGAGCGCCGTCATCGCACTGGGCGTGATCGTGGTCATCTGGCCCATCCGCCAGACCGACGACGGGCGGGAACGCAACGCCGAGAAGCTGGCGCCCATGCGGTGGCGTCCGCTGATCCTGCCGATCGTCGTGTCGACCGCCGCCGGGGTGATCTTCTACACGCTCATCGTCGAGCTCTCCTACGTCCTGGCCGCGCACGGCGTGACCTCCACCGCGACCCTGGGCGGCCTCGCGGCGATCTCGTCGCTCGCGACCGCGATCGGCTCGTTCCTGTTCCACTGGGTCACGGCGCTCGGCGCCCGCGTGCTGCTGGCCGCATCGCTGGCCCTCGCCGGCATCGGATACGTGGTGATCATGGTCGCCGGAGCCGTGCCGCTCGTCATGGCCGGCGCCGTGATCGCCGGGTTCGGCGGCGGGCTGCTGCTCCCCACCCTCATCACGTGGGCGATCTCCGGGCTCCCGTACGAGCTGCGGGGACGGGCGACCGGCGCCTGGACGTCGTCGATCTTCTTCGGCGAGTTCCTCTGCCCGCTGATCGTCGCCGCCCTCACGGCCGCCACCGGCTCGCTCGGCACGGCCGTCGGGATCGTCGGCGTCGCGGCGCTCGTCATCGCCGCGCTGATCGCCGTCCTGATGCGCTCGCCCCGCCCCCTGGTCAGCGAGACGCTCTGACCGACGCCGGCCGAGACCACGAGAGGATGCCGCCGATGACCGACAACGCCCTGGACGCCTTCGCCGCGATCGTCGGCGAGGTGAACGTGGTCCGTGCCGAGGACGAGCGCATCGGCGCGTACGCGGACCCGTTCGCGTTCGACGACAACCACGCCGGTCCCGCGCGGGGGGCCGTGCTGCCGGCGTCCGTCGACGAGGTGCAGTCGATCGTGCGCGCGGCGGGACGCCTCGGCGTCTCGCTGTGGACCGTCTCACGAGGACGCAACCTCGGATACGGCGGCGCCGTCCCGCGGGACACGGCCAGCATCGTGCTCGACCTGCAGCGCATGAACCGCGTGCTCGAGGTCGACGTCGAACGCGGCTTCGTCGTCGTCGAGCCGGGGGTCAGCTTCTTCCAGCTCTACGAGCACCTGCGCGAGCAGGACGTGCCGCTGATGATCTCGGTGCCCGACCTCGGCGGCGGCAGCGTCATCGGCAACGCCCTCGAGCGCGGGTTCGGGTACACGGTCAACGGCCAGCACGCCGAGCTGCTGTGCGGGCTCGAGGTCGTCATGCCCGACGGCACGCTCGTGCGCACCGGGATGGGCGCGATCGGCGGCGCCACCACCGCGCACGTCTATAAACCCGGCTACGGCCCCGCGCTGGACGGCCTCCTGTTCCAGTCGAACCTCGGCGTCGTGGTCGGCGCCGGCGTCTGGGTGCTGCCACGACCCGACGAGATCGCCTCGGTCACCGTCTCCGCCGCGGACCGGAGTCGGCTGGGAGACCTCGTCGACACGCTGCGACCGCTCATGCTCGACCGCACGATCGACGGCGTCGTCATCGCCGGCAACGTCCTGGCCGCCGCGAGCGGCATCATGCCCCGCGCCGCCATCCACCCCGACCCCGGCCCGATCCCGGATGCCGTCGTCCTGGCGCTCGCGGAACGTCTCGGCCTCGGGTGGTGGAACGCGAAGTTCGGGCTGTACGGACCCCCCGCGGTCGTCGACGCGAAGCTCGGCGTCATCGGCGATGCCGTCGGACGCGCCGGACTGGCCATGACCGTGCGACGCTATCCCGGCTCGGTGGATGCGGGAGACGTGCATCCGGCCGACCGCGCCCAGCTCGGCATCCCGTCCGGCGACCTCATCCAGATGGCCGCCTGGCGGGGAGGGACGCCCGCCCACACCGACTTCTCCGTCGTCTGCTCGACCACCGGCGCGGACGCCCAGCGACTTGTCGACCTCGTGCGACATCGGGTCGAGGCGGAAGGTCTCGACCACGTCGGCGGCTTCACGATGTTCGGGCGGCACGCGATCATGCTGAACCTCGTCTCGTTCGACGCCTCCAGCACCGAGGAGCGGGAGATGGTGGTCCGGCTCTTCCGCGACCTCATCGCCGCCGCCGCCGCCGAGGGCTTCTCGCCCTATCGTGCGCACCCGGCCTTCATGGACCGCATCGCCGGCCTCGCCGATCCGGCGCTGCGTCGCGCCGTGCAGACGGTCAAGGACGCCCTGGACCCCGCCGGAATCCTCAGCCCCGGCAAGCAGGGCGTGTGGCCGTCGGGGCGCGGCTGAGGTCCCTCCGCACGCCGCGGCGGTCGCGGCTCGACCGAGTGGTACAGGCCACCGTGGTAGCCTGTTCTTCTCCTGTCCGAACGTGCGCGTCTGACGAGCTTCTGCCTCATCGTGGAGCAGCAGAAGACACGACGTCCGTTCGGAATCCTGCGCTGATCTGCGCCGCATCCTTCCCCTGTGAGCTTCTCCATGCCCTCTCCTTCGGCGCTGTCGTGGCGCCCGGCGTCCGACGACGTGTTCGTCGCCTCCCGTGTCGGCGAATACGCCGGCTTCATCGCACGATGCTCCCAGGGCTACGAAGCCCACGGCGCGCGGGGCGAGAACCTCGGTCTGCACGACTCGACCGCGGCGGCCCGCCTGGCCGTCGAGTCGCCCCTGCCTCCCGGCTCCTACCGTCCGCGTCGTCTTCGTCGGCGCGGCATCCCCCGTCGCTCCGGCGGCCCGAACAACAGAAGGAAAGACACGATGGCCACTGGCACCGTGAAATGGTTCAACTCCGAGAAGGGCTTCGGCTTCATCGCCCCTGACGACGGCACCGACGACCTGTTCGCGCACTTCAGCGCGATCGCCGGAAACGGCTACAAGGAGCTGCGCGAAGACCAGAAGGTGGAGTTCGACCCCGAGCGCGGCCCGAAGGGCATGCAGGCGGCCAACATCCGCGTCCTGTGAGATGCGGGTCAGCCGGGGTCGCGTGGAACCCCGGCTGACCATCGCCTGCGAGTCCCGACGCATTCCGTGGGACGGTCCGCGACGGCACGTAGTGTGAGCCTCAGCGATCGGCGGTCCCGCCTTTGGCTTCCGCCACGATCGAAAGAGCAGGTGCTCTCATCGCCGCCTCCGTCCTCGAGCCCCGGCTCGGTCCCGTCCGGCAGACCTACGCCCGCACCGGCGACTTTCCCTCGTTCACCCGCGCGTACACCGACGTCGCCCAGGTCGTGCGTGAGAGCGGCCTGTTGCGGCGCACGCCCTGGTTCTACGGCCTCGTCGCCGGCGCGATCGCGCTGGGCTTCGGCGGCTGCATCACCGGTTTCGTCCTGTTCGGGCACAGCTGGTTCCAACTGCTGATCGCCGCAGCGCTCGGCATCCTGTTCACCCAGGTGGCCTTCCTCGCGCACGAGGCCGCGCACCGGCAGATCCTCGCCTCCGGGCCCGCCAACGACCGGCTCGCGCTGCTCATCGGCAACGGCGTCGTCGGGATGAGCTACTCGTGGTGGGGCAGCAAGCACACGCGCCATCACGCCAACCCGAACCGGGTCGGCAAAGACCCCGACATCGAGATCGACACGATCTCCTTCCTCGACGAGGACGCCGCCGCCGCCCGTGGCCTGCGGCGGATCATCACCCGCCGGCAGGGCTGGCTGTTCTTCCCGCTGCTGACGCTGGAGGGGCTGAACCTCCATGCGCTCGCCTTCCGCCACCTGCTCGGCGGTGGCAAGGCCGAGCGTCGTTGGAGCGAGCTCGGCCTCCTCGCCGCGCGGTTCGCGATCTTCGTCGTCCCCGTGTTCGTCTTCCTCCCCCTGGGAATGGCCTTCGCGTTCTTCGGGGTGCAGGTCGCCGTGTTCGGCGTCTACATGGGCGCCTCGTTCGCCCCGAACCACAAGGGGATGCCGGTCATCGCGCCCGACGCGAAGCTCGACTTCTTCACCAAGCAGGTGCGCACCTCCCGCAACGTGTCGGGCGGATGGTGGGCCACCTGGCTCATGGGCGGCCTGAACTACCAGGTGGAGCATCACCTGTTCCCGAGCATGCCGCGCCCGCACCTCCACCGGGCTCGCGAGATCGTCAGGGACCAGTGCCACACGCTGGACGTCCCCTACACGGAGACCACCATCTGGCGCTCCTACGGCATCGTCATCGCCTACCTCAACCGCGTGGGCCTCGCCGCGCGCGACCCGTTCGACTGCCCGATGGTGACGGCCTACCGCCGCGTGTGAGCCGGCGGTAGGCCGTCACCATCGGAACGGTTCCGCAGCAGGGTCCGAGGTCAGCCGCGCTCGACGCGGCACCTCAGGTGACGCGGTAAGCGACGTAGGCGACGCGGTTCGCCTCGCGGACGCACGAGGCCACGTACAGCGACCGCTCGAGCTCCGGGTGCGTGGCCGACTCGACGGTGACGACGGTGCGGAAGTAGTACCGCGAGGGATCGACGTCCTCCCCGTCCAGGAGCGCCTCGAGCACGTCCGGCGGCCCGCTGCGCACACCGACCGCGTGGAGGTGGAGGAGCGACCCGTCGGCGGAGCGGGCGGAGTAGCGCCCGTCGATCTCGATCCCGCCGTCGGCGCGCGCGATCTGCCAGTCGGCGCCCCCGGGGAGGATGTCGCCGTCGAACGCGCCTTCGACCGTGCCGCCCACGATGGGCACGACGCGGCGGTGCCCTGCCCGCGTCATGCCGTGGTCTTCCAGCGGACCCAGCTCGACCGTCACCTCGAACGCGGGCTCGAGCGAGGGCACCGGCGCCCGCGCGCTCATCGGCGCCACTCCGGCAGGTCGATGCGGGCGCCCTCCGGGCCGTGCCCGATCTCCTGATGCGCAACGACGGTCGCGACCGCGTCGAACGCCGCCTCGCCCGTGCCCGGGTTGCGGGCGTACCGCGGATGCGCCCCGGAGCTCACCTGCAGTCCCACGCGATGGCCCCGGGCGAACCGGTGGAACGTCGGCCACAGGGGGACGGTCACCTCGCGGAAGCCGTCGGCGTCCGCCTCCGGGTCCGTCGCCGCCGTGCCGACCGAGCCGATGCGCCGGATGCCGTCGCACACCGACATGACCCGCCCGTCGGGATGCACGTCCGTGATGCGCACGAACACGTCGAAGCAGGGTGCGGAGGAGCGGATGCGGATCCGCGCGACCGGGTCGCCCGCCACGTCCAGCGGCGCGTCGAGCGGCTCCGACCGGAAGACGCGGATGTCGGCCCGCCGCTCCAACGCCGCATTGTCCTTCGGCAGGGTGTCGGGCTGCAGGCTCGGGCCGCCGAGCGCCGGGGTCGGATCCGTCGGATCGTAGGTGTACGCGGTGGTGCCGGTGACGGCGGGCTGCGCTGACAGGCCCCCGCCCGGGTGCAGGAACCACGTGCCGGCACGGGATCCGGCCGGCGGCCACGAGCCGAGGTCGTGCCATTCCTCGGCGCCGGTCTGGTAGGCGCGTACCGGCGCGACGCGCCCGGAGTCGGCGTCCGTGAAGGTGTCCGCCAGGAACGCGAGGGTGTCGCGGTGGGCGGGCGCGGACTTGTCGGGGGAGATGTGGCCCCAGGGCCCGACGGTGAGCCGCGGGGCGCGCCCGGCCGCGGCGAGCAGGGCGTACGTGCGCAGCTGCCAGGGCAGGAAGATGTCGTACCAGCCGGTGACCATCAGGATCGGCGCGGTCACGTCGGAGACCGATGCCGTATGGCTCTGCTGGGTCCAGTACTCGTCGGCGAGGCTCTCGTGGGCCACCCAGTCCTGGTACCAGTGCACGCTCTCGCCGGTCGCGGCGACATCGCCGGCGCTCAGCGGCAGCACGTCGAACGCGCGGGCCAGCCTGCGGTCGGGCAGCATCATGCCGAGCAGGGCGAGACCGCCTCTGCGCATGCGCACCATCATCCTTGTCCAGCCGAGCGCGTTGCGCAGCGAATAGGCGCCGTTGTCCCACGTGATGGCGCCGAAATCGGGCATGGTGATCTGCAGCACATGCGCCTCCGGGGCGTTCTCGGGCTCCTCTCGCTGCATCCTCCCCGCGACCGCCCACTGCGTGTAGCCCATGTAGCTCTCGCCGAACATCGCGAGCCGCCCCGTGAACCACGGCTGCTGCCGCACCCAGCGGACCGTCTCGATGCCGTCGCGCTGCTCGTCGATCTGCGGGGTGAACACGCCTCCCGAGCCCCAGGTGCCCCGACAGCTCTGGAAGAACACCGTGTACCCCTCGTATGCGAGCGCGCGGGCCGCCCCGCCCAGCAGTCCCCGCCGTCCGTAGGGGCCGCGCACCAGGATCGTCGGCGCCGCGCCGTCCGCGCCGACCGGACGGTACAGGTCCCCGAGGAGCTCGACGCCATCGGCCAGGGGCGTGCGCAGATCCTTCACGTGCTCCACCTCGTGCGGCCCGAGCACCACGCCCCTGCGGGTGCGCGCGTCGATCGCGCGGGTGATGCGCTGTCTGATCGTGGACATTCCGCCTCCTCGCGGATCCTGGCGACGCCAGCGATGCGGCGGCGTCCCCGGCCTCGGGGCGCACCTCGCCCCCCGCCATCATGCCGCGCGCGGCGAGTTCCGCTCAACGGGATCGGCTCCGGATAGTGACCCGGCGGCGGCATACGCTGGCGGGGCTTCCGCAACCGAAGAAGAGAGGTCGACGATGACCGAGACACTCGCCGAGGCGATCCGACGTGCCGGAGGGGCGGTCGAGCTGCTGCGCAACCAGGACTGGCCCGCGTTCACGTTCCCCGTCGCGCCGGAGTTCACGAACTGGCGCGACGAGCAGCGCGCCTGGAACACGACGGTCGCGCTGATGGACCAGTCGCACCACATGACGCAGCTGTTCCTGTGGGGCGACGACCTCATCCCGCTGCTGGAGTCCATCTCGCCCAACACGTTCGGCACGTTCCGCGCCGGGGTGGCCAAGCAGCTCATCTCGGTGAACCAGGACGGCTATCTCATCGGCGACGGCATCCTGTTCTACAACGCCGAGGGCGAGGAGGGGCTGGTGCTCATCGGGCATCACCTGCTCATCGACTGGGTGCGCTTCAACGTCGAGAAGGCCGCCGCCGCGGGCGAGGACGTGCACAGCCGGCTCGAAGGCAACTCGCACATGCGTCAGGGCCCCCCGACGTTCTACCGGTACGAGCTGCAGGGCCCGAAAGCCGACGAGGTCATGGCGAAGGTGTTCGGGGGTCCTGCCCCCGACATCAAGTTCTTCCACATCGGCGACGTCGAGATCGCGGGGCGCCCGGTCAAGGCGCTGCGCCACGGCATGGCCGGGCAGCCCGGCTTCGAGTTCTACGGGCCGTGGGCCGACAACGAGATCGTGCTGGACGCGCTGATGGCGGCGGGCGAGGAGTTCGGCATCCGTCGCGTCGGCGCCAAGGCGTACTCGTCGTCCCCGCTGGAATCGGGCTGGGTGCCGACGCCGTTCCCCGCGATCTTCGACGACGACCTCGCCGAGTACCGCGAATGGCTGCCGGCCGCGCGCGCCGGATCGATCGGCGGATCCCTGTATTCGACCGACATCCACGACTACTACATGACCCCGTACGACATCGGCCTGGGCAAGTCGGTGCGCTTCGACCACGACTTCCACGGCCGCGCCGCCCTCGCCGGCCACGCCGAGAGCCAGCGCCGTCGCAAGGTGACGCTCATCTGGAACGCCGACGACGTGGCATCCGTCGTGCGCTCGCAGCTGGAGCCGGGCACGCCGGCCAAGTTCCTCGACTTCCCCAAGAGCCGCTACGGCCTGTTCCAGATGGACGAGGTGGTGCAGGACGGGAAGCAGGTGGGCATCTCGACGGATGCCGGCTACGTCGCGTTCGACCAGCTGTACATGTCGCTCGCGACCCTCGACGTCGGCATCCCCGACGGCGCCGAGGTCGAGGTCGTATGGGGAGAGGACCCGATCTCCTCGAAGCCCCAGGTCGACGCGGCGCATCGGCAGGTGCGCATCAGGGCGACCGTCGCGCCGGCGCCATACCACGAGTACGCGCGCACCGTGTACCGCCAGAACGCGTGAGCGTCCGCCCGCCGGGCGGGTAGCATGACGGCGTCATCGAGGAGGATGCCGTGGCGCGAGGGTCGGCGGGGGAGTCGGTGCTCCACCGGCATCTGCGCGTGATCGAGAGCTTCGACGCCTGGCATCCCTTCCTCAGCCTCAGCGAGATCGCCGACGCCGCGGGGCTTGCCCGGTCGAGCGCCCATCGACTCGTCGCCGAGCTGGAGCGCGAGGGCCTGCTCGAGCGGATGCCGGACCGTCGCTACCGGCTGGGCGTGCGGCTGTGGGAGTTCGCCAGCCGCACCCCCGGGGCGGTCGGCCTGCGCGAGATCGCGCGGCCGTGGCTGAGCGCGCTGCACGAGCGGGTGCGGCAGCACGTGCAGCTCGGGGTGCTCAGCGGACGCGACGTCCTCTACATCGATCGGCTGTCGACCCGGGACGCCGTGCTCAACGCGACGGTGATCGGCGGCCGCATCCCCCTGCACGCGTCGTCGAGCGGACTCGTGCTGCTCGCGCACGCCGACGGCGGGCTGGTCGCCGACGTGATCGCCCGTGGCCTGCGGACGTACACGGACCGCACGATCCGCACCGGCGCCGAGCTGCGCCGAGAACTGCGTCGCGTGCGGGACGCCGGCTACGCCGTCACCGACGGTCACATCCACCCCGAGTCCCGCGGCATCGCCGTGCCGGTGGCCGGCCCCGACGGCAGGGTGCACGCCGCCCTGGGGATCGTGGTGCCCAACGACGCGACCGCCACGCACGGCTATGTCGAGCTGCTCCGCCGGGCCGCGGACGGCATCGCGAGAGATCTCGCGGTCGCCTACCGGCCGGACGTCGACGAACGCGGTCACGGCATCCGGTCGCTGATGAGCGGATCCCGCCGTTCGCTCGAGTACCTCGAGAGCCTCGAGATCGACGGGCGGCAATAATGCTGGCAATATAGATTGCAATCTGTCGGCTGATCGAGGAGGAGGCGTGGATGCAGCTCGTCTTCATCCCCGGTGCCGGCGCGGGAGCATCCGCCGACGCGTACGTCCATCAGACGAGCCGCTTCCCCGGCAGCCTCGCGGTCACGCTGCCGGGGCACCCGACGGGCACGCTGTGCGCGGACGTCCGCGGCTACGCCGACTGGCTGCGCGGGTGGCTGTGGGCGCACGACGCACGTCGCGACCTCGTGCTCGTCGGATACACGCTGGGAGCCTCGATCGCGCTCGAGTACGCCCTGGACTATCCGGACGAGGTCGCCGGCATCGTGCTCATGACCGCGGCCATGCGCCCGAAGCTGCATCGCACCGCCAGCTACGAGCTGCATCTGAAGGCGCTGGACAGCGAGGACGACTTCGAACGGTGGCTCGACGCACGTCGGCGCTCGATGGCCTTCGTCGAGCCCGGGCTGCGCGAGCGTCTGCTCGACCATCACCGCCGCAACGGGCCGATGGTGCAGCTGGCGGACACCAAGGCCATCGACGCGTTCGACGTCCGCGACAGGATCGCGCAGCTGCGCCCGAGGCTCCTCCTCATCCGAGGAGCGGCGGACCCGACCGCCCCGCCGGCGTACGAGGCCGAGATCCACGGCGCGGTGCCGGGATCGCGACTGATCGAGCTGACGGGCGCCGGTCACTTCCCCATGCTGGAGCAGCCCGACGAGGTCAATGCGCTCGTCGCGGCCTTCACCTCGGAGCTGGAGAGCGCGGTGCGCGGCTGACGGTGCGTCAGCGCGCGAGGAAGGCGTCCATCCGGCTCCGCTTGTCGGCGGTCTCGAAAAGGACGGCCTGGGCGATATCGTCGATCGCCGGGTGCGCGTCGCGGGGTGCGCGCAGCGCCGTCTTCGCCAGGCGCAGCGCCAGCGGCGGAGTGCGCATCATCCGGTCCGCCCAGGCGTGCGCGACGGCGAGCAGGTCGTCCTCGGCGGCGATCTCGCTGAGCAGTCCGATGTCGAGGGCCTTCTCCGCGCTCACCTGGCGGCCGGCGAAGAGCATCTCTTTGGCGCGCGCCATCCCGATCAGCTCCGGCAGCCGCCAGGTGGCGCCCGCGGCGGCCAGGATGCCGAGCCCGCCCTCCGGGTTGCCGAACCGCGCCTGGTTCGTCCCGACGCGGATGTCGCACGCGTAGGCGAGCTCGGCGCCTCCGCCGATGGCGGCTCCGCCCACCGCGGCGATGGTGGGAAGCGGCAGTGCGGCGACACGCTCGAACACGCTGCTGTTGATGCCTTCCATCGCCTCCGCCGCTCCGCGTTCGCGGAGCTCGCGGATATCGGCCCCGGCAGCGAAGACGCCATCCGCGCCGGTGATGATCGCGACGCGCGGGCGGCGCTCGAGCTCGGCGCATGCCGCGTGCAGCTCGCGAACCGTGCGTGCGTCGATGGTGTTGCGCACCTCGGGTCGGTTCAGCGTGATGACGACGCGCTCATCGTGCTCCTCGACGAGCAGGGCGTCGGCGCTCATCGCCCTGTGGCCCAGTCGTAGAAGCCACGGCCGCTCTTCTTGCCGAGGCGGCCTGCCGCGACCATCTCGACCAGCAGCGGCGGCGGCGTGAACCGGTCGCCCAGCTGCGACTCCAGGTATCGGGCGATCCCGAGACGGACGTCCAGTCCGACGAGGTCGGTGAGCCGGAGCGGGCCGATCGGGAATCCGTAGCCGAGCATCATGGCGGCGTCGATGTCCTCGGCGGAGGCGACGTCCTCCTCGAGCATCCGGATCGCTTCGAGCCCGATGGCGACGCCCAGCCTGCTGCTCGCGAATCCGGGACTGTCCCGCACCACGATCGGCGTCTTGCCCAGCCGTCGCACGATGTCCTGTGCCCGCGCGGCCGTCTCCGGCGACGTCCGGCCACCGTCGACGACCTCGACGAGCTTGCTGGTCGGGACAGGGTTGAAGAAGTGCATCCCGAGCACGCGCTCGGGATGCGGGACGGCGGCGGCGAGCGCGTCCACGGAGATGCTGCTGGTGTTGCTGGCGATCACCGCGCGCTCGTCGATGACACCGGCCAGGCGGGTCAGCGCCTCGATCTTCAGCTCCAGGTCCTCGGGGACCGCTTCGATCGCGATCTGCGCGTCGTGCGCGCGGCCGATGTCGACGGTCACGTCGAGGCGTACGAGGAGCGTCTCCGGACCGGCGACGATCCCGCGTTCCACGCTGCCGTCCACGGCGACGCCCACTCGCCGGCGTGCGGCATCCGCGGTCCGCGCGTCCCGCTCGACCAACGTCACGTCGATCCCGGCCAGGAGCATCGCGTGCGCGATGCCGGCCCCCATCGTCCCGCCGCCCACGACGGCTGCGCGAAAGATCGTCTCGTCATCTGTCATCGCCGTGTCCTCGCTCCTCGATCCCGGTAAGGCTATCAAGATTGGCAGCAATACTGATAGCATCTAGTTCAGCAATATTCGTGCACATCGGGGACGAGCCGCAGGGCCGTCCCGCGGAGACGCACCGCACATGAGCGAAGGAGCCGATCGATGGTGGACAAGAGCCTCTGGAACGAGCTGCTCAGCGACGAGTTCAACCAGGAGGTCGACAGCTGGGCGGACGCACGCAATGCCCTTCGGGGGCAGGTGGCCTATCCGGAGCAGGTCGGCAACACCCGCAACCCCTGGTCGGGTCCGTCCAAGCGCGGCCCGAACTCGCATTACGCGATGTTCAACGAATGGGTCACCACCGACCTGATCCGTCACTTCTGCGACGGCGTGGGCGACAAGAACCCGCTGTACCGGTGGGAGGACTACGCCAGGTTCACCCGCTACGGACGGGTCGTCGCGCCCAACGGCATCCTGATCTGCATGGGTGAGGCCGGCGCCGGTCAGGGCACCGTCGCCCCCGGCTTCGGCCGCAGCCTCGCCGGCGGCAGCACCTGGACCTGGTTCAAGAGCGTCTACCCCGGCGACCGGTTCCACGTCTTCGGCACCGACATGGGGGTCAACGAGAAGAAGCCTCGCCGGGCGGTGCCGTACCGCCTGTTCCAGGCGATGTATCGCACGACATACCTGAATCAGCGCAACGAGATCGTCGCGACCCGCGACCGGACCAGGATGCAGATCGTCGCGGAGAGCCGGCAGAAGACCGAGGCGGCCTTCACGGAGCGGCCGCGTCATCGCTACACCCCGCAGGAGCTCGACGCGATCCATCAGGCCTATCGCGACGAGGAGACGCGTCGCCGCGGCGCCGACACCCGCTTCTGGGAGGACGTGCACGTCGGCGACGAGATCTTCCCCGTCGTCGCAGGACCCCTCACGACCCTCGACGTGCACGTGTGGATGGCGGCGATGGGACAGCAGTCCGCCCTCAACATCAACTGGGACATGCTCGACGGACACGTCGACGACCACGGCTGGGTCGACCCCGAGACGAACGCGCCGCGGTGGCGCGCCGAGGCTCACCTCGTGGATGCCGCCGCCCGCGTGACCGGGCTGCGCTCGGGCGCCTACGGCCACCACGGGCAGTTCGAAGCCCTCATGCAGAAGGCCCTCCAGAACTGGATGGGCGACGACGGCTTCCTGAAGTATCAGAGCAACCGCACCCGCCGCCCGTCCTGGATGGGCGACACGACGACGGTGACCGGCACGGTCACCCGGACCTATGTCGAGGACGGCCAGCATCTCGTCGACCTGGCGGTCGAATGCACCACCCAGAACGACGAGGTCCACCAGACCTGCGACGCCACCGTGATCCTGCCGTCGCGGACGCAGTTCATCTACCCGGGGGTGTGACATGAGCACACCGCCCCTCGCCCCGATCAAGGTCGTCGAGCTGGCCGAGTTCGTCTCCGGTCCGTTCTGCGCGCGGCTCTTCGCCGATTTCGGCGCCGACGTCGTGAAGGTCGAGCCGCCGGAAGGCGACCGGGCGCGCCGGACCGCGCCGTTCCTCGGCGACGAGGAGGACCCGGAGCGCTCCGGCCTGTTCATGTACCTGAACACGAACAAGCGCGGCGTGACGATCGACCTCGGCACCGCCGACGGCGTGGAGCGGTTCCGTGCGCTCGTCGCCGACGCCGACATCCTGATCGAGGACCGCGCCCCGGGCGAGCTCGCAGGACTGGGCCTGGACTACGATCACCTCGCCGCGAAGAACCCGGGCCTGATCATGGTGTCGATCACGCCGTTCGGCTCGGACGGCCCGTACCGCGACTACGCCGATGCGCCGCTCACGACCTATCACGCGAGCGGCCAGGGGTACATGCTGCCGATGATGTCCCCGAACCTCGACCGCGAGCCGGTGCGCGGTCCCGGGTATCTCGGCGAGTACGACGCCGGCAGCGCGGCGGCCGTCGCCGCCCTGGCGGCGCTGCATTGGCGTCATCGGACGGGCCTGGGCCAGCACGTCGAGGTCTCGAAGCAGCACGCGATGACCCATCTGGAGCGCTCGCAGCTGCGCCGGTACCTCGACACCGGCGAGAGCCCGGATCGCACCGGGATGGGGCGGCTGCTCGAATCCCTCGTGGAATGCAAGGACGGCGAATACGTCATCCTCATCCTCTCGTCCCAGCACCAGTGGAACGGCCTGTTCGAGGCCATGGGCCGACCGGCATGGGGGCGCGACGAGAAGTTCCTCACCCAGCAGTCGCGTTCGGAGAACTACGCGGAGCTGCGCGCTCGTCTCGCCGACTGGGCGAAGACCCTCACCGCCGAAGAGGTGTTCCATGCCGTGCAGGCGCGGAAGAGCGCCTGCGCGCCGGCCCAGACCGCGGCGATGTTCCACGCGTCGGCGCAGACGAGATCGCGCGGCTACTTCATCGACGTCGACCATCCGGTCGCCGGCGCGCTGCAGCATCCGGGCTGGCCGTACATCTTCTCCGGCATCCGGGCCGAGCGGCGGGCCGGCGCCCCGTTGATCGGACAACACAATGCGGAGATCCTCCGCACCACAGAAGCGGAGGCGCTCTCATGACCCACGGCCCGCTGTCCGGAGTACGCGTCGTGGACTTCGGACACGTCCTCGCCGGACCCTACGCGACGATGCTGCTGGGCGCGCTCGGCGCAGAGGTGATCAAGATCGAGAGCCGGGCGAGGATCGACGAGCAGCGCATCCTGCACGGCGCCGGCGCGAGTGACGATCCGGAGGCGTCGTCGAACTTCTTCGAGATCAACCTCAACAAGCTCTCCGTGACGCTCAACCTGAAGACCCCCGAGGGTGTCGAGCTGGCCAAGCGCATCGTCGCCGCGGCCGACATCGTGATGGAGAACATGAGGCCGGGGGTCATGGACCGTCTCGGGCTCGGCTACGCCGCGCTCGCCGAGGTCAAGCCCGACATCATCATGCTGTCGCTGTCCGGATTCGGCGCGACGGGGCCGTTGCGCGGCTACACCGCATATGCCCCCTGCTTCACCTGCTTCTCCGGCCAGGCGCATCTGACCGGCTATCCGGACTGGGCGCCGAACCAGCTCACCAGCAGCGGAGACTCGCGCGCGGGGACGACCGGGGCGTTCGCGATGCTCATGGCGTTGGCGATCCGTGATCTGACGGGCGAGGGACAGTACATCGACCTGTCCTCGTCCGAGGCGCTGAATCAGCTGATCGGCGACCAGATGATGGACTTCACGATGAACGGCCGCTCCCCGCGCCGTCACGGCAATCACGTCGCCGACATGGCACCTCATCAGGTGTATCCCTGCGCCGGCGCGGATGAATGGGTGGCGATCGCGGTGCGGACCGATGCCGAATGGCAGGCGCTCGTGGCGGCCATCGGCTCGCCGTCGTGGGCGACGGAGCCCTCGTTCGCGACGGTGGCGGGACGCCTGGCAGGCCAGAAGCTGATCGACGCGAAGCTCGCGGAGTGGACCTCAGGGCGCGCCGCCCGGGAGATCATGACGCTGCTGCAGGACACCGGCGTCGCCGCCATGCCGTCGTTCACGGCGGAGCAGATCTTCTCCGATCCGCATCTGATCGCCCAGGGGGCCATCACCGAGGTGACGCATCCGGTGCTCGGCACACGCAAGGCGATCGCGCCGCCCTGGCGTCTCTCGCGGACCCCGGCGCGCATCTCGCGCACGGCTCCGCTTCTGGGCGAGCACAACCAGGAGGTGCTGCGCGATGTCGTGGGTCTTTCCCAGGAGGAGCTGGACGCGTTCATCGCCGCGGGCGTGGTCGCCTGACGGCGTCCGCGGGGCGCGGACCACGGCGACTCGCTGTGGTCCGGCTCGGGCTAGCCCGTCTTGGCCTGAGCCGCGAGCTGATCGCGCACGTCGCCGATGTGATCGCGCATCAGCCGCTCCGACCGCGCCGCGTCGCGGCTGCACACCGCGTCGATGATGGCCAGATGCTGAGGCAGCCCGACGTGGGGGCTGTTGGAGTCGACGGCCATGTGGAACTGATTGCGCACGACGCGCGCGTTCAGCTGCTCGAGCATCCGGTCGGCGGTCTCGTGCTCGGCGATCTCGCGCAGCCGCTGATGGAGCCCGTCGTTGAGGCGTGCGTACTCGGTGATGTTGAGATCCTTGATCGCGGTCTCCATCGCCTCGGCGAGGCCGCGCAGCTCGGTGATCTGATCGTCGGTGATCCGCTCCGCCGCACGAGCGGCGATGAGGCCCTCGATGATCTCCCGGAGGTCGATGATCTCGAGCGCCTCGTCGAGCGTCAGCTCACGCACGCGCGCGCCGCGGTTGGGCTGGAACTCCACGAGTCGTTCCCCGACGAGCTGAAGCAGTGCGCTGCGCACGACGAACCGGCTCGTCCCGAACGTCTCGGCGAGCTCCGCGGCCCCCAGGCGCTGCCGGGGAGCGTAGTCGCCGCGCAGGATCGCCGTCCGGATGGCGTCGTAGACGTCGGAGTTCGACTCCTCCATGTGACCCTCCTCGATCTTCCTCGCAGGAGCTTACTCCCGCAGGATTGCTAGCGATCATGGTAGCAGTGTGGCGTGGGTGTGGTCGCGCGGGCCGCGCGAGTCGCAGATCCTCGCGTCGGGAGCGGGTCGTCACGTCGATGTTCCTCGCCCTGATGGCATCGAACGCGTGCCTGCGGGCGAGCTCGTTCATGCTGATGACGCTCGTGCCGGTCTACGTCATGGACAACGGCTTCTCAGCGGCGGACGCCGGACTGACCACGACGCTGTACATGGGGGCCGCCGTCCTCATGCGCCCCGTCGCGGGCTCGCTCGTCGACCGGCGCGGACGCTGGATCGCCATGACGATCGGAGCGGTCGCGTTCACCGTGGCGAGCGGGCTTCTCCCGCTCGCCACGCCGCTCTGGCTGTTCCTGGTCGTGCGGGCGATCCAAGGACTCGGATTCAGCTTGAACGGCACGGCCGTCATGACCCTCGCGACGGACATCATCCCCGAGCGGCGTCTTGCGCAGGGGATCGGGCTGCTGGGGCTGGAGCAGACGATCGTGCAGATGTTCGCGCCGTGGCTGGCGCTGGAGCTTCGGGCGGTCGCAGGGTACGCCGTCGCCTTTCTCGTCGTGTTCGCGTTCGGCGTGCTCAACCTGCTGCTGCGCATCCCGCTGGCCGCGACATCCCGACGCGTGGACCGGGAACGACGAGAACGGATCCTCGTCCGCGAGGACGATCCTCTCCGGCAGACCCGCGTTCCGCTGTGGCATCGCGTCGTCGAGCGTGACGCGTGGCGGGTGTCGTCGGTCATGTTCTTCGTCATGTTCGGCACCACCAGCGTCAACAGCTTCCTCGCCGCCTACGCGATCGCCCGCGGAATCGAGAACGCGGGATTCTTCTTCACCGCCAGCGGTCTCGCGGTCGCCGTGTCACGGGTGCTCCTCGTGCCGCTCGGTCGGCGGTTCGGCCAGCTGAAGGTGGTGATGCCGGGGATCGTGACGGTGAGCCTCGCGATGCTCGTGATCGTGTGGGCGCCCGGCCTGCCTCAGCTGATCGTGGCGGGCCTCCTCTACGGACTGGGCACCGGCATGATCGCCCCCGGCCTGAACACCCTGGCGATCCTGGGTGCGAGCCGGCGCAACCGGGGCAGAGCCAGCAGCACGTTCTACATGGCGATGGATCTGGGCAATGCCCTCGGTGCGGCGGCGCTGGGCGTGGTGGCCTCCGCGTCCGGGCTCGGATCGGCGTTCGTCGTCTCGAGCGTCGTGGTCGTGGTCGCGGGACTGGTCCTGGCGCTGCAGTGGTGGCGGGGGTGGGTCAGCGATCCGCGCTGACCGGGCCCGATCACACCGGGAGGTCGTAGACGGCGATGCTGCCTGCGGCGGCGGCGGGCACGTGATGATCGGTGGGAGTCAGCATCCCGTCCACGCCGATCGACCAGCAGACCACATCGTCGCTCAGCCGCGCGGCGACGAGGAGATGCCGTCCATCGAGCGTCAGCGCGCACCCGCGCGGATCGCGTCCCCCGGCGGCGACCGTCTGGATGCGCGTGAGCGCGCCGGTGCGCGCATCGACCGCGAACGCGCTGATCAGATCCAGCTCCCGGATCAGCTGGTAGACGAAGCGGCCGTCCGGCGAGACCCGGATGTCGGACTGCATGGTCGCGCCGGTGTCGACGGCCTCCGGGGGCAGCGAGTCGACGTGCCCGAGCGAGCGCAACTCGCCTGCGTCGTCGTACGCCAGCGCCTCGATCACGGTCTGCGTCTCGTGATTCACGTAGACGACGGGCAGCGAGGGATGGAAGGCGCTGTAGCGGGGCGAGCTGCCGGGACGCGCCCGGTGCACGGACGACACCTCGAGGCGCGAGCCCTCGACGACCCGGAACGTCAACACCTGGTCGTCCCCCTTGTCGCACACGAGGAAGAACGCGTCGCTCGGCGCCACCGCGATCGAATGCAGCCGCGGATGGGTCTGTCGCGGCAGCGGGCCGCCGTCGCCGTGCCACGTGAGGATGTCCAGCGGCTCGCCGATCGCACCGTCCTCGTCGAGCGGGAACAGCACGGTGTTCGCGTCGTCGTACACGCTCTCGACGCTGAACCCGCCGTCGGCGCGGCGTGAGGTCCGCGTGACGGGAGGGCCGTCCGTGTGATGGGTGACCACCAGCCGCGATCCGCCCGCCACGAGGCCGAGGTGGCTGGGCAGGCTCCCGTAGCTCGGCCGGTCCGACAGCTCGGTCAGCCAACCCGTGGCCGGATCGATGCGGTAGGCGAGAACCCTCCCGCCGCCGCCGTCGAAGCGGTCGGGATGCCGCGAGGTCTCGTCCGTGCAGTAGAGCACGCCCCGGCGGGCGTCGACCACGACCTGCCCCACCGAGACGCCCGGGAACTGAGCGCCGAGACGCGTGAGGGCGCCGGTCGCCGCATCCAGCTCGCACACGACGAAGGCGTCCTTCTCCGGCGTCTTCCAGCGGTCCCAGTTGCCGATGTACACGCGCGAACGGGAGGTCATTCAGAGCTCCTCGCGCGTCAGCGGATCCCCGCCGAGGCGGCGGGGATCGAACGCCGAGTCGATCGCGGCCATGTCGCTCTCGGACAGGACGAAGTCCCAGACCTCGAGGCCGAGCCGCTGGCGGACGGGGTTCCCGCTCCCGAGGATGGGGACGACCCCGTGCTGACGATGCCAGCGCACGATGACCTGCGCCGGCGTGATCCCGAGCCGTGCGGCGATGCGGACGATGACCGCGGACTCGAGCACCTCGCCGCCCCGGGCGAGCGGACTGTACGCGACGGTCTGGATGCCGTGCGCCTCGTGGAAGGCGCGCAGCTCCGGCTGCGGAAAGATCGGATGCAGCTCGATCTGGTTCACCGCGGGGAGCGTCCCGGTCTCATCGCCCAGGCGGCGGAGCTGATCTGCGGTGAAGTTCGACACGCCGATCGTGCGCACCACGCCGGCCGCACGCAGCTCGATCATCGCGCGCCACGTCTCGACGTATCGGTCCACGGCCGGCATCGGCCAGTGGATCAGGTACACGTCGATCGGGTCGCCGCCCAGTCGCTCACGTGATTCCGCCGCGGCGCGCAGCGCGGAGCCGTACCCCTGATCGCGGCCGCGCAGCTTCGTCATGACGGTCACGTCGCCGCGTGGCACCCCGGATGCGGCGATCGCCCGGGGAACGGTCGCCTCGGTCCCGTACGCGGACGCGGTGTCGAGCAACCGGTAGCCGAGACGGAGGGCGGAGACCATCGCCTCGCCGGGATCCGTCGAGCGCGCCGAGCCCTGACCGATGGCCGGCAGCCGTGAGGAGTCGTTCAGGACCCGGTCGGTGCGGAACACGGTCGGATCGGTCATCGGGCGTCTTCGAGCCGGCGGAACAGCTCCGCCAGGCCGTCGACGACGGCGCGCTCGCCGCGCCCGGGGGCGACCGCGCAGCGTCTGCCGGTCTCCATCGTGCGGGCGTACATCGCTTCCGAGGGCAGGTACCCGATCCGGTCGTTCACGAGCGACAGCGGGAGGGTGTGCCGTCGGGGCGCCGCCCGCTCGATCAGGTCCGCGAGCTCCGTGTCGACCTCGCCGGAGACCCCGGCCAGCACGAGGTCGCCGAGCCGCAGGGCGGTCAGCCGCAGCTGCACCGTCTCGTGATCCTCCTCAGGGGAGTAGATCGCGCCCGAGGTGGGCAGTGCGATCGTGGCGGACGCCACCGCGAGCACATCCGTCGCGATCGGTGTCGCCGCCTGCGAGACCCGGTGCGCCTCCGCGCCGACGACGAGCCCGAGGGCATCGGCGGCATCGTAGGCGAACGCCGCGGGCGCGGCTTTCGCGCGTACCCGCGGACCCTGATCTCCGATCGCGGCGGGCGCGAACAGCGCCACGATGTCGTCGGCGCTGCGCGCCTCGACGCACCGCGCCGCGGCGCCGGCGAGGTCGCCGCTGACCTCGCCCGTCCCCAGCGTCACCGTCGAGTGGACGCCGTAGGTGAACAGGGTCGCCAGCTGCGGTCCGTCGACGGCGTCGATCCGCACGACCTGTACCCGTTTGTCCGACGGACCGGCGTCGTCGAAGCCTTCACGCCATCCCGCCGACGTGAACTCCATGCGGTGCACGTTGACGTCCGCGTGGCCGGTCGCGACCGAGACCGTCGCCGGCGCGAGGGCGGCCAGCGCGACGCGGATCGCGGGGATGCAACGGCGCTGCACCTCGGCCGAGTTCACGAGCGCCGCGTCCAACGGCCGGAGGGCGAGCGAGCCGGGCGACACCGTCCCGATGCGCGGTGCGTTGTGGCTGTGCGTCGCCCACATCAGCACGTTCGCCGCCGGCACCTCGGTCGCCTGCTCGATCGCGGCACGGAAGTCGGCGGTCTCGCCCACCTCGACGGCGTCGAGCGAGACGAGCACAGCCATCGTCCCCCGGCATTCCAGCACGAGGATGCGCGCGGAGATCGGGTCGTGGACGCCGCTGAACGTCGGATCCATCGGCACGCTCTTCGAGGTGCCCATCGGGTTCAGGTCGGTCAGGTCCGCCGGCGTGATGTCGACGCTGACCGCCGCGGCGCGCAGAGGATGCGGATGTGTGGTCATCGTCGGTGCTCCTTCGCCCTGGTCACCCTATCGACCGGCCGGTGCGGTGAAGAACGTGATGTTTCCCGGGCTCGCCACCTCGACGTGCTCGCCCACCGGGGACAGGTGGCCGTCCTCCTCGATCCGGTACGTCCACAGCTCGTTGCTGTACCGGGTGCCGACCAGCATGAACCGCCCGTCGGGCGAGATCGCGCATCCGCGCGGGGAGTCGCCGGCGAGCGGGATCGTCTCCAGGTGCGTGAGCCGCCCGGTCTCGCCGTCCACACCGAACACGGAGATCCCGTTCAAGCCGCGGACCGAGCTGTAGAGGAATCGTCCCGAAGGGTGGAACCGGATGTCGGCCTGCTTGAACGTGAAGCTGTCGGGCTGTCCGTCGGGCAACGAGCTGATCACCTGCACCTCTTCGAGACCGCCCTGCTCGTCGTAGCGGTAGACGCCGATGACCGACCGCGTCTGGAAGTTCACATAGAGGTACGGCTCGGTGGGGTGGAAGGCGAAGCCGCGCGGCGACGCCCCGGGCACGGTGGCGAACCCGGTCTCGCCGTTGAGCAGCCGGATGCGGCCCTCCGCCTCGTCGATGGCGACGGTGTAGATGCGGTCCTCGCCCTTGTCGCAGATGACGTAGAAGCCGCCCGAGGGCGAGCGCACCACGGCGTGGAGCTGCGGATGGGTCTGCACCCGATGCGCGCCCCCGGTGCCCATGAAGGTCACGACATCCAGCGGCGCGCCGATCGCGCCGTCCTCGCCTACCGCGAACAGCACGAGCGTCGCCGCGTCGTACTCCTGCACGACGCGGAAGCCGCTCTCCCGGTCGCCCTCCACCCTGGTGATGGGCACCCGGTCGGTGTGGTGCGTCACCAGCAGGAAACGCCCCGTCGGGTCGAGCGTGGACGAGCTCGGCAGCGAGCCGTAGCTGGGCGAGTGGTTGATCTCCTCCAGATCGCCGGAGACGGGGTCGATCCGGAAGGCGAAGACGCGTCCGGCATAGCCGTGCTGCGCCTGGTCGTAGGTGACGCCTTCGTCGGTCGCATACAGCACCCTGCGGGCGGTGTCGAGATACGTGGAGCTCACGCTGATGCCGGGGAACTTCGCCTCGATCGGGCGCACGGCCCCCGAGCGCTCGTCATAGTCGCAGATGGTGAACGCGTCCTTGATCGGCTCCTTGAACCGCTCGAACTGGCCGATGTAGGCGAAGGTCTTGGTCGCTGTCAGGGGTTCTTCGATGCTCATGTGAGCCCTTCCGGGAACGGGATGGAGGAGGATCAGGCCGGCAGCCGGATCTCGCGCACCGAGACGCTGCGGCCGAAGGACGGGATGACGACGCTGTGCTTTCCCGGGCCGCCGGCGACGGCGAGCACGAGATCTTCCGGCGCGACCACGGCCACCTCGTCCTGGTCGTCCGCATCGCCATACAGCTTCGGGTAGCGATTGCGCAGCCGACCGTCTCGCGCCTCCTTCGACCACTGCGACAGGGGGATGCGGGCATGACGGGCGATGAACGCGCGGGCGTCGTCACGGGTGAAGCCGTCGCCGGCGATGACCGCCGCGTGCTCGGCGCCGATGACCACCATCGGCGTGCTCCGAGGATTGTGCGCGTGGTTGGAGCCGACCGTGGCCAAGGTGTGCGCGATCATCCGCAGCAGTCCCGTCGCGCGGGTGCTGAAATGGTCGTTCACGTTGAGCGGTCCTTCGCCGCCGATCACCGTGACGGTGCTCGTGTCCGGCGAGCCGGTCTGCTCCTCGGCGAGGGTCGGCCAGCGGTTCGCCTCGACGTCGACCGGCTGGTCGCTGAAGCAGAGGCTCCACTTGGCCGGACCGCCGAACGTCGCCATGTCCAGTCCGCCCGGCCGCGCACCGCCGACGTTCATGAGAGCCAGCCGCACCGCCCGACCGACCCGGGCGTTCACCGGCCAGCCCGGCCCCATGCAGCCGCTGCCGCCGTGGACGCCGAGCTGGGCCGCGACCGGTCCGCTGACGAGGATGACAGGGCCGGCCGGATGTGTGGTCGCCTGAATGCTCAGCAGGTTGAACTCGCCGCCGAGAACCGCCGCGAGCACTTCGGTGACGAGCCAGAACTCGGGCGGCGTGCATCCGGTCATCGCGGCGTTGGCGGCCGCCACCGAGTAGGTGAGCGTCCCGTTGGCCGGGGGGACCTCGCCGATCACGGTCTCGCCGGACTGCGGCACGAACTCCAGGAGGTGCGCGACCCGCTCGCGAGTCGGAGCGAACAGGGGCATACCGTCGCCGACCTCGTCGGCGGTGAACGAGGCTGCGGGGGTGAGGGTCATCGTCATCGTCCTTCCGTGACGAGAGCCGCGGTGTTCAGACCGAGCTCGGTCGCCACGTCGTCCATGAGCGCACGGATCTTCGCCTGCGCCCGCTCCGCGGGGATGCCGCTGACCGGATGCTGCGGCACGATCAGCCGGGGTTCCTCGACGCCGCCGCGAGCCAGCACCGCCTCGGCGAGCGAGCGGAAGCGATCGGTCGCGATCAGCATGCAGGGCACGCCGAGCCGCTGCAGGGAGATGTAGTCGCGCGCGACCCAGGAGGTGCATCCGCCGCATTCCGCGGAGGCGAGGAACACGACGTCGCAGTCGGTCAGCGACGCGAGCACGGCCTGGTCGGCGTTCTCCGCGAGCGGCTCCTTGGACCCGTACGCGAACTCGAGTCCGGGATCGATCTCGGCCAGGCTCGTCTTGATCTGATCGAGCATCGCGTCGGCGTTCGGCTTCTTGTTGCTGAAGAAGCCGACCTTGCGCAGACGAGGCACGTGGACCCACGTGTCCACGGCGTCAGCGGCGGATTCCACGGCGACGGCACCGCGTGGGTCGACGAGCTCGGCTGTCGACCAGTCCTCGAGATACATGCTCGACTCCTTCGATTGAAGCGGCGTCCACGCCGCGAGGGCATTGAGTCCGTGCGAGGCCGCAGCTATATTGTAAGCAGTTTTGCTATCAGTATAGAGAGCAAGTTTGGGGCGTCAAGAGTGTCCCGGAGAGGAGGCGACGATGGCCGGCTTCGAGACGATCGAGGTGGAGGTCGCCGACGCGGTCGCGACGCTGACCCTGAATCGCCCGCACGTCCGCAATGCCGTGGACGATGCGATGCGAAGCGAGCTGGCGGAGGCCGTGGCCCGGATCCACGCGGACGACGGCATCCGCGTGGTGATCCTGACCGGCGCCGGTCCCGCGTTCTGCGCCGGCGGCGACATCGCGGGCATGCAGCAGCGCCTCGACGAAGGTGAGCGCGCACCGGAGCTCGGATGGCGTCGGCAGCGCGCGTTCCATCACACCGTCACCCGGCTGTACGAGCTGGACCGGCCGGTGATCGCGGCGGTCAACGGCGCCGCCTTCGGCCTGGGGCTCGATCTCGCGCTGGCGTGCGACTTCATCCTGCTGGCCGATGACGCGGCCCTCGGCGAGAGCTTCGTGCATCGCGGTCTCGTGCCCGACGGCGGCGGCATGTTCCATCTGCCGCGCCGGGTCGGTCTGGCGCGGGCGAAGGAGCTGATCTACACCGGGCGCCGCGTCGAGCCCGCGGAGGCCGAACGGATCGGGCTCGCGGATCGCGTGGTGCCGGCGGCGGAGCTGACCCGCCACGCTCGTGAGTTCGCCCGGGCCCTGGCGGCGCAGCCGCCGGTGGCGCAGGCCCTGGCCAAGAGCATCCTCAATCGTTCTTCGGAGCTCGATCTCGCCGAGGTCAACGCGCTCGGCAGCGCGGCGCAGGCGATCTGCTATGCGACGCCGGAGCATCGCGACTCCGTGCGCGCGTTCCTCGCCGAGCGCGCGGCGAAGCGTCAGGCGGCGTCGTCGCACGACGCGAGGTAGTGCTCGGCGTCCATCGCCGCGACCGTCCCGGATGCGGCGGCTGTCACCGCCTGACGATAGGTCGGGTCGACGACGTCCCCCGCGGCGAAGACGCCGGGGATGCTGGTGCGCGAGGAGCGTCCCTCGACCGCGATCGTGCCCTGGGCGGTGAGCCGCAGCTGGTCGCCGAACAGCGCGGTGCGCGGGTCGTTGCCGATCGCGACGAACACGCCCTCGACGTCCAGCGTGCCCGGCTCGCCGTCGAGTCGGAGGCGCTCCACCTTCGCGTCCCCGACGATCTCGTCGACCCTGGTGTTCCAGCGGAAGTCGATCTTCGGGTCGTCGAAGGCCCGTTGCTGCATGATCTTCGAGGCCCGGAGGGTGTCGCCGCGGTGGATGACGGTGACGTGCTCGGCGAAGCGGGTGAGGAAGGTCGCCTCCTCCATCGCCGAGTCGCCGCCGCCGACCACCGCGACACGCTGCCCCTTGAAGAACGCGCCGTCGCAGGTCGCACACCACGAGACGCCGTAGCCGGACAGGCGGTCCTCGCCGGCGACGCCCAGCTTGCGGTAGGCGGAGCCGGTCGCGATGACGACGGTCCGCGTCTCGAAGGCCTCGCCGAACTCGGTCCTGATCCGTTTGACGTCTCCGGTGAGCTCGACCTCGGTGACCTCGTCGAAGACGATCTCCGCGCCGAACCGCTCGGCCTGCGCGCGCATGCGCTCCATCAGCTCCGGACCCTGGATGCCTTCCGGGAACCCGGGGAAGTTCTCGACCTCCGTGGTGTTCATGAGCTCGCCGCCCACGTCGGACATCCCCGCGATGAGGATCGGCGACAGCTCGGCGCGGGCCGCGTAGATCGCGGCGGTGTAGCCTGCCGGCCCGGAGCCGATGATGATGACGTTGTTCATGATTGACCGCCCTTGTCTCACGCGTGTCCGAGCTCCGGCAGTGCGGGCGCGCCACCGTGTCGGACGAGAACAGGATACCTTTTGCCGCGCTTATTGCTAGCAATCACGACAGCAGAACTGAAAGCTATTTAGATACAAATCCTTGTGCGACAGCAATCTGGCTGGCACTATTGCTATCAACAGCGACTCGACAGAAGGCGAGGCCGGAACGGCCGACCCGCTCACGTAGCCTCTGTCGAACCCTCAACGGAGAGAGGAATCCATCACATGACGATCCATCGCAGGCGCCTCACGGTCGCAGCTGCCGTGTTCGCCGTTCTCGGCCTCACCGCCTGCTCGAACGCGAGCATGAGCGGCAACAGCGGCGGCGGCGTCGCCGACCTGTCGGGAGACGTGCCCACCGGCGTGACCATCACGATGTGGCACAACACCGCCGATTCGCAGGCGCTGCTGGACCTCTACCAGGCGTACGAGGACTATTCCGGCAACACCATCGAGCTCGTCGACATCCCCTCTGCCAGCTACACCAAGGACATCCAGGTCAAGTGGGCCACCGGTGAGCGTCCCGACCTCATGGAGTGGAGCGGCAACCCGATCGACGTCTCCGGGTTGAACGTGCCCGACAACATGCTCGACCTCAGCGACATGGACTTCGTCCAGGCGGGCGGCCAGATCGCCCAGCAGTCCGGGGTGTCGGACGGCAAGACCTACGCTGCGACGCTCGGGCCCCTCGGCATCCGGGGCATCTTCTACAACAAAGACGTCTTCGCACAGCTGGGGCTCGACGAGCCGCAGACCTACGACGACCTCATCGCCGACTGCGCCGCCGTCCAGTCGTCGGGCTCGGGCGTCGACACCTTCTTCGAGGCGGCGGGCTCGGGATACCCGCAGTCGATCCTCGCCGTCTACCTCTACCTGGCGGACAGCAACATCGACGACGCCTACATCGATGCGGTCACGAGTGGCGAGGAGAAGATCAACGATCCGGACGGCGCGTTCGTCAAGGCGCTGACGCAGTACGACGAGCTGCGCACCTCCGGCTGCTTCAACTCGGATGCGGCGACCGCGAAGATCGAGGACGCGCGCAACGCCCTGTGGAACGGCGAGGCGGCGATGATGGGCGACAGCGTCGACGCGATCGCGGTCTTCGACAGCCTCGCGAACGGCGACACGGACGCCGTGGACTCGAAGATCGGGTTCGTCACGCCGTCCGTCTCCGGTCAGACCGCGCCGTACACGTTCAGCCCGCTGGGAACGTTCTACGTGCCGGAGACCGGTGACTCCGACAAGGAGCGCGTCGCGCTCGACTTCATCGAGTTCGCGACGGGCCAGGGCTATCAGGACTACGTGGACGAGGCGACGAGCATCCCCACGCTCGACACCGCGACCACGCCCGAGATGCAGGGGCTCTGGCAGGAGGTCGCCGACCAGTACGAAGCGTCGGCATCGCTCGGCATCAATGCCGGCATCCCCGGGTTCGGGAACATCGGCGACGAGACGATGAAGCTGACCGCCGGGCAGTCGACGCCGCAACAGGTCGCCGACAACATGCAGGCGTACTACGACCAGGCCGTGGCCGCAGCCGCGGGCTGACCCGAGTCCCGCAGCAGATCCGCAGACAGGAAGCAACGCACATCATGACCGCACTCAACAGCGTCGACGCGGAGCAGCTGTTGGAGGCGTCTGAGCAGACCGGCCTCCGTCCGTCCCGGAAACGGGGCGGACGGGGGAGGGCTCCCGGACGTCGTCCTCGACGCCGCAAGGCGCTCTTCTTCTACTGGTTCGCGCTGCCGTCGTTCGCGCTCGTGCTCGTGTTCTTCCTGGTGCCGTTCGTCGCGAACCTGTTCTTCGCGTTCACGCAGTGGACCGGCTACAGCGACACGATCCGCTTCAACGGCCTCGACAACTTCATCACGCTCGACAAGCTCGGCCTGATCTGGCACGCCGTCGGGGTGACCCTCGTCTACGCGATCACCGGCATGCTCGTGCAGAACACGATCGGTCTCACCCTGGCCAAGGCGCTCCAGCGCAATGGTCGTATCGACACGTTCTTCCGATCGCTCTACTTCGTGCCGGTGCTGATCTCGCCGCTCGCGGCAGGGTACATCTGGAGCGCCGTCCTCACCCCCGACGGGCCGCTGAACCAGCTGATCTCGATCTTCGTCCCAGGGTTCGACTTCTACTGGCTCGGCGGCAACGTCTCGGCGCTGCTGACGGTGGCCGTCATCGACGCCTGGAAGTGGAGCGGGCTGGCGACGCTCATCTACATCGCCGGACTCAACCGCATCCCGGGCCAGATCATCGACGCCGCCCGCATGGACGGCGCGGGAGGCTGGCGCCGCTTCTGGTCGATCGAGTTCCCGCTGCTCGCGCCGTCGTTCACGTTCAACATCATCATCACGCTCGTCTCGGCCTTCAGCGCGCTCGACATCGTCTTCTCGACGACGAACGGCGGTCCCGGAAATGCGACGGCCGTGCTCAACTACGCGCTCTACGCCCAATACGGCAACGGCCTGTTCGGCACCGCGAGCGCTCTCGGCCTGATCATCACGGTCATGGTCGTCGTCGCGGCGGTGCCCATGCTCGCCATCCTTCGCAGGAGAGAGGTGCGGATGTGACCGTCACCACCACACGCCTCATCACGGTTCCCCGCGCCAAGCAGGCGAGTCGCACCACGCGCTACACCGCGCTGTCCTGGGCGAAGTACACCGCCCTCGCACTGTTCGCGATCCCGTGGATCCTGCTGCCGTTCTGGGTCCTCCTCGTCAACTCCTTCAAGACCGAGGGAGAGGCGGGCGGGCTCTCGATCGACCTGCCGACGGTATGGGCGGCGGTCGAGAACTACACCACGGTGCTGGTGCAGGGGAACTATCTTCTCGGGCTGCGCAACAGCATCCTCGTCGCCGTGCCGACGATCGTGCTGGTGCTGCTGCTGGGGACGATGGCCGCCTGGGCGTATGCGCGGTCGAGCTCGAAGGTGCTCAAGGTCACCTACTACCTGTCGGTGCTGTCCATCGTCCTGCCGCCGGCCATCATCCCCACCGTCTTCGTACTGATGAACCTCGGCATCAACGGCACGATCGTCGGCTACCTGTTGACGTCGGTCGGCACCAGGCTCGGGATCATCACGTTCCTCGCCACCGGATTCGTCCGCACGCTCCCCGACGACTTCGAGGACGCGGCCGCCATCGACGGCGCCAACAAATGGCAGATCTACTGGCACGTCATCCTGCCGCTGCTGCGGCCGACGATGTTCGCCGGCGCGATCATGCTCGTCATCGGCGTGTGGAACGACTTCTTCTTCGCCCTCTTCCTCTTGCGCGGATCCGACAGCGCCACGCTGCCGCTGACCCTGTACCGTTTCGCCTCATCCTCCGCCGACGGCCTCGCGTGGAACCTCGTCTTCGCGCACGTGATCCTCACGAGCCTGCCGCTGTTCATCGCGTACTTCGCCCTGCAGCGGAAGGTCCTCGCCGGCCTGACGGACGGTGGTCTGACCGGCTGACGTGCGCTCCGGCGGGACGCCGGCACGTGTCCGAGCAGTGGACACGCGCTGCTCGCGATGTCAAGCCTCTGCATGCTGCCGGGTCGCGGCGCACGCGTGGTGCGCGCGGCGCGGCGGCTGCGGCATCCGCGATTCTGAGGAGATTCGGGATGCTGAGGTCTCTTCCCGCGGCAATCCTCCTCAGAATCCCGAATCTCCTCAGAATCGTGACTCCCCGCGTGTAACTTCCGTTTCGCTGCGCTCACGAGGCGACCGAGGCCTATCGGCGGCAGTTCAAACCACCGCGCTGACGCTGACGCTGTAGCGGAGTTCCGGACACGTGCCGGTCGTCCTGTCAAGCCTCAGTCGGTCGTCGCCTCATGCGCTCACAATCGAAGCGCCGCGATCGGAGCTGCGATCGAAGCGCCGCGATGAGGAGGAGCACCATGGCCATCATCGAGAACCATCCCGTGCTGACGTCGGCCGACGGATCGCCGTCCACCGCCGGCAGACTCTGGACACAGGTCGAATCCGACTTCTGGGTCGGTCAGGAGGACGGCTCGTTCCTGGGGAGCGTGGAACGGCAGTCGAGCAGGTACTTCGCCCGCAACGCGCAACGAGCATACGTCGGCGAGTACTCGACCCTTGCGAGCGCCATCCGGGCGATCGGGGACCGGCGGAGCTGACTCCGACGCCGCGCTCAGCCCTCCGCAGGGCGGAAGCGCAGCGCCGACCACACCGGGTCGATCGAGACCTGTCGCACCGGCCGGAGGCCCTCCGCGCGCACCAGGTCGGCGAGGCTGTCGCGGTTGAGGTCGGTGCCGAGCTGTCCGGCCTTCGGGTATGCGATCCAGGAGACCGCGTCCCGCCGGGCGAACTCGAGCGTCTCGCGCACCTCGGCGCTGGCGAGCTCCGCACGCACCCGGACGAGCACCACCGCGGCAGTGGCCGCCGCGGCATCCGTCGTGCTCGCGAGCTCGGTGAACGCGTCGGGCAGATCGGCCGCCGCGGTGCGAAGGAGCACGCCGCCGGGCGGCAGCTGGAGCTTGCGGGCGAGGTCCACGTGACTCGCGGTCAGACGACGGCGAGGAAGCCGAGGACGGCCGCGGCGATCGAGAGCACGACGAGTGCGAGGGGGATCGGCGGCTCGTGTCGCCGCAGGTGCGCGACCGTCGCGCCGGTCATGAGCACGGCGAGCGCGATCGCCGCGATCGGGCTGAGCACGGCGGCGATGCCGGAGAGGGCGGGCAGGATCAGGCCGATGGCGCCGAGCACCTCGGCGACGCCGATGAGCTTGACGGCAGTGGGGCTGAAGTCCTCGGCCCAGCCCATGCCCACGGCCTGCAGCGCGTCCTTCGACCGGGCGAGTTTCATGATCCCGGTGCCCAAGAACACCACGGCGAGCAGGCCGGCGACGATCCAATAGGCGATGAGCATAGTGCCATCGTCACGACGTTTCGTCGTCGCCGCAAGTCGGGGCAGGGCTTCACCCGTGTCGTCCAGCGTCTGTCAAGCCCGATGTCTCGCTCCGTGCCGTGTGCGACCGTGCTGAGACGCGTCCGCGACCGGCGGAGACGCAGAGAGGACAGCCATGAGCAGAGACCAGTACACGCTCGCCGACCCCACCACCCTCTACCCGGACATCGCCCCGGAGCGGCAGCACCAGCCCGAGCCCGGCCTCGACGCGGAGCTGAGCCCGCAGGCCGACCTCGGTGAGGACACCTATCGCGGGACCGGCCGACTGGCCGGGAGGAAGGCGCTGATCACGGGGGCGGACTCCGGGATCGGGGCGGCGACCGCGATCGCGTTCGCGCGAGAGGGCGCCGACGTGGCCATGTCATACCTCCCGGAGGAAGAGGAGGACGCCGCGCGCATCGCCGCCATCGCCCGCGACGCCGGAGTCACGGTGCTCGCGCTGCCCGGCGACCTTAGGGATGCGGAGTACTGCCGTGATCTCGTGGCGCGCAGCGTCGACGGACTCGGCGGTCTCGACATCCTCGTGAACAACGGCGGGAAGCAGATCTTCAACGAGGATCTGACGACGCTGCCCGACGAGCAGTTCGACGACACGTTCAAGACGAACGTCTACGCGATGTTCTGGATCACCAAGGCCGCGCTGGCCCACTTGAAGCCGGGCTCGACCATCATCAACACCACGTCGATCCAGGCGTACAACCCGTCCGACATCCTGGTCGACTACGCGTCGACCAAGGCGACGATCAATGCGTTCACGAAGGCGCTCGCCCAGCAGCTCGCGCCGAAGGGGATCCGCGTCAACGCGGTGGCGCCCGGCCCGATCTGGACCCCGCTGCAGGTGACGGAGGGGCAGCCGCAGGAGAAGATCGAGAGCTTCGGCAGCCACACTCCCCTGGGACGCGCGGGCCAGCCTGCCGAGCTCGCCCCGGCGTACGTGTTCCTCGCGTCGCCGGAGTCGAGCTACGTGGCGGGCGAGACGCTGAACGTCAACGGCGGGTCGCCGACGCCGTGACGTCGTCGATCGGCTGACGGCGGTGGCGCGCATCGGGACCTCCGGGTGGAGCTACGACCACTGGGCCAGCGTGCTGTACCGGCCGGGCCTGCCGGCCCGCGATCGGCTGGCCGTGTATCGCTCCGAGTTCGACACGGTGGAGCTGAACGCCAGCTTCTACCGCTGGCCGCCCGCCTCGCGCTTCGCGTCCTGGCGGGAGCGCCTGGGGACCGGATTCGAGCTGGCGGTGAAGGCGCCGCGCGGCCTCACACACGGTCGGCGACTGCACGAGCCCGAGGGATGGATCGAGCGGATCGTCCCGGGCATGCACGAACTGGCGCCGATTCGCGGCCCATTGCTCGTGCAGCTGCCCCCGGCGATGGAGCGCGACGACGCGCGGCTCTCATACTTCCTCGCCGCACTGCCCCCCTGGCTCCGCCCGGTCATGGAGTTCCGTCACGACTCGTGGCTGGCCGACGCGGTGTTCGACATCCTCGCGCGTCATGACACGGCCTACTGCGTGATGAGCGGCGCACACCTGCCGTGCGTCCTGCGAGCGACGGCACCGCACGTGTACATCCGCTTCCATGGGCCGGATGCCGAGAATCTGTACGGCGGCTCGTACTCGGACGACGACATGTGGTGGTGGGCGGCGCGCATCCGCGAGTGGGAGAGCGCCGGACACCGCGTCTACGCGTACTTCAACAACGACGGCGCCGGCAACGCGGTGCGCAATGCGCGCACGCTCCGCGAGATGCTGACGTGAGCGACCTCAGCGCTGGTCCGCGTCGATGAGCTCCAGCAGCGCCTTGAGCGCGTCTCTGATCTCGATGTGGTCGTACTGGCCCGCGCGGCTCTCGCCGGAGATCACCGCCGAGCGGCGCACGCGCGTGAGATCGCCGTACGGGAACGTGTACGCCTTCTTCGTCTCGCGGTCCTCGCCTTTGTCGACGCCCAGATGCCAGTGCGCGTACTCCGTCCACCCCTCCCGCTCGATGAAGCCGTTCTCGTCTGCGGCCGACGGAGCCGCCTCCGACCAGTCGTCGCGTTCGTCGCGGACGACCTTGCCTTCCCGGACGAGCTTGCGCGCGTGCTGCAGAGCCGGGTTGTTCAGTTCGATGGCCATGGCGCCACGGTACGCATCACCGGGGGACGCAGCACGGGGGTTGACGCGGCGGGCGCGCGGGTCAGCAGAAGTCGGGAGCTCGGATCCCCCTTCTCCGGCGGCGCCTGCGGTTCGATATCGGGCACCGAGCATGCGGGCAGCGCCGGGCTCTCCTCGGCCGGTGTCGACGGCGACGGCTCGGCCTCCTCCACCGCGGCCGGATGCGCGAACGCGACCACGCCGCCCGCAGGCACTGGATCCGGAGCTAGCCATGAATCTGGCTATCATGGCCAGATGGTGGCATACAATGTGCTGGATGCGCGCAACAACCTGTCCCGGCTGATCTCGCAGGCGCGATCGGGTGTGGAGGTGGTCATCATGAACCGGGGCGTCCCGGTCGCTCAGCTCACGCCCGTCGGTCCGGTCGACCTGCCGTTCACGGGGGATTCACTGGCGGACTGGATCGACGCGAACCCCTTGCCTGCTCGGCTGTCGCGCCCGACCGCAGAGATCCAGGCGGACATCCGTGCGCTGCGGGACGCGTGGGAATGATCTACCTCGACACGTGCATTCTGATCTATGCGCTCGAGGACGGCGGCGGGCTCGGCGAACGCACGCGCGCCGCGATGCGAGGCGTCGATGATCGCCTGGCCGCGAGCCCGTTGGTGCTCCACGAATGCCTCGTACGTCCGATCCGCGACGGCGATAACGAACTGCGTGCTCGGTTCGTCGAGGTCTACAACCGGCTGGTGCGCATCCAGATGGACGAGTCCGTCTTCGTTCTCGCCGCCGAGCTCCGAGCACGGCACGGCCTCAAGGCGCCGGACTCACTGCACCTCGCGGCAGCGCAGCTCGCGCGTTGTGACCAGCTCTGGACGAACGACGAACGTCTTGCCACGGCATCCCGCGGCCTGGCGGTCGACATGATCGGCGAGGCGGTCCGAACCGCGCCGGCGGATGCCGCGACGCGAAGGACTGGTGCCGGCCGCATCCACGGGCCACGATGAGCGCTATGAAGCGCCTCGTCGTGTGCTGCGACGGCACCTGGAGCAAACCGGACAGCGCGAACGCGTCCAATGCGGAGAAGATCGCGCGGACGGTCCAGGTCGACCCGGACCTGACCGGCGGCGTCACCCAGCTCGTGTACTACGTCAGCGGAGTGGGAGCCGCCGGCTACGCCGCCGACCGGTTGCTCGGCGGGGCCTTCGGCTTCGGACTGTTCCACAACGTGATCGCCTGCTACCGGTTCCTCGCCCAGAACTACGCGCCCGGGGACGAGATCTTCATCTTCGGGTTCAGCCGCGGCGCGTACACGGCTCGATCGCTGGCCGGGATGATCGGGCGGGTCGGGCTGCTGACCCGGCAGGCGCTGGTGGAGGAGCGGCTGCGCACCGCGGTCGACCTGTATCAGCGCAAGGACCCGGTCGAGGGGCCGTTCGGTGCGAGCGTCGAGGAGTTCGCCCATGACCACTGCCATGCGCCGGGCGTGCAGTTCCTCGGCGTGTTCGACACCGTCGGCGCGCTCGGCGTGCCGGGGCTGCGGTGGGGGACGCCGAAGTTCCACGACGTGCAGCTCGGCCCCGCCGTGCTGCACGCCCGTCAGGCGCTCGCCATCGACGAGCGACGACTGATCTTCGCCCCCACGCTGTGGGAGATCCCCGAAGACGCCCCGGCGGGCGCCTCGACGGAGGACCGGCGGGTGAAGCAGGTGTGGTTCGAGGGCGTCCACTCCGACGTCGGCGGCGGATATGCCGAGACCGGGCTCTCCGACACCACTCTGCTGTGGATGGTGCGCGAGGCCCGCGGCGCCGGCCTCGTCTTCGACGGGCCGCTGCTCGCGCACTACGTGAACAGCGGATCGGATCCCATCCGGCACCGGTCGCTGACGTTCGGGTTCTGGCTGCTGAACGCCCTCCTCCGGATGAGGTCCGCGATCTTCGCGCGGACGCGGCGGGCGGCGTTCATCCGCGGCCTCCGGCGCCTGGGCGACGGTCGTGCGCTGTCGCTGCGGATCGCCAGCAGCGCCGTCAACCACTATCAGGGCGGCGGCTACGAGCCGGCGAACCTGGTGGAGCTCGCGCAGGCGACGAACGGCTTCGCCGGCATCGCCGAGTCGGTCACCGCGCTGCCGGAGGCCGGCGTCGACCTCACTCCCTACGCGACGGCGTGACCCGGTCAGGGCCGCGGGTATCGGTCGAAGATCTCCGCCGCGGCCTCTCCGAACCCCGCGGGCAGCCCCGCCTCGGCCAGGGTCGCGGCGATCTGCCGCATCTCGTCACCCCACCGCCAGCCCTTGGCTGTCGCGTGGGCACGCGCCTGCGCCAGCTGCGCCGCGAACGCCGGCTGCGAACGGTGCCATTCCTGCAGCAGGGCGTCGTCGACGCCGCTCGCCTGCGCGAGCTCGAACGCGGCCAGGACGAGCGCGTCGCCGATCTTCGTCACCGACGCGTAGCCCATCTTCATCGCCGACGCCGAGAACCCGCCCTCGAGGACGATCGGCTCCACGATGCTGCCGGCGAACACGCGGGCCGTGCGCGTCGCCGCCGCGCCCGACAGATACAGCCGGGTCGTCCCCGCCGCCGCGGGCGGCGGTCCGATCACCGATCCGTCGATGTACGTCGCGCCCGCCTCGTGCACGAGGGCGGCCACCTCGGCGGCGCGCGCCGGACCGATCGCGTTGGCGTCGAGGTAGAGGCCGTCGAACCCGGGCAGCTCGCGGGCGGCCGGGAGCGCTGCGGCGGGCGGCACGAGCGAGACGACCAGCTCCACGCCGGTCAGATCCTGCCAGGGGACGAGACCTGCCGCGGCGGCCCGCTCCGCGGTCGCGCGGCCGCGTCCCTCGGGCAGCCATCCCACCTCGTGCCCGGCGCCGACCAGCGCGGCCCCGACCGCCGCGCCCATGGCACCGGGGTGGAGCACGGCGATGCGTGTCATCGGTTCCTCCTCGCCTCCGGCCTCCGCCGGGTCTCGCAGTGCTGCGGCGCCATCAGCCGCGCAGGAACAGGACGCTGATGAGCAGCGCGATGATGAAGGTCGTGTACGCGTAGGCGATCAGGGTCTGCCCCGTGACGATACGTCGGGCCCGTGCCGGCTGTCGCCGCCGCGAGCGCGATCGTGTTCCGGTGCAGGTCGGAGACGAGCCAGGGCGCCGGCTGCGGGTCGGTCATCCTCCCAGTGTGGCCGCCCGGCGACGATCCTGCGCGGGCGCGCCGAGGCGCTCCGCCGCCATAGCGGACGCATAGGACAAGGATGGGGCGGACATGAGGCGGCTCTCTACGGTCGTCGTCATGCCTGACCTCTCCCCGCTCTCCGCATCCGTCATCTCGCGCCGAACGCTCCTGCTCGGCATCCCCGCCACGGCCCTGCTGCTGGCCGGCTGCACGGCGACCAGCACGTCGACCTCGTCGGCATCCGCCACCGCGACTGCGACCGCGACCCCGACCGCCACGGCGACGACGTCCTCGTCCTCCACCGACGTGGTCGCTCTCGCGCAGGCCTTCAAGGCCACGCTGAGCAGCGACCTGCAGTCGACGCTGCAGCAGGAGTACACGCTCTCGAACGCCGAGCGCTGGTCGAACCTGCCGCAGGCGCTCATCGGCGGCGGCCCCGGCGGGAGCAGCTCCAGCAGCCGCATCGGCATCACGCTCGGCGACCTGGACGACACGCAGTGGGCCTCGTTCCAGACGCTGCTGCAGGCCACGACCGGCTCCGGATCCGGCACCGGCTACGAGGAGATCCTGCAGCACCTCAATGCCGACGACTACCTCGCCGACAACGGCGGCGGCAGCTCCTACGGCCGTGAGAACTTCTACATCGCCTACCTCGGCGAGCCCTCGGACACCGGCACCTGGGAGTTCCAGTTCGGCGGTCACCACCTCGCGGTCGCGAACACCTACATCGACGGCGTCCTGGTCGGTGCGACCCCGTCGTTCCGCGGCATCGAGCCGAACGGCGACTTCACGTGGGACGGCGAGACCGACCATCCCATGGCGGCGAAGGAGGCGGCGTTCACGGCGCTGCTCGCGAGCCTGTCGAGCGACCAGCTCGCCACGGCCGAGCTCAGCAAGACCTACACCGACCTGGTGCTCGCCCCCGGCAACGAGTGGGCCTTCCCCTCCACCTACGAGGGCATCGCCGGATCGGCGCTGAGCACCGATCAGAAGGAGCTGCTGCTGGCGGCGATCAACGGGTACGTGAGCGACATCGCGGACGCGGACGCCGCCCGCATCCTCGCCGAGTACGAGGCCGACCTCGACACGACCTACCTGGCGTACTCGGGCACGACGGCGCTGACGGAGAAGAACGACTACATCCGCATCGCCGGGCCGGCGGTGTGGATCGAGTTCTCCATGCAGAGCGGCATCGTCCTCTCCGGCAACCACCCCCACTCGGTGTGGCGCGACCGCAACACCGACTACGGCGGCACCCAGAGCTGATGATGGCGCGCGCAGGGCTGGCCGTGGCGGCGCCGACGACGAGAGCCCCTCGTCGCGGCCGGCCGCTGCTGTGGACGCTCGCGGTGGCCGCCGCGGTGCTGTGGCTCGTGCTCGCCGTCGTGCCGGCCGCGAGCGCCCACATCGTACCCTGGACCACGATCCAGCTCGCCGTGCACGAGGACGACACGGTCGCGACGGTCAGCATCCCGCTCGACGACCTCGCCGCGGCCACCGGGCTCGACCTCGGTGACGAGACCCAGGAGGACGTCGACGCGAACGCCGACGCCATCGAGGCCTACCTGCTCGCCCACTTCACCCCGACCGACGACGACGGCGAGGCCTGGAGCGTCGTCATCGACGACATGACCGTCTCGGGCGCGGGGGACACGACCACCACCGGGCTGTACCAGCAGGTGGTCGTGACGTTCACGCTGACGCCCCCGGACGGCTCCGACGGGCGTTCGTTCGATCTCGGCTACGACGCGGTCATCGAGAGCGTGGTCACCGAGGTGATCGTGGTGACGGTGTCCAGCGACTGGGCCGGGGGAGACGTCGACAGCGCCTACGAGGTCGGCACGATCCAGACCGACACCGTCACCGGCACCGTCCCGGACCTCCACGTCGACCTCGGCGACGCCAGCCTGCTCAAGGGCCTGGTCAGCATGTTCTGGCTCGGTGTCACGCATATCCAGGAGGGCACGGACCATCAGCTGTTCCTGCTGACGCTGCTCCTGCCCGCCCCGCTGCTCGCGCTGCGCCGCCGATGGCGAGGACCGGTGCCCACCATGACGGCGATCCGGCGCATCACGACGATCACGATCTCGTTCACCGTGGGGCACTCGCTCACCCTCGCCCTGGGCGCGCTGGGTCTGCCGGTGCCGGTGCAGCTGGTCGAGGCCGGCATCGCGCTCAGCATCCTCGTCGCCGCGGTCCACGCCATCCGCCCGATCTTCCCCGGGAAGGAGGCGCTGGTCGCGGGTGCCTTCGGGCTCGTCCACGGGCTGGCCTTCTCCGAGACGCTGCGGGATCTCGACCTGTCCGGCTGGCGGCTCATCGTCTCGCTGCTCGGGTTCAACCTCGGGATCGAGGCGATGCAGCTGGTCGTCGTCGCCGTCGCGCTGCCGCCGCTGCTGATCCTCGCGCATGCGCGCCGGTACACCGGGCTGCGGGTGGCGGCCGCGTCCCTCACGGGCGTCGCCGCGATCGGATGGATGCTGGCGCGGCTCGGCGTCCCCAACGTGGTCGCGGATCTCGCCGACCAGCTCGGCGCCTTCTCGATCCCGCTGGTGCTCGCGCTCTGGGCAGCCGCGGCGATGGCGCTGTGGCGGGCGAGACGGCGGGCGCGGTCGGGGCCGGTCAGCCCGCCCCCGGTCCGCGCGGAGGCCGAGCTCGTCTCGTGAGGGGCGCCCTGTGTCATAACTCCGCCTGGGCGTGTGCCGTGACCTCGCCCCCGCACGTCGGGGCTCCGGCCGCGCACGTCGCATCTCCGGCCGCGCACGTGTCATAACTCCGCCTGGGCGTCGTCGAAACGGCCGTGCTCCGGCCCCTGGCACCCTTTCAGGCGGAGTTATGACACGCGGGCGACTCGGGCTCGGGGCGGCCCGGGGCGTCGTCGACGCCGGGCGGCTCGGCCTCGTCGTGCCCCTCAGGCGGAGTTATGACACACGGCGAGTCGCGGCCGGTCAGTCCGCGCTGGCCCAGCGGGCGTCCGCGACGCGCGCGGCGAAGCGCGGACAGGCGGCGAGCAGGGCGGCGGCGTCCTCGACCGCGGGCGGGATGTCGACGTGCGCGATCCAGCCCCGGCCGCGCGGCCCGTACCCGGCGTCGTCGTCGCGCAGCCGCCCGATCTCCCCGAGCAGCATCGACGCGTACCGGTCGAGCGGCCACATCCCGTCCGGCGGGTCGACGAAGGCCAGGGCGCCGTCGGCCGAGGCGGCGACCGCCGGCGGGGCGTACGACGCGTAGGCGACGACGGTCGTCGCCGGCGTGTCGCGGCGAACGACCGCGCCCATCCGGCGCTGCATCGTCGCATCCTGGATCAGCAGCACGCTCTCCGGGCGGATGCCGTGCGCCGCGAGCAGGGCGAGCGCGCGGGTGATGTTGTCGCCGCAGTTGGTCGACCGGGTCTCGAGCAGATCGGCGTGGACGCCGTGACGCTCCCGCAGCACGAGATCGAAGATCTCCGCCTCCGTCGCCGCGGCCATGTCGCCGGACAGGAGCGCCGCGGCCTGGCCGCGCAGTGCCGCGGTCGTGTGCCCCTCCCCGCCCACGAGCATCGACGTCGCGGCCACGCCGCTGCCGAGGGCCTCGGCGAACACCCGTGCGCCGGCGAGGATGCTGCCCCCGAAGCACAGGACGGCGTCCACCCGGTCGAGCCCCGTCGCCTCCCGCAGCGCCGCCGGGGTCGGGGCGGCGATGTCGCGCTCGCCGCAGAACGCGCCGAGCGTCGTGATCGCCGCGGCGATCTCGGCCGGGGCAGAGGACACGTCACCACCCTAGGCGCCGCCGTCGAGGCGGTGCCGTGCCTGCGGCCGTGACGGGCGCCTCAGGCACCGCACGATGCGAGGGCGACACGCCGCCGAGGCGCAGCGTGTCGCCCTCGGGTCGTGCGGACCCGGGACCGGGATGACGGCGCCCGCGCGTCACTCGTACCGCAGCGCCTCCACCGGGTCCTTCCGTGCGGCGCGGAGGGCGGGAAGGGTCCCGGCCAGGAACGCGATGACCATCACGAGCAGGATGACCGAGACGATCGAGGTCGTGTCGAAGGCGATCAGGTTGAGGCCGGAGAGGTCGGACAGGACCGTGCGGCTCAGCACGGTGCTGATGACGGTGCCGGCCAGCATCCCGATCACGACGCCGATCGCGCTGCCGAGGAAGCCGATGAAGGTCGCCTCGAGGCTGAACAGCCCGAACACGCGGCCCGAGCCCATGCCCATCGCCTTCATCAGCCCGATCTCGCGGGTGCGCTCCTGCACCGACATGTAGAGCGTGTTGATGATGCCGAAGCTCGCCGCCAGCAGGGCGATGATCGCGAAGGCGTTGAGCACCAGCACGATGCCGTCGATGACCGTCTTGAACGTGCCGAGCTGCTGGGCGACCGTGGTCGAGGTGAACCCCGCATCGGTCAGGCGGTCCTGCAGCGCCGAGACCTCGGCATCCGTCGCGGCCGGGTCGAACCAGACCCGGGCCTGCGCGTACCGGTTCTGCTGGTCGGCCTGCAGACCCGTCTGCGTGATCTCGTACATCGCATCCGTCAGCGCCGTGTTCGGCAGCATGCTGCTGGTGCTGCCGCCGAGACTGAAGGTGTCCTCGGAGACACCGGTGACGGTCGCCGTCACGGCGTGCTGCGCGCCGGTCGCGTCGGAGACGGCGAGCGTCACGGTCTGGCCGACGGCCTCGTCGGCGTCGGCGAAGCCGAGCGGCTCGACGTACTCGTTCGGCAGGGCGAGCTCGAGCTCGGAGCTCGCGTCATCCGGCACGGCGCCGGCGGCGAGGGTCACGGTCTGGCCGGCCACGAGGCTGCCGGCGCTGATCGTGTACTTCGTGCCGCTGCCGAACTGGATGTAGTCGACCGAGACCGACCGCACGGGCTCGACCTTCTGGACACCGTCGATCGCGGCGAGCGTGTCGAGGTCGTCCTGCGTGATGACGGTGCTGGAGGCGCCGGTCAGCCGTGAGTCGGTGCTGCTCACGCTGTCCGGGTCGTAGACCTGCGGGCCGCTCGTGGCCGCGGTCTCGGCGGTCTTGGTGACGCTGAGGACGTCGCTGGCGCCGAAGGTCGCGACCGTGTCGTCGATGTAGTCGTTGATGCCGGTGCCGAGACCGTTGGTGATCGTCAGCGTGAACGCGCCGATGAAGATCGCGAGGATCGTCAGCACCGTGCGCGTCTTCGATCGGAAGGTGCTGCCGATCGCGGTGCCGACCAGGTCGAGCGTCTTCATGCCGCCACCTCCTCGTCGACGATCAGCCCGTCCTTGATGTGGATGCGGCGGTCGCACTTGGCCGCCAGCTCCTCGTCGTGCGTGACGACGACCAGCGTGATGCCCTGGTCGCGGTTCAGGCGGAACAGGAGGTCCTCCACGACGCCTCCGGTGCTCGTGTCGAGGTTCCCGGTCGGCTCGTCGGCGAAGATGACGCGCGGATCGTTCACGAGCGCCCGCGCGATGACGGCGCGCTGCTTCTGGCCGCCGGAGAGGTTGACCGCCCTGTTCTTCGCCTTGTCGGCCAGCTGCATCTGCTCCAGCGCCGCCATGCCCCGCATCCGGCGCTCGCGCGCCGGGACCCCGGCGATCTTCAGCGGCAGCACGACGTTCTCGAGCACGCTCTGGTTCGCGGTGAGGAAGAACTGCTGGAACACGAACCCGAACGTCTTGTTGCGCACCCGGTTCAGCACCCGCCCGGCGAGCGTGGCCGTGTCCCGACCCTCGAGCTCGATCGTCCCGCTGGTGGGCTCGTCCATCAGCGCGAGCAGATGCATGAGCGTGGACTTTCCCGATCCGCTCTTGCCGATGATCGCGAGGCTCTCCCCGGCGGCGATGTCGAGGCTCACCCCCTTGAGCGCCTCGAAGCTGCCGCCGCCGCGGCCGTACGTCTTCCGCAGATCCTGTGCGGAGATCACCGGTGTGCTCATTCGTTCTCCAGATGGGGGTGGGCTGTGCATCCAGCATTCCGTGGGGAGCGGCCAGCGGGCATCCTCCGGACGGATGCACCGGATACTACGTCCGCGGTATCCGCGACACCGCCGCCGGAGGACGACGCGGACGCCGGAGCGCGGCATCCTGGAGCAATGACCGCCGTCGCGCCGCGCCCGCTGCTTCCCGTGCCCCAGTGGGCGTGGGACGCGGCCGCGTCGCTGCTGGTGATCGCCGCCGCCGTCGTGCGCTTCCCGGAATCGCACGCCGACCGGACCATGCTCGGCTGGGTGGCCGCGCTCCTGCCGGCGCTGCTGGTGCTCGGGCGGCGCCGTCTCCTGTGGCCCGTCCTCGCAGCGTGCGTCGTGTGCTTCGCCGTCGCCGTGCTCGGCTCGTCGTTCACGCCGGGCTCGCCGATCGCCGTCTCGATCGCGGTCTACACAGTCTTCGTGCAGACCGAACGGCGAGTCGCCCTGTGGACGGCCGGGGCGACGGGTGTCGTCCTGGTGGTGCTCACCGTGGTCGCCGGGGGCCTGTGGCCGCCGCCCGGGATCGTCCAGGTGGCCGTCACGCTCGGTTTCGCCGCCGCGTTGGGGGATGCCGTGCGCACCCGCCGCGCCTACATCGCCGAGATCACCGAGCGGGCGCTGCGGGCGGAGGCGACCCGGGAGGCGGAGGCGTCGCGGCGGGTCGCGGAGGACCGGTTGCGCATCGCCCGCGACCTGCACGACGCCGTGGCCCATCAGATCTCGGTCATCAGCCTCAACGCCGGGGTGGCGAGCTCGGCGCTGGACGCGCATCCCGAGGTGACCCGGGAGGCGCTGGGCACGATCCGCGCCGCCTCGCGCACGGTCCTCGGCGAGATCGGCGACATGCTGGCGACGCTGCGGGCCCCCGAGGATGCCGCGGTGCTCACGCCCACCGTGGGGCTGAGCGGGCTCGACGGGCTGCTCGAGACGTTCGCGGCATCCGGTCTGGCCGTGACGGTGCGGCGCGACGACGCCGACGCCGCGCTGACAGCGGCCGCCGACGTGGTCGCGTACCGCGTGATCCAGGAGGCGCTCACGAACGCCCACAAGCACGGCGGCGAGCCCCGCGCGCACCTGCGACTGTCCGTCGCCGACGGCTGGCTGCGGATCACCGTCACCAACCCGGCCGGGGCGCCGGCGTCGTCGCCCGGCCACGGGCTCACCGGCATCCGGGAGCGCGTGACCGCCGTGCGCGGCGCGGTCGAGGCCGGCGTGGACGGCACCGTGTTCCGGCTGCGTGTGTCGTTGCCGCTCGCCTCCGGGGAGGACGTGTGATCCGGGTGCTCATCGCCGACGACCAGCCCTTGATCCGCACCGCGGTCGCGCAGATCCTCGCCGCCGACGGGAGGGTCGAGGTGGTCGCGGAGGCCGCCGACGGCGAAGCGGCCGTCGAGGCGGCGCGCGGAGAGCATCCGGACGTCGTGCTCATGGACATCCGGATGCCGGTGCTCGACGGCATCGCGGCGACTGAGCGCATCTGCGCCGACCCCGCGCTGGCGAGCGTGCGGGTGCTCGTGCTCACGACGTTCGAGGACGACGACAACGTCGTGGCGGCGCTCCGTGCCGGCGCGAGCGGGTTCATCGGCAAGGGCGCCGAGCCGGACGAGATCGTGCGTGCGGTGCATGCCGTGCACGCCGGCGACGCGCTGCTGTCTCCGGCCGCGACGCGTGCGCTCATCGCGAAGTACCTCGGGGCCGCGCCGCCGTCCCCGCACGCCGTCCCCGCCGACCTGACGCCGCGGGAGGCGGAGATCCTGGCCCTCGTCGCCCGCGGCCGTTCGAACGACGAGATCGCCGCGGACCTCGTGATCTCGCCCCACACCGCCAAGACGCACGTCAACCGGGTCATGGCCAAGCTCGGCGCGCACGATCGCGCCCAGCTGGTGGTGTGGGCCTACGAGAGCGGCTTCGTCAGCCCGCCGGGGTGACCGTCGTGGCGCGCTCTCCGGCGGTCAGATCGTGGCCACGTCGATCACGAACCGGTACCGCACATCGCTGGCGACCACGCGGTCCCACGCGGCGTCCACGCCGTCGGCGTCGATCACCTCGATCTGCGGGGTGATGTCGTGCTCGGCGCAGAAGTCGAGCATCTCCTGCGTCTCGCGGATGCCGCCGATGTTGCTGCCCGCGACCGACAGCCGCTGGTCCGTGAGCGCGAAGGGGCTGATGCTCAGCAGCTTCTCCGGCAGGCCCACGTTGACGAGGGCGCCGTCGAGGCGCAGCAGCCCCAGGACGCGGTTGAGGTCGATGTCCGCGCTGACCGTGCTGACGATGAGATCGAGGCTGCGGTGCAGCTCGCGGAACGTGGCCGGGTCGGTCGTGGCGAGGTAGCGCGTCGCGCCGAAGCGGATGCCGTCGTCCCTCTTGGCCAGGGAGTGGCCGAGCACGGTCACCTCGGCGCCGAGCGCCGCGGCGATCTTCACGCCCATGTGGCCGAGCCCGCCCATGCCGAGGATCCCGACCTTCGTCCCGGGGCCGACGCCCCAGTGCTTCAGGGGCGAGTAGAGCGTGATGCCGGCGCACAGCAGCGGGGCGGCGGCATCCAACGGCAGCGAGTCCGGGATGCGGAGCGTGTAGTCCTCGTCGACGACGATCTGGCGGCTGTAGCCGCCCTGCGTCCATGCGCCCTCCGGGTCGCCCTCCGGCAGCGGCGTGTTGTACGTGTACCGGGTGCCGCGCAGGCAGTACTGCTCCTCGCCGGCGAGGCAGTTCTCGCACTCGCGGCACGAGTCGACGAAGCAGCCGACGCCGGCGTGGTCCCCGACGGCGAACCGCGTCACCTCGCCGCCGACCGCGCTGACCACGCCGGCGATCTCGTGGCCGGGGACGAGCGGGTGGTGGGCGGCGCCCCATTCGTCGCGGACGGTGTGGATGTCCGAGTGGCAGATGCCGGCGAACGCGATGTCGATGACGACGTCTCGTGGCCCCGGCTCGCGCCGCGCGATCGTGGTGCGCTCGAACGGTGCGTGGGCGGAGGGGGCGGCGAGGGCGGCGACGGTGGGCACGGCGGATCCCTTCAGGATGCGGATGCTCCCAGTCTGCCGCGTCGCCGACGTCGCGTGGGTGTGCTCGTGTCGCGCGTGTCATAACTCCGCCTGAACCACGACCGCTTGCTCGTCGAGCCGCGGATTCCCGGCCGTCCCCGACCGCCCGCCCCCCGACACAGCAGGAGTTATGACACGGCCGGCGCTGGAGGCGCCGGCGTGCCGGGGTGGGTCACGGCACCGGGTCCTCGTCGATGAGCTGGATGCCGCCGGACGAGTTCGCGCTGGTGGCCAGCTGGTCCAGGTACCGCGGGTTCAGCGTCGTCGGCTCGGGATCGTCGAAGACGAACCGCAGCGGGATCGACGGCGAGATCCACACCGTCGAACGGCCCCGCTGCTCGCCCGGACCGTGCACCCACGAGATCGTGAAGCTCTCGCCCCGGCGCAGCTTCGTCGCGATGACGACTTTGAGATGCGCCAGCGCCCGGTCCTCGAAGTGCAGTGCGGTGCTGTCATCCCCGTAGAACATCGTGCCCACGATCGACGACCGTACGCGGCGGCACGAAGCGGAGACGGGGGGTTGACACGGCCACGGATGCGGCGCGCCTAGCGCGACGGCTCCGTCGCGGTCAAGCCGGCACGGGCGACGACGCCGGGATGCCACCGTCGAGGGACGAGAGCGGGAGGTGCGCCGTGGCAGCGACGGACGACGGGCCGGAGGGCCGGATCGCCGAGTGGATGGCCCGCCTCGCCGACGACAGCGGCGAGGTCGGGGGCGGGGCCGCGTGCGCCGTCGTGGTCGCCACGTCGGCGGCGCTGGTGGAGATGGTGGGCCGCTACGCGGACGCCGACCCGGCCGTCGCCCGGGCCGGCGTGGTCCGGCGGGCGGCGTTGCGCGCGGCGGAGGATGACGGTGCGGTCTCCGCCGCGCTCGGTGGGGCGCTGCGGTCGGGTGATGACGAGGAGATCCGCCGTGCGGCGCTGGTCTCCGCCCGCTCCGCCGTCGCGGTGGGCGAGCTCGCCGCGGGGATGCTGCCCGATCTCGATGCGCTGGCGGACGAGGCGGCGGGCTACCTCCTGCCGGACGTCGTCGTGGCGATCGAGAGCGCCGCCGCCGCCGTCTCCGGCACGCATGCGATCGCCGCCGCCGACCGGAGGCTCGCCCTCGCGCACGCCGCCGATCACGCGGGCGTCGGGGAGCTCGACGCGCGGATGCGAGCGCTCGTCGCGGCGCGCCGGCGACTGGACGAGCTGCGGGACTCGGCATCCGGACGCCTCTGAGAACCGGTACAGCTAGCCGGTGACGGGTCGCAGGGCAAGCCCGTGCGAGCCTCCTCCGGTTCGCGGGACCCTGAGCGCATGACCGAGTCCACGACCGGGGCGACGACGATCGGCGACGACACCGTGCGGAGCCTGGATGCGTGGTGGCGCGCGGCGAACCACCTCAGCGTCGGCCAGATCCATCTGCAGGGCGACCCGCTGCTGCGGGAGCCGCTCGCGCGAGAGGACGTCAAGGCCCGTCTGCTCGGGCATTTCGGCACGGTGCCCGGCCTGAACCTCGTCTACGCCCACGCGAACCGGGCGATCCGCGACCGCGGCCTCGACGCGCTCTACATCGCCGGTCCGGGCGCGGACGCGCCGGAGATCGACCGATGGCGCGGGAGCCGCTCGTGAACCGCGCCCGTGTCGTCGTGGCGGGGATGCTGGTCGCCGTCGTGCTCCTTCTGGCCGCCTGCTCGGGATCGCGCGCGTCGCTCGCGCAGAGCGCGACGGCCGTCTACGCCGCGGGCGCGACGGTCCGGCTCGCGCTGCAGACCGACACCGGCCTGTTCCCCACCACGCAGGCGGCGCTGCGGGACGAGATGACGCAGGAGGCGGCCGACGCGGTGAGCGAGCTCGAGACCGCCGCACCGGACGCCGCCGACCGCGGCTACCGCGACGCCGCGCTCCAGGCCGCTCGCACGGTGCTCGACGGCATCCGCCTGGCCGCCCAGGACGACACCGAGAGCGCGGAGCGCAGCCTGGACACGGGCCTGGACGCGCTGGCCGGTCTGGGTGCCGGCGGATGAGACGGCTCTTCGCCCTGGCGCTCGGCATCCTGACCGCCATCGGGGGTTTCGTCGACATCGGCGACCTGGTCACGAACGCCGTGGTGGGGTCGAAGTTCGGCCTCGGGCTTGCCTGGGCCGTGGTCGTGGGCGTGGTCGGCATCTGCGTGTACGCCGACATGGCCGGACGCGTGACCGCCGTGAGCGGGCGCGCGACGTTCGAGATCATCCGGGAACGATTGGGACCGCGCGCCGGCCTCGCCAATCTCGCGGCGTCGTTCCTCATCAACCTGCTGACGCTGACGGCCGAGGTCGGCGGCATCGCGCTCGCCTTGCAGCTGGCGTCCGGCGTGGGACCGGGCATGTGGATACCCGTCGCCCTGTTCGCGGTGTGGATCGTGATCTGGCGGACGAGGTTCTCCGTCATGGAGAACGTCGCCGGCCTCCTGGGGCTGACCCTCATCGTGTTCGCCGTGGCGCTGTTCCTGCTGCAGCCCGACTGGTCGGCGCTCGCCGCGGACGCGGTGCAGCCGTGGGTGCCCGCCGCGACGAACCCGCTGTCGTACTGGTACTTCGCCGTGGCCCTGTTCGGCGCCGCCATGACGCCCTACGAGGTGTTCTTCTTCTCCTCCGGCGCGGTCGAGGAGAAGTGGACCCGCAAGGACCTCGGCACGGAGCGGGCCAACGTGTTCGTGGGCTTCCCGCTGGGCGGCACGCTGTCGCTGTCGATCGCCGCCTGCGCCGCCGTCGTGCTGCTGCCGCAGGGCATCGAGGTCACGAGCCTGTCGCAGGTCGTGCTGCCGGTCGCGGTCGGCGGCGGCGAGCTGGCGCTCGCCTTCGTCATCGTGGGGGTGCTGGCGGCGACGTTCGGGGCGGCCCTGGAGACCACGCTGTCCAGCGGCTACACGCTCGCACAGTTCTTCGGCTGGAGCTGGGGCAAGTTCCGGCGGCCCGCCCAGGCGGCCCGCTTCCACCTGTCGATGATCGTGTGCCTGCTCGTCGGCGGCGGCATCCTCGCCACCGGCGTCGACCCGGTGCAGGTCACCGAGCTGTCCGTGGTCTTCTCCGCCGTGGCGCTCCCGCTGACGTACCTCCCCATCCTCGTGGTCGCCAACGATCCGGACTACATGGGGGATGCCGTCAACGGGCGGGTCCGCAACGCGCTGGGCGTGGTGTTCCTCGTGGTGATCCTGGTCGCGGCCCTCGCCGCGATCCCGCTGCTGATCGTCTCGGGGATGGGCTCATGAGGCCGGCGTCGGATCCCCGGCCGGCGGAGTGGTACCGCGATCCCGACGGCCGCGGCATCGACGCGGTCGACCATCTGCTCGACCGGCAGATCCTGGACCGCGACGGGGTCCCGGTGAGCACGGTCGACGACCTCGAGATCGACGGCGTGGAGCTCGGCGTCACGATCGACCACTCCGCCGACCAGCGGGTCACGGCGGTGCTCGTCGGGTCGTCGCTGCTGCCGCGGATCTTCGGCGGGCGCATGCCCCGGTCGCGACGGGAGCGGATCGCCTGGGCGGACGTCGGACGCATCGGCACCGTCGTCGAGGTGCTCGTCGCCGCCGAGGACCTCGACGTCGGCTGGGTGGAGCGATGGGTCCGGGACCGTGTGATCGCCCGCATCCCGGGAGGTCGCCATGCTCCTGAGTGACATCGTCGGCAAGGCCCTGCGCGGCCCGGACGGCTCGCCCCGCGGCACGGTCATGGACGTGCGGTTCCGCCGCGGCCCGCGCGACGGCCGGCACGAGGGGCCGCTCCAGGTCGTCGCGCTGGTCGTGACGCGGCACAGCCGGCTGCCCATGTACGGCTACGAGCGGGGCCGCGTGACCCGGCCCGCGCCGCTCGCGACCCTGATCGGGTGGCTGCACCGCGACTCCCGCATCGTGCCGTGGGACTGCGTCGAGCGGGTGGACGCCGACGCCGTCGTGCTGGGCGTCGAGCCGCCCCGGATCCCCCTCGACACGACCCGTCCGGTGTCGGACTGAGGCAGCCGCGCGAGCGGGCGTCGCAGAATCGCACGGATGTCGCAGGATCTCCCCGGAATCCTGCGACGGCGACGTGATTCTGCGACGGTGGATGTCAGGCGGCACGGATGCTGTCAAGCCCGGGTCGCCCGGGGTCGCGGGTTCCTACGCTCCGGGTATGTGCGCATTCGCCCCGCCGCCCGTCCGGACGCCGCCGCACCCCGAGGACGTGCCGTCGCACTCTGAGGACATGCCGCCGCATCTCGAGGACGTGCCGTCGCACCTCGCCGAGATCCTGCGGGACGCCGCCGACATCGGCCGCTTCGGCGCCGACGTGCCGGCCACCCTCGCCTGGGTCCGTCGCGTGGGGCGGCTCGCGCCGCTGCCGGGCGAGGACACCGCCGGGCTCTGGAGTCTGCTGTCGCGCGCGGCCGAGATCGACGTCGCGGCCGCGCGGATGCTGGAGCCGCATCTGGATGCGCGCGCGATCCTCGCGCAGGCCCGCGCCGAACACCCGGCCGCCGACGCCCTCGACGACCCCGACGCGGTGTGGGGCGTCTTCGCGGCGGAAGGGCCGGGGGTCGCGGTCCGCGCCCGCTGCGCCGGCGCCGGCTGGCTGCTGACCGGCACGAAGCCCTGGTGCTCGCTGGCGGGGCGGCTGACCCGTGCGCTGGTCACCGCCTGGGTCGACGACGAGCGTGCGCTGTTCGCCGTGGACCTGCGCCGCCCGGAGGTCGCCGCGCGCACCGGCCCGTGGGCGGGCGTGGGGCTGCCGTCGGTCGTCAGCGCACCGCTGGATCTGCACGACGCCCCGGCCGAGATGATCGGCGACCCGGGGTGGTATCTGCGTCGTCCCGGATTCGCCTGGGGCGGGATGGGGGTCGCCGCGGTGTGGCACGGCGGCGCCCGGCCGCTGGTCCGGCGCCTGGTGTCGGCGGCAGGGGACGACCCGCTGGCCGCCG
>NZ_JASGEL010000132.1:0-10556 GCF_047606385.1 Microbacterium sp.
CATCCGCGACGTCTCGCGCGGATGTCACGCTCCGCGGTGTTTCTCGTGACATCCGCGACGTCTCGCGAGGGCGGGGGGAGGTGATCGCCGGGATCGGGGTCGACCTCGTCGACGTGCCGCGCTTCGAGGCCCACCTCGCGCGCACGCCGCGTCTGCGGGAGCGGTTGTTCTCGCCGGCGGAGCGGGTGCTGAAGCCACGGTCGCTGGCCGCGCGCTACGCCGCGAAGGAGGCGCTGATCAAGGCGCTGGGCGGCTCGGACGGCGTCCACTGGACCGAGATCGAGGTGACGGCGGAGGAGTCCGGCCGGCCGTGGTTCACGCTGTCGGGCCGGACTGCGGCGACGGTCGCCGCCCGCGGCATCACGACCCTGCACCTGTCGCTGTCGCACGACGCGGGTCTTGCGGCGGCGTACGTGGTGGCGGAGAGCGCCGCCCCGTGAGCAGCATGTCCCACTTTCGCGCGGTTGGTGTCCCGGTTCGGCGCGCTATGCGCACGCCATACCGCGCCGAACTGGGACATGGCGGGGTGAGGATGCGAGCAGCAGCAGCGCCGCAGGAGGAGGACGGATGAGCAGGATGCAGCGGATCGCGGTGTACACGGGCTCGGCGCCCGGAAACGACCCCGTGTTCGCGGCGGCGGCTCGGGCGGTCGGCACGCGGCTGGGCGAGGCGGGCATCGCGCTCGTCTACGGCGGCGGTCACACGGGTCTCATGGGCGTGGTGTCGGATGCCGCCCTGGACGCGGGCGCCGAGGTGTTCGGCGTGATCCCGCAGGCGTTGGTGAATGCGGAGCTGGCGCATCCCCGACTGACCTCGCTGGAGATCGTGCCGGACATGCACGTGCGCAAGATGCGCATGGCCGAGCTCGCCGACGGCTTCGTCGCCCTGCCCGGCGGCCCCGGCACGCTCGAGGAGCTGTTCGAGGCGTGGACCTGGCTGCAGCTCGGCTTCCACGCCAAGCCGGTCGCGATCTACGACGTCGACGGCTTCTGGCAGCCCCTGCTGGCGATGCTCGACCACATGGTGGCGTCGGGGTTCATGGCGGGGACGTTCCGCGACTCGCTCATCGTCGTGCACACCCCGGACGAGCTGCTCGCCGAGCTCGCCGCCTGGGAGCCGCCGACGCCCAAGTTCGCGCGCTGAGCGCCGGCGTCACGCGTTCACAACTCAGGCAGAATCGCGGCATCCGTCGTTCATCGGGCGAGAATCGGCCGTTCTGCCTGAGTTATGCGCAGCCTCACTCCAGGTCGTCCTGCGCGAGCTGCAGGGTGCGGAAGTCGGAGCGGTGGAACACGAGCGGCTCCAGCTCCGGCAGCGTGCCCAGCGCCGTGACCTCCAGCAGCGCGATCGTGTGATCCCCGGCGGGATGCTCGGCGTACAGCCGGCACTCCAGCCACAGCGGCGAGCCGTCGATGAACCGCGCGGACGATCCGGTCTCGCGCAGCGGCACGCCGTCGAACCGGTGCTCGCGGTCGGGACCCGCGATCTGCCGTGCGAGCGTCCCCTGCCCGTCGGCGAGCACGGTCACGCCCAGCCGGGACGCGCGCTGCAGCACCGGCCACGTCGTGGAGGTGCGCTGCACCGCGCACGACACCAGCGGCGGATCGGTCGAGACACCGACGGTGAACGCCGAGGCGACGATGCCCTGCACGCGCCCGTCGACCTCGGCGAGGATCGCGACGACCCCCGAGGGGAAGACGGAGAAGGCGCGCCGCAGTGCGGCGGGGTCCTGCGAGTACGACGGCAGCTCGGCCCGGATCATGCGGATCTCTCCTGTTCTGGCATGGCACCATCCTCACCCGCGAGCCCGTACTCGGTTCGCGAACCCGTATCCGATGCGCGTGAACCCGGTACGGGTTCGGGGGATGAATACGGGCTCGCGCGGACGGGCGAGCCGGATGCGGCGGCGATCAGCTCGACGGCGCGCTCGGCGATCGCGATGGTGGGCGCCTGCGTGTTGCACGTCGGAATGGACGGCATCACCGAGGCGTCGGCGACCCACAGTCCGGACAGCCCCCGCACCCGCAGCGACGGGTCGACGACGGCGAGCTCGTCGACGCCCATGCGGGCGGTGCCCGAGCAGTGGAAGAACGATCCGATGTTCTCGCGCACGAAGCGCACGCGCGCGGCGCGGTCGAGCCCCGGGGGCGGCGTCAGCGGCCCGGCCGCCAGTCCGGCGTAGGCCGGCGAGGCGACGAGGTCCTGGGCCATGTCGAGCGCCTCGATCATCGCCGCGAGGTCGATCGGGTCGGCGAGGTAGTTCGGCTGGATGTCGGCGGGCACCTCGGCATCCGCCGCCCGTGCCCGCACCCATCCGACCGACCGCGAGCCGTAGAGCCCCGGGACCAGGGCGAACACGCGATCGCCGCCGAGGTCGTACCGCTCGTGCAGCGTCTCGTCGCCGCGCGAGCCGTGCGCGACGACCGCGTGCAGGTCGGGACCGCGGGCGGCGTACGAGCTGCGCCAGTTCAGCATCGTGCCGCCGCCGTTGCCGACGACCTCGCCGAGGCCGGCGCGGGCGCGGAAGTTCACGCCGAGGATCAGCGGGTGGTCCTGGAAGTTCTCGCCCACGCCTGGCAGCTCGTGCACGGGGCGGATGCCGACCGCGGCGAGCCGTGCCGGATCGCCGATCCCCGAGCGCTGCAGCAGCAGCGGGGTGTCCAGCGCTCCCGCGGCGAGCACGACGGCATCCGCCCGGGTCTCCACGAGCGTGCCGTCGACGAGGTGTCGCACCCCCGCCGTCCGGTCGCCCTCGAGCACGACCGCGTGGACCGGGCTGCCTGTCAGCACGTCCAGGTTCGGCCGTCCCAGCGCGGGCTCGAGATAGGCGCGGGCCGCGCTCCACCGCTCGAACCCGCCACCGGCGACCTCCACGGCGTTGTAGTCGGCGTAGCAGGCGCCCTCGTCGTCGGCGGCGTTGGCGTCCTCGATGACCGGCAGCCCGCGATCGGCCGCCGCGGACATCAGAGCGTGCGCGATGGGATGCAGCCGCGCCAGCGGCGCCACCCGCATGGGGCCGGCGAGCCCCCGGTACGCGGGGTCTCCGCCGGGTCGCGACTCGGACCGGCGGAAGTACGACAGCAGGTCGTCGTAGCCCCAGCCGGTGGCCCCGGCGTCCGCCCATGCGTCGTAGTCGGCGCGGTTGCCGCGGTACCAGAGCATGGCGTTGGTCGACGAGCTGCCGCCGAGCACGCGGCCGCGCGGCATCCCGACCGACCTGCCGAGCACATGGTCGGTCGGGGTGGAGCGATAGCCGTAGTCGTAGCGGCCGCCGATGAGCGCGTCCCACCGGGCGGCGTCGAGGAGCTCGCGGACACCGCGATGGTCGGGCCCCGCCTCGACCAGCAGCACCTGCGCGGCGGGGTCCTCGCTCAGCCGGGCCGCGAGCACGCACCCGGCCGCGCCGCCGCCCACGACGAGATAGTCGTAGGCGGCGGCGGGAGCCGTCGTCAGGGGCATCAGTTGTGCTCGCTGGGTCCCATGATGGTCACGCCCTCGATCTCCTCGACATGACGCACGAAGATGTACTTGTCCTCGCGACCGTCGGAGTGCTTGCGCCGGATGCCCGGCTCGAGGATGCCGTCGGTCTTGGCCACCACCAGGTAGGGCTCCGACGCGCCGAGGCCCGCCGCGCAGTGCGCGTCGAACTCGTCGAGGGTCTCGGCGGTGTAGGCGTGGCGTACGCCCGCCCCGCGGGCGATCGCGGCGAGGTCGACGTTGCCGGCGGCGGTGTGCGTGCGCGGGCCCCCGATCGACTGGTACTGCTCGTTGTCCCACACGACGACGAAGAGGTTCGCGGGCTTCTCGTTGCCGAGGGTGGCGAGGATGCCGAGGTTGAACAGCAGCCCGCCGTCGGTGTCCAGCGAGACGATCCGGCGGTGGGGGAGCCCCGCGGCGAGGCCGAACGCCTCCGGCGTGACGCAGCCGAGCTGCTGCTGGAACAGGCTCGCCGCGCGCATGTGCGGGGCGGCGTTGTACCACTCGTCGACCGCGCCGCCCAGCGAGAGGATGACGAGGGCCTCGGCGTCCACCCGTGCGCCCAGCAGCTTCATGGCCTCGAACCGGCTGTAGCTCATCGGACCAGCCCTCCCGCCAGCACGACGGCGACGTGGTAGTACGACGCGTACGCCGTCTCGTATGCGTTCACGATCGCCTGCTCGATCGCCTCCACCTCGCGCACGATCGTGTACGGGGTGCGCAGCGCCTGCAGGAGCGGCTCCATCGTGATCCCGTGCGGGATGGCCCACCAGTTGTTCTCGCCGATCTCGCCGCGGTAGCTCATGATCATCACGACCGGGATGCCGGCGCCCAGGCCCATCCGGGCCAGATGCTCGGTCGCGGCCCGCAGCCCGGAGTTCTCCATGACGAGCACGGCGCGCTTGCCGGAGAGGAACACGCCGCCGGCGATCGCCGCGCCCTCGCCCTCGTTGGTGACCGGGATGGTGCGGATGTCGGCATCCGCGTCCAGCGCCGGGTACAGCTCCTTCAGGAGCGAGTCCGGCAGGTAGGTGGCGATGGAGACGCCGGCCTTCTTCAACCCGCGGATCACCGCCTCGACGGCATCGGCTCTCATGCGTTCTCTCTTTCTCGGGCGCCGGCGGGCGCTTCTCTGATGTCGTCGGCCGCCCGGGCGGCGAGACGGTGCGCGGGATGCGTGGGGGCCAGGCGCGGGCTTCCGGTGAGGCGCTCTCGCAGGGAGGGCGCGCGTGCGGTCGTGGGGTCGGGGCGAGGATGCCGACGGGGAGGCCGTCCCGCGTCGGCCTGCGGCCGACGCCCGCCAGGCCCGATGCCAGCCTCGCCGTCGGCGTCCTCACCCCTCCCGGATCCGATGCCAGCCTCGCCGTCGGCGTCCCTCCCGGGGTCCGCGACCGTGCTCGCGATGCGGCCGCGGGCGCGCAGCAGCGGCAGCACCAGGTCGATGAACGCGCGGTAGGCGCCGGGACCGCCGAAGGTCGGCTCGAGCATGATGCCGTCGATGCCGGTGCCGTCGACGATCGCCTCGATCTCGTCCGCGACCTGGACCGGCGTTCCGGTGACCTGGAAGCCGCGGATCGCCCGCGTGCGGAACTGGTCGAGCACCGCCCGCACGCGGATGTCCGGATCGGTCCGCGCGTACCGGTCGATCAGGGTCTGCCCGAGATCGGTCCGCAGATCGGCGACGCGGGTGTCGGGGTCAATCCCCGTCAGGTCGATGCCGGTGATCCCGGCGAACATGACGGCGGCGTCGTCGAGGCCCAGCACGTCCTCGTATTCGGCGCGGAGCATGCGCGCCTCGTCCTCGGTCGGCGCGACCGTCACGGTCATCCCGGTGACGACCTTCACATCGTGCGGGGCGCGGCCGTGGCGCACCGCCTGCTCCCGGATGTCGCGCACGTGCGCGGCGGCCGCGGAGATCGTCTGCCCCTGGATGAACACGGCTTCCGCGTTGCGTGCGGCGTAGGCCCGGCCGCGGTCGCTGGTGCCCGCCTGGAACAGCACGGGGGTGCGCTGCGGCGTCGGCGGCACGGCGAAGATCCCGTGGGAGCGCTGGTGCCGTCCGTGCACGTCGACGGCGTGCAGCTTCGCCGGATCGGCGTACACGTCGCGGGAGCGCACCTCGGCGTCGTCCTCCCAGCTGTGCTCCCAGAACCGCAGGCAGGTGTCGAGGAACTCGTCCGCGGCGTCGTACCGCTCGTCGTGGCCGAGCGTCCGGGTCACGCCGAACAGCTCGTCGGTGGTGGCCTGCGAGCTGCCGGTCACCACGTTCCAGCCGATGCGCCCGTTCGTGAAACGGTCGAGGGTGGCGAACCTGCGTGCGGTCGCGTACGGCTTCTCGACGGTGGTGGGCGAGGTGACGACGAACCCGATGCGCTCGGTCTCCCGCGCGAGCGCCGCGATCGCGAGCATCGGGTCCAGGGCCGGGAACTGGATGCCGTGCGCCGCGACCTCCGCCGGCATGCGGCCCTGCAGCGTCGCGTAGCCGTAGGTGTCGGCGAAGAACAGGAAGTCGAAGCCGGCGGCGTCCAGCTCGCGCGCGAGCGTCACCCAGTACTCGAGCCGGTCCCAGTCGTCGCCTCGGCCGGCGGGGTGGGTCCAGGTCGGCATCCCGTTGCTGGGGTTCATCATCTCGAACACGCCGAGCAGGATGCGTCCGCTCACAGCGCCATCACCACGCTCTTGGTCTCGAGGTAGTTCTCCAGGCCCTGCGCCCCGTTCTCGTAGCCCCAGCCGGACTCCTTGTGGCCGCCCTTGGGCAGATCCGGGCCGAGGATGCTGTGGCAGTTGACCCAGACCGTGCCGGCCTGCAGTCGGGCCGCGATGCGGTGCGCGGCGCTCAGCCCCTCGGACCAGACGCTCGCGGCCAGGCCGTAGTCGGAGTCGTTGGCCCAGCCGACGACCTCGTCGAGGTCGTCGAAGGGCGTGACCACGGCGACCGGGCCGAAGATCTCCTCGCGCATCAGGCGTGCGGACGCCGGCACGTCGGTGAGCACCGTGGGGGAGTAGAAGGTGTCCTCGGTGCGCTCGCCGCCGGTGACCACGGTCACGCCCTCGGCCCGGCCCTCGGCGACGAACCGCTCGACCCGCTCGGCCTGCGCGGTGCTCACGAGGGGTCCCAGGTCGGTGTCCGGGTCGAGCCCGTGCCCGAGCCGCAGCGCGTCGCCGCGTGCGGCCATGCCCGCCACGAGGTCCTCGTACACGTCGCGATGCGCATAGATGCGAGCGCTCGCGACGCACACCTGCCCCCCGTTGTCGAAGATGCCGCCGGACACGCCCGCGATGGCGGCGGGCAGGTCGGCGTCCGGCATGACGATCGACGGCGACTTGCCGCCGAGCTCGAGCGTGAGGCGCTTGAGGTTGCCGGCGGCGCTCGCGAGGAGCCGCTTGCCGACCGCTGTCGAGCCGGTGAAGGCGATCTTGTCGACGCCGCGGTGGTCGGCCAGCGCCTGGCCCGCCTCGGCGCCGAAGCCGGTGACGATGTTCACGACGCCCTCGGGGACACCGGCCTCCTGCAGCAGCCGGCCGAGGTACAGCGCGGTCAGCGGCGTGTTCTCGGCGGGCTTGAGCACGATCGTGCAGCCCGCCGCGAGCGCCGGGGCGAGCTTCATGGCGGTCATCACCATCGGCGAGTTCCACGGCACGATCGCGCCGACCACGCCGACCGGCTCGCGGCGGGTGTAGGCGAACAGCTGCCGGCCGGCCGGGGTCTTGCCGCTGGACGCCGGGATCGTCTCGCCGGTGATCTTCGTCGGCCAGCCGGCGTAGTAGCGGAACTGGTTCACGGCCGCGGGGATCTCACCGAACCGTGAGGTGCGCAGGCTCTTGCCCTGGTCGAGGGTCTCCAGCTCCGCGAGGTCGTCGAGGTGCGCCGTCATGAGGTCGGCGATGCGCCACAGCAGCGCCGAACGGTCGGTGGCGCTCATCGATGCCCACGGCTCCACGGTCAGCGCACGGCGCGCGGCGGCGACGGCCCGGTCGACGTCGGAGCTCTGACCGCGGGCGACCTGCGCGAGCGTGCGCCCGGTGGCGGGGTCGATCGTGGCGAAGCGGGCGCCGTCCGCCGCATCCGCCCACGCGCCGCCGATGAGCAGGCGCCCCGGGTCGTCGGCGAGGAAGCGCGCGACCCGCTCGCGCAGGGGGAAGTCGGTGGGCATGCCCCGAAGCTATTCCCCTATCGTTGATTGCAAATACCAATCACGTTACGGCTGCGTTTCGTCCCCCGTTCCGCGAGACCGCATCTCCGCGCCGAGACGGTGGGGTCACCCCACGTCCTCGGCGCGGAGATGCGGTCTCGCGGAACAGAAGAGGGAGCAGCCGAGGACTCAGACCGGCGGGGTGTGCACGAGCAGCACCGTGGTGGCGGCGGCGTCCTGCACCGCCCAGCGGTTGCGCAGGGCGCCCGGGTGCGCGAGCGCGTCGCCGGGGCCGAGCTGCCACTCGCCGCGACCCTCGATCATCACGGTCAGGATGCCGTCGACGACGTACACCGTGTTCTCCCCGTCGGACTCGAACCAGTCGCCGAGGTACGGCCCGCCGATGCGGTACTCCTGCACGGTCGCGCCGCGCTCGGCCTCCGCCGAGATGATGCGGCTGGACGCGCGGTCGTCGCGCTCCGAGACCGCGACGGTCTCGGCATCCGCCCGCCGGCTCACCCGCACCGGGTCGGGCTCGGGCGGGCTCGGCAGCAGCGCGGACGGCGAGATGCCCAGCACCTTCGCGAGCCGGAACAGCGTCGAGATCGACGGCATCGTGTGGCCCGACTCGATCTGGCTGAGGAACGGCTGGCTGATCTCGGCGGACGCCGCCAGCGCCCGCGTCGACAGCTTCTTCGCCGTGCGCGCGGCCCGGATCTCGCGGCCGAGCGAGCGACCGATCAGCGCGTCGTCGGTCGCCGGGCCGGCACCGCGGTCGTCTGTCACGCGCTCAGCATAGGCCGACAGGCGGGGGAAACCTGGCCGTCATCTGGCCGCTATACCGTGGCGCACGATCGCGACCGGACGATCCGGTCGCCCGCAGGAGGTCGTTCCGTGTCAACGCCGTTCACCGTGCCGACGATCGACATCTCGCCCTACAGCGGCGACGGATCGGCCGACGAGCGCGCAGCCGTCGCCGCGGCCGTCGACCACGCCTGCCGCACCGTCGGCTTCATGCAGATCGTCGGCCACGGTGTGCGCGACGACGTGATCGACGGGCTCGTCGCGGCGATCGACGGCTTCTTCGGACTCGGCCTCGACGACAAGAAGGCGTACATGCGGCCGAAGAGCGAGAACCGCGGGTACACGCCGCCCAAGAGCGAGACCCTCAGCTACACCCTGGGCATCGATCCGGCCTCGCGGATGAACGACTTCTTCGAGGCGTTCAACGTGGGTGTCACCCCCGGGGACTTCCCGGGCGGCGGCCCGGCGACCGCCGCCTACCCGGGCGACGTCTGGCCCGAGGAGGTGCCCGGGTTCCGGATCGCCGTCGAGGCCTACTTCGCCGAGGCGCAGCGTGTCGCGCGCACCCTGACCCGCATCTTCGAAGACGCGCTGGACGTGCCGTCGGGGTCGTTCGACCCGTTCGTCCGGAACTCGCTGGACGTCCTGCGCATGAACAACTACGCGCTCCCGCCGGCATCCGTCGAGCTCGGCGCGGAGATGACCGGCATGGGCGAGCACACCGACTTCGGCCTGGTGACGGTGCTGTGGGCCGATCAGGTCGCGGGGCTCCAGGTCCTCGACGCCGACGGTGGGTGGAACGACGTGCAGCCCGCGGATGACGCGTTCCTCGTGAACATCGGCGACGTGATGGCGCGCCTCACCAACGATCAGTGGAGCTCCACACTGCACCGGGTGAAGCCGCCGATCGTCGACGGCACGATCCGCCGACGCCGCTCCGCGGCCTACTTCGAGGACGGCAACCCCGCCGCGGTCGTGGCGCCGCTGCCCGGGTTCGTCCCGGAGGGCGGCGTCGCCCACTACGCGGCGGTCACGCTCCAGGAGCACGTCGAGGCCAAGCTCGCCGGGCTCAAGCTGATCAAGAAGAACGAGGGGGCGCACCGCGAGGCGGCCCGTCTCACCGGGAGCGGGAACGCGTGAGACCGTCCTCCGGCGGACGCCCGTGCGTGGTGCTCGTGCACGGTGCGTGGGCGTCCGCGTGGGTCTGGGATCCGATCACCGCTCCGTTGGCGGATGCCGGATACGACGTCGTCGCGGTGACGCTTCCCGACTCGACCGGACCCGAGAGCGAGAGCGGCCTGGAGTCGCAGGTGCAGGCGGTGCTCGACGCGTCGTCGTCCGCCGGCGGCCGGCTGTTCCTCGTGGGGCACTCGGGCGGCGGGATCGTGGTCACCGTCGCCGCGGATCGGATGGCCGACCGTGTAGCGGGCGTGGTGTTCGTCGCCGGGATCATGCTCCCCTCGGGCGTCGGATTCGACGTCCTCCGCGCCGAGCTCGGCACGGAGGACGAGCTCATGGGCGCCGCACCGTTCCTCGAACGTGCGCTCGACGGCCGCGGCACGGTCGTTCCCCCGGACGCCGCGGTGGCCGTGCTCTTCCAGCGCGCCGACCCGGCGGCCGCGATCGGCGCCGCCCGCCGTCTCCAGCCGCAGTGGGACGCGGGCCTGGACGTGGTGCCCGTGTGGCGACCGGAGGGGTTCGGCGCACTGCGCCGGCTCTACATCGAGGCCACCGACGACCGCGACATCCCGCTGGCGGTGCAGCGCCACATGCAGCGCCGCACCCCGGGGGCGACGGTCGTGACCCTCGACGCCGACCATGCGCCGCAGCTGTCCGCACCCGACGGACTGGTCTCCGCGCTTCTCGGCTTCTTCGACGCGGTGTGAGCGGCTCGGGCGCGTACCCTGGAGGCCGGCACAGGGGGAGGTTCCGATGAGCCGGATGCCGGCGGGTGTCATGCGCGAGGCGACGATCGACGTCGCCGCGATCGAGGCCAACGTGCGCCAGCTGCGGCGGCTCGTCGGCGTCGAGGTCATCGCCATCGTCAAGGCCGACGGCTACGGGCACGGGGCGGCACGCACCGCGGCGGCGGCCCTGGCCGGCGGCGCGACCCGGCTCGGCGTCGCCGACATCGGCGAGGCG
>NZ_JASGEL010000133.1:0-17501 GCF_047606385.1 Microbacterium sp.
GCGCGCAGCACGAGAGCGCCGGCCGCGGCGCCGAGCGTGTTCGCGATCAGATCGCGCACGTCGGCCACCCGCCCGGGCAGCAGCAGCCCCTGCACGGTCTCGATGACCCCGCTGGCGGCGAGGCCGGTCAGGATGCCGAGCCACCACCGGCGCCGCCTGGACCACAGCACGCAGAGCGCGCCCCACGGCACGAACAGCGCGATGTTCGAGCAGAACTCGATGAGGGCCGCGTCGACCCACGCGGTCGGCGGCCAGCCGTGCAGCCAGGCGGCGACGGCGCCGATCCCGTCGCCGGCGGCCTCGGGCTGCGGTCCCAGGGTCAGCGCGGCGAGCACCGCCAGGTAGACGGCCGAAGCCGCCGCGAGCAGCGGGCGCCCGCGGCGGCTTCGTGCCGGCATCCGTGGGACCGTCAGTGGGTGTCCTCGGCCTCGACCTCGGTGCGGTCGCCCGACCACAGCGTGTGGAACGTGCCCTCGCGGTCGACGCGCTTGTAGGTGTGGGCGCCGAAGAAGTCCCGCTGGCCCTGGATGAGCGCGGCGGGCAGACGCTCGGCGCGCAGACCGTCGTAATAGGCCAGCGACGAGGAGAAGGCGGGGGCGGGGATGCCGGCGGCCGCCGCCGTCTGGACGACGCCGCGCCAGGCGTCCTGGGCCCGGCCCAGCGCGTCGACGAAGAACGGTGCGGTCAGCAGCACCGGCAGATCCGGCGTCTCGGCATAGGCGTCGGTGATGCGGTTCAGGAACTGCGCCCGGATGATGCAGCCCCCGCGCCAGATCGCGGCCACCTTGCCGAGATCGATGTCCCAGCCGTATTGCGCGGCGCCGGCGCGGATCTCGTCGAACCCCTGCGAGTACGCGACGATCTTCGACGCGTACAGGGCCAGACGCACCTGCTCGACGAACGCGTCCGGGTCGGCGGCGGCGAACCCCTCGGCGGGGCCGGGCAGACCGGCGGTGGTCGCGCGCTGCTCGGGGTGGCTCGACAGCGACCGGGCGAACACCGCCTCCGCGATGCCGGAGACCGGCACGCCCAGGTCGATGGCGGTCTGCGCGGTCCACCCGCCGGTGCCCTTCGCGCCGGCCTGGTCGACGATCACGTCGACCAGCGGCTCGCCGGTCGTCGCATCCGTCTGCCGCAACACCTCGGCGGTGATCTCGATGAGGTAGCTCTCCAGCTCGCCCCGGTTCCACTCGGCGAACACGTCGGCGATCTGGGCCGGCGTCTTGCCGGTGGCACGGCGGATGAGATCGTACGCCTCGGCGATCAGCTGCATGTCGGCGTACTCGATGCCGTTGTGCACCATCTTGACGAAGTGGCCGGCGCCGTCGTGACCGACGTGGGTCACGCACGGCTCGCCGCCTGCGACGGCGGCGATGGAGCGCAGGATCGGGCCGAGCGTCACCCAGGACTCGTCCGAGCCGCCGGGCATGAGCGACGGGCCGAGCAGGGCGCCCTCCTCGCCGCCGGACACGCCCATCCCGACGAAGTTGATGCCCGTGGCGCGCACGGCCTTCTCGCGGCGGATCGTGTCGGTGAACAGCGCGTTGCCGCCGTCGACGATGATGTCGCCCGGCTCGAACACCTTCACGAGCTCGTCGATGACGGCATCCGTGCCGGCACCGGCCTTGACCATGACGATCGCCGCGCGCGGCTTGCGCAGGGATGCCGCGAACTCCTCGTACGAGAACGTCGGGACGAAGCCCGCCTCGGGGTGCGCGGCGACCAGCTCGTCGGTCTTGGCTCGGCTGCGGTTGTACACCGCGACGGTGTTGCCCTCGCGGCTGGCGAGGTTGCGGGCCAGGTTCGACCCCATCACCGCCAGGCCCACCACACCGATATTCGCCGTCGCCTGAGTCGTTGTCACCATGTCGCTGCTCCACAAGTCGGGTGGGCGGATCTGCCCACGTCACTGTACCGGGTCCGTGTCCGCCGGCCGGGGCCGCTCACGGCCACGGCACCAGGCCGAGCCGCGTGACGATCTCATCGGCCTGCTCCGCCGGCGTCTGGGCCACGTCGATCGCGATCGACCGCTCGTCGGTGCCGGGCGCCTCCAGCGTGCCGAACTGGGAGTCCAGCAGCGCGGGCGGCATGAAGTGTCCTTGCCGGCGCATCATCCGGTCGAGGATGAGCGCGCGGTCGCCGGTGAAGTGCACGAAGGTCACCTCGTCGCGGCGCAGCACGTCGCGATAGCGGCGCTTGAGCGCCGAGCACGTGATGATCCCGGGTTCGCCACGGGCGATCCGCTCGTCGATCCATGCCGCGACGATGTCGAGCCAGGGAGCCCGGTCCTGGTCGTTGAGCGCGTGGCCGGCGGCCATCTTCGCGACGTTGGCGGCCGGATGCAGATCGTCGCCCTCCTGGAACGGCCAGCCCAGCCGCCCGGCGAGCATCGCCGCGACGGTCGACTTGCCGGTGCTGGACACGCCCATGAACACGAGGACGGGAGGACGGGTGGTCATCGCGCTCACGCTCCCACGAACAGGCTCAGGACGAGCACGCCGCCCAGCCCGGTCACCGAGATGAGGCATTCGAGCACGGTCCACGACTTCAGAGTCTGCGGGATGGAGAGGCCGAGGTACTCCTTGATCAGCCAGAAGCCGGCGTCGTTGACGTGCGAGAGGAAGACCGAGCCGGAGCCGATGGCGAGCACGAGCAGTGCCGTCATGGGCGCGTTGAGGGTGTCGGTGAGCGGCTGCAGGATGCCGGCGGCGGTGATGGTCGCGACCGTCGCCGATCCGGTGGCGACCCGGATGACCACCGCGACGAGCCATGCCAGCACGAGGACCGAGATCGAGGAGCCGGCGACGAGGTCGGCGATGACCTGGCCGATGCCGGTGTCCACGAGCACCTGCTTGAAGCCGCCGCCGGCGCCGACGATCAGCAGGATGCCAGCGATGGGACCGAGCGAGGAGCCCACCGTCGCGTTAAGCTGCGCGCGGTCGAAGCCGGCGCCGCGGCCGAGGATGAAGAACCCGGCGATGACCGCGATCAACAGGGCGATGACCGGCGTGCCGAGGAAGTCGAGGACGCTCTTCCACACGTCGGTCGAATCGGGCGCGACGATGTCCGCGACGGCCTTGACGAGCATGAGCGCGACCGGCAGCAGGATGCTCGCGAGCGTCGCGCCGAACGAGGGGCGCCGTGTCTGCGTGCGCCCCGCGTCCTCCGCCGAGACGAACAGGTCCGGCACCGGCACGTCGACCCAGCGGGCGGCGAGGCGCGAGAACAGCGGCCCGGAGATGATGACGGCCGGGATCGCCACGATCACGCCGAACGCGAGCGTCAGGCCGAGGTTCGCGTTCAGCGCGTCGATCGCGGCGAGCGGGCCGGGGTGCGGCGGCACGAGGCCGTGCATCGCCGACAGGCCGGCGAGCGTCGGGATCGCGATGCGCATCAGCGGAAGCCGCGAGCGACGCGCGACGAGGATGATCACCGGCACCAGCAGCACGAGGCCCACCTCGAAGAACATGGGCAGGCCGATGATGGCTCCGATGAAGCCCATGATCCACGGCAGCGTGCGCGGCGTGGCGCGGTCCACGAGCGTGTCGACCACGCGGTCGGCGCCGCCGGAGTCGGCCAGCAGCTTGCCGTAGATGGCGCCGAGCGCGATGAGGACGCCGACGCCGCCCATCGTGCTGCCGACGCCGCTCGTGAAGCTCGTGACGGCGTCCCCGACGGGCATGCCCGCGACGAGCCCGGTCGCCAGGGCGCCCAGGGTGAGCGCGAGGAACGGATGGAGCTTGACCCAGCTGATCAGCGCCACGATCACCGCGATGCCGACGACCGCGGCGGTGATCAGCTGTCCGGCCGGCACGGTCGAGGGGTCGTCGGCCGCGGCGGCGGCCCAGAGCGAGGGGAGGGATGAGAGGGGTGCGAGAGCGGCCATGAGCTTCCTTGATCTGGCGGGGGTGCGGGACGGCACCGCTTATATTTGCCCTACATAAAACCATAGACACGTCGGATATGCACGACATTTTATGAGGACGGGTCATTCTCATCCGATCTCTTCTTGGGTGAGCGCGCACACACACGGCATAATCGGGGCATGACCAGCGCCGCTCGCCTCAGCCCCGTGCACGACGCCTTCATCGAGCGGCTCGGCGCGGCGATCGTGCACGGCGAGCATCCGGCCGGTACGCGCCTGATCACCGCCGAGCTCGCCGGCGCAGCGGGCGCGTCCCGCTCGGCGGCACGCGAGGGGGTGCGCGTGCTGCAGTCGCTGGGCCTCGTCGCGGTGCGGCGCAAGGCCGGCGTGGAGGTGCTGCCGCGCGAACGCTGGAACGTCTACGCGCCCGAGATCATGACCTGGCGGCTGAGCGGTCCCGATCGCGCTCGTCAGCTGAGCGAGCTCAGCCAGCTGCGCAGCGCGATCGAGCCGCTCGCGGCGCGGCTGGCGGCGGCATCCGCCACCGACCTCCAGCGTCAGCGGCTGTCGTCCGCCGTCGTCGAGATGGCGCGCACCGAGGACGACGCGGACGGCGCCCAGTACCTCGACGCGGACGTGCGGTTCCACCGCACCCTGCTGGAGGCGTCCGGCAACGCGATGCTGGCCGCGCTGGCCGACTCCGTCGCCGCCGTGCTCGTGGGACGGACGCAGCACGAGCTCATGCCCCACGAGGCGAACCCCGACGCGGTGCGCTGGCACCACGACGTCGCGTTCGCGGTGGCGAGCGGGCGGGGCGTGGATGCCGCCGAGGCGATGCGTCGCATCGTCGCCGAGGCGGACGAGGCGATGCAGCAGCAGGCCGGGGCCTGAGCGTCCGGGGTCAGCGGTCCTCGCGGTAGGGCGCGCGGCCGAGCGAGAACAGGGCGCCCACGACGCCGATGAGCGAGACGAGGGCCATCACGCCGATGACCGTCACGAGGACATCGGACGCCGGGGTGGCAGCGAGGGTCTCGGACAGGTGCACGGTCATGGAAAGCCCCTTCGAAGACGCGGACGCATCGTTCTCATGCTACTGGTCGCGCTGGTAGACTCGGGACGAACTTCGGCGAGGGACCCGTGCACGCGGGTCCGTTATCGACGAGGGTGTGCAGCCCACCGGCTTCCTCACGCACTCGCGTTCGAGTCGAGACCATTGCGGGTACGCCACCCGCCAGCGATAGGGCCCTTCGAGCCCGCAAGGAGAACAACCATGTCTGAGGACAACAAGGTCGACGCGCAGGTGCGCACCCAGTTCGGCAAGGGCTTCGCCCGACGCCTCCGCGCCGCCGGCGACATCCCCGCCGTGCTCTACGGCCACGGCACCGACCCCCAGCACCTCGCACTGCCGGGCCACCAGGTGGCGCTGCTGCTGCGTCGCGCGAACGCCCTGCTGGAGCTGAACGTCGAGGGCAAGAGCCAGCTGGCGCTGGTCAAGGACGTGCAGAAGGACCCGGTGCGTCAGGTCATCGAGCACATCGACCTGCTGGTCGTGAAGAAGGGCGAGAAGCTGCAGGTCGAGGTTCCGGTCGTCGTGGTGGGCGAGCCCTTCGCCGGCACCATCGCGAACCTGGACGCCGCCACCGTGCTGCTCGAGGTCGAGGCGACCCACATCCCGGAGAACATCGAGGTCGACGTCGAGGGCCTCGAGGACGGCACCCACGTCACCGCCGGCGACCTGAAGCTGCCCACGGGCGCAGCCCTCGCCGGCGAGGCCGACCTGCTCGTCGTCGCGATCTCGGTGCCGGCCGCCGCGCTGGCCGCCGAGGCCGAGATCGCCGAGGCCGACGCCGAGGAGGCCGCCGAGCAGTCCGAGGCCGCCGCGGAGTAATCCGCGTGCCGCGGAGCGATCCGCATCCGCCACCCCCGCCCGTGTCCCACTTCGGACCGGTTGATGTCCCACTTCGGACCGCTGAGACACTGCCTGAGCGCTCCGAGGTGGGACATGGTCGTCGGGGGAGTATGGGGCGGGACGAGAGGATGCCGACATGGCGCAGACATGGCTGGTGATCGGCCTCGGCAATCCCGGGCCCCAGTACGCGGCCACCCGTCACAACGTCGGGCAGCTGGTCGTCGACGAGCTCGCGGCGCGCCGCGGTGAGAGCTTCCGCGCCCACAAGGCGAACGCGCGTGTGGTCGAGACCTGGCTGCGTCCGGGCGCCGACCGGCTCGTGCTGGCCAAGCCGAACACCTTCATGAACGTGTCCGGGGGCCCGGCCGCGAATCTCGCGAGGTTCTACGACGTGCCGCCGGAGCGGGTGATCGTCGTCCACGACGAGCTCGACATCCCCTTCGACACGCTCAAGCTGAAGACCGGCGGCGGCCACGGCGGCCACAACGGGGTCCGGGACGTCGCGAAGGCGCTCGGCACGCCGGAGTTCCCGCGTGTGCGGGTCGGCATCGGCCGCCCGCCCGGGCGGCAGGATCCGGCCGACTGGGTGCTCGACCCGTTCTCCGTGTCCGACCGCAAGGTGCTCCCGGCCCTCGTGTCGGAGGCGGCCGACGCCGTCGAACTGCTGGTCGACGAGGGCCTGCTGGCCGCGCAGCAGCGCTGGCACGCGCCGCGCTGAGGCCTGGTCCTCGTGTGGCCCCGTAGGATCGTCGAGTGACAGTTCCCGGGATCGCGCGCGCCCTCGCGCAGTCCGAGACCTTCGCCGCCGCCCTGGACGCCGCGGCGTCCGACGCCGAGTTCTCCGTCGTGGCAGCGCTCGACGCGCCGCTCGTGGCGGCGCTCCTGGAGCGACGGCGCGAGAACGGCCTGCCGCCCGCCGTGCTGCTGATCGCTCCCACCGGTCGCCGGACCGAGACGCTCGGGCCGGCCCTGGAGGGGCTGCTGCCCGGCGTCGAGGTCATGCACGTGCCCGCATGGGAGACGCTCCCGCACGAGCGCCTGAGCCCCAGCGTGGAGACCGTCGGCCGGCGCCTCGACGTGCTGCGTCGCATGGCCGCCTGGGACGGCTCGACCCCGCTCGTGGTGACCGCCTCGGTGCGTGGGGCGATCCAGCCGCTCGCACCGGGCCTCGCGGACATCGCCCCGATCGTGCTGGCCGCCGGTGCGCGGGGCGACGAGCTCGACGCCGTCATCGCCGGCCTCGTCGAACGCGCGTACCACCGCGTCGACATGGTGTCCCGTCGCGGCGAGTTCGCGGTGCGCGGCGGCATCCTCGACGTCTTCCCGCCGACGGCGGACCATCCCTACCGCGTCGAGTTCTTCGGCGACGAGGTCGACGAGATCCGGGCGTTCTCGGTCGCCGACCAGCGGTCGCTGCCCGGTGCCGTGGAGCGGATCGAGCTGCTGCCGGGCCGGGAGCTGCTGCTCACCGACCCGGTGCGAGCCCGCGCCCTCGAGCTGATCCCGGTCTTCCCGGCGCTCTCGGGGATGCTGGAGAAGATGTCGCAGGGCATCCCCGTCGAGGGGATGGAGTCGCTCACCCCCGCGCTGCTGCCCGAGCTGGTCACCCTCGTCGACTACCTGCCGCGGGCGGCCGCCGTCGCCCTCGTCGATCCCGAGCGCGCCCGTGCGCGGGCGGCGACCCTCGCCGACACCAACCGCGAGTTCCTCGAGGCGGCGTGGAGCGCGGCGGTCGCGGGCGCCGACACCCCGGTCGACCTCGGCGCCGGCGACTTCGTCGCACTCGACACGCTGCGCACGGCGGCACGCGGGCGCGGCGGCGTGTGGTGGACCCTCAGCACCTGGGCCCACGCGCCCGGAGACGCCGCGGAGCCCGGGCTCGTCGACGACGAGGCGGTGCGGGTGGCCGCGGCATCCGTGCCGTCCTTCGCGGGCAACGTCGACGGCGCCACCGGCCTGGTGGCCGATCTGCTGCGGGACGGCTGGCGCGTCGTGGTCACCGCCACCGGTGCAGGGCTGGCCGACCGGGCCCGCGACGTGCTGGCCGAGCGCGGCGTCGCCGCGCGCCGCGTCGACGAGGTCCTCTCCCCGCCCGAGCCCGGCACCGCGCTGATCGTGACCTGCGCGCTGGAGAGCGGGTTCCAGGCGCCCGCTGCGAAGCTCGCCGTCGTCACCGAGAGCGAGTTCTACGGGCGCACGGTCGCGGGCGATCGACGCGCCGTGAAGAAGCTGGCCTCGCGACGGCGCAACGTCGTCGACCCGCTGCAGCTCACGCCCGGCGACGTCGTGGTGCATGCCACCCACGGCATCGGCCGGTTCGTCGAGCTCACGCAGCGCGAGGTCTCCAGCGGCGGTCGCAATCCGGTCAAGAGCATGCGCGAGTACCTCGTGCTCGAGTACGCGCCGTCCAAGCGCGGGCACCCGGGCGACCGGCTCTCGGTGCCCACCGATCAGCTCGACCAGCTCTCGCGCTACGTCGGCGGCGAGGCGCCCGTGCTCTCCAAGATGGGCGGCAGCGACTGGGCCGCCGCGAAGGGCAAGGCGCGCAAGGCGGTCCGCGACATCGCGGTGGAGCTGGTCAAGCTCTACTCGGCGCGCATGGCGGCCAGGGGTCACGCCTTCGGCCCCGACACCCCGTGGCAGCGCGAGCTGGAGGAGGCGTTCCCGTTCGCGGAGACGCCCGATCAGCTGCAGACGATCGACGAGATCAAGGCTGACATGGAGAAGCCGGTGCCGATGGACCGGCTGCTGAGCGGCGACGTCGGCTTCGGCAAGACCGAGGTGGCCGTGCGCGCCGCGTTCAAGGCCATCCAGGAGGGGAAGCAGGTCGCGATGCTGGTGCCGACGACCCTGCTGGTCAAGCAGCACCTGGAGACCTTCGCCGAGCGCTTCGCCGGGTTCCCGGTCAAGGTGCGTCCGCTGTCGCGGTTCCAGAGCGACAAGCAGGCCCGGGACGTCGTCGCGGGCCTCGCCGACGGCTCGATCGACATGGTCATCGGCACCCACCGCATCCTCACCGAGAAGGTGATCTTCAAGGACCTGGGCCTCATGATCATCGACGAGGAGCAGCGGTTCGGCGTCGAGCACAAGGATGCGCTGAAGAAGCTGAAGACGAACGTCGACATCCTGGCGATGAGCGCCACCCCCATCCCGCGCACGCTCGAGATGGCGGTCACCGGCATCCGCGAGATGTCGACGCTGGCCACGCCGCCCGAGGACCGGCACCCGATCCTCTCCTACGTCGGCCCTCGCAACGACAAGCAGATCGCCGCGGCGATCCGTCGCGAGCTGCTGCGCGAAGGCCAGGTGTTCTTCGTGCACAACCGGGTCTCCTCGATCCAGCGGGTCGCCGCGCAGCTGGCCGAGCTCGTCCCCGAGGCGCGCATCGCCGTCGCGCACGGCCAGATGGGGGAGCACCAGCTCGAGCAGGTCGTCGACGACTTCTGGGAGCGGCGGGCCGACGTGCTGGTCTCGACGACGATCATCGAGACCGGCCTGGACATCTCCAACGCGAACACGATCATCATCGACCGGGCCGACAAGTACGGCCTGAGCCAGCTGCATCAGCTGCGCGGCCGGGTCGGGCGCGGGCGCGAGCGCGCCTACGCGTACTTCCTCTACGACGAGAACAAGCCCCTGTCGGAGACGGCGGCCGACCGGCTGGAGACGATCGCGGTCAACAACGACCTCGGCAGCGGGATGCAGGTGGCGCTGAAGGACCTGGAGATCCGCGGCGCCGGGAACCTGCTCGGCGCCGAGCAGGCCGGCCACATCGCGGGAGTGGGCTTCGACCTGTATCTGCGGATGATCGGCGAGGCCGTGGCGACGTTCCGGGGCGAGGACGCCGAGGGCCCCACCGAGCTGCGGCTCGAGCTGCCCGTGCAGGCCCGCATCCCGGAGTCCTACATCGACAGCGAGCGCCTGCGGCTCGAGGCGTACCAGAAGCTGTCGGCGGCGGCGTCCGTCACCGCGGCCCACGACGCGCTCGACCTCGTGGTCGACGAGCTCACCGACCGGTACGGCGCGCCGCCGGCCGAGGTCGAGGGGCTCGTGCGGATGGCGCGGCTGCGACGCCGCGCCGCGGCATCCGGGCTGTCCGACGTCGTCGCGATGGGGCCGAACCTGCGGGTCGCGCCGGCGCATCTGCCGGACTCGCTGCGGGTCCGGCTGCAGCGGCTGTATCCGAAGGCGAAGCTCGTCGCCTCCGGCGACGCGCTGGTCGTGCCGCTGCCGACCGCCTCCGGCGAGCACGTGCCGGACGCCGAGCTGATCGCGTGGACGCAGCAGCTGCTGGACGCGATCTTCCCGCTGCCGGCGGCGGTGCAGGCGTAGCGTGAGCGACATGCGCTACGTGCACCTCGGATCCAGCCCCCGCATCCACCCGGACGCCGTCGTCGCGCCGACCGCGGTCATCAGCGGCGATGTGACGATCGACGCCGGCAGCCAAGTCCTGCACGGCGCGGTGATCACCGCCGAGGGGTCGCCGATCACGATCGGGCGCAACGTGATCGTGATGGAGAACGCGCTGATCCGCGCCAGCTCGGTGCACCCGGTGCACATCGGCGATCATGTGCTGGTGGGGCCGATGGCCAGCATCTCCGGCGCCGTCGTCGAGGACGAGGTGTACCTGGCCACCGGCAGCCGCGTGGTCAACGGCGCGCGCGTCGGGAAGGGGTCGCTCGTGCGCACGAACGCCGTGGTCCACCTGCGGACGACGCTGCCGGCGGGAACGGTCGTGCCGTTGGGCTGGGTCGCGATCGGCGAGCCGATGCGGCTGCTGCCGGCCGCCGAGGCCGAGGCCATCGACCCGGCGCGCCGGGAGCTGGACTTCCCCGGCTTCGTCTTCGGGCTGGACGGCGACGCCCCCGACTACATGGTGCAGCTCACCGAGCGCTACGGCTCCTCGCTCGCGCGCCACGCCGCCGACACGCCGGCCGACTGACGCGCGCCGCCGGAGGCTCCGCGGCCGCGGAGCGGCGACGGTCTGGACGTCACCCGGTGTTCTGCAGCCCGGCGGCGACGCCGGAGACCGACAACAGCAGCAGCCGCTGCAGCTCCGGGTCCGCCGGGGCGCCGGCAGGGGCCTCGCGCAGCCCGCGCAGCGCCCGCAGCTGCAGCAGGGACAGCGCGTCGACATAGGGGCTGCGCAGCTTCACGGCCCGCTGCAGCACCGGCTTGTTCGCGAGCAGCCCGTCGCCGCCGGCGATGCGCACGACCCACGACCGGGTCAGCGCGAGCTCGTCGAGCACGAGCTGCGCGAGGTCGTCGCGATCGCCCAGCGCGAGGTATTCGCGCGCGATCCGGTCGTCGGTCTTCGCGAGGCTCATCGCCACGTTGTCGACCATCGCCCGCAGCAGCGGCCACTGGCGGTAGGCCTCCTGCAGCAGGGCCAGGTCGCCGACGGCCTCGAGAGCGCTGCCGAGGCCGAACCAGCCGGCGAGGTTGATGCGCGCCTGCGTCCACGCGAACACCCACGGGATCGCGCGCAGGTCCGCCAGCGACTCGACCGACAGCCCCCGCCGGGCGGGGCGCGATCCCAGCGCGAGCAGCCCGACCTCCTCCATCGGGGTCACCGTCGCGAACCAGGGGGCGAAGCCCGGAGCCTGCACGAGGGCGTAGAACCGATCCTTCGAGGCGTCCTCCATGGTCTGCGCGACCTCGGCGAAGCGCTGCGCGGCGGCACGGTTGCGCTGCTCGTTCGAGGGCGCGGACGCCAGCAGCACGGCGGCGCCGACCTGGTCGATGTGACGCATCGCGATGTCGGCGTCCCCGTACCGGGCGAAGATGACCTCGCCCTGCTCGGTCAGCTTGAACCGGCCGTCGACCGAGTGCGGCGGCTGCGCGAGGATCGCGGAGTTCGCCGGTCCGCCGCCGCGGCCGAGCGCCCCGCCACGGCCGTGGAACAGCGTCAGCTCGATGCCGTTCTCGTCCGCCCAGGCGGCGATGAGCGCCTGGGCCTCGTAGAGCGCGAGGTTCGCGGCGACCGGGCCGACATCCTTCGACGAGTCGGAGTAGCCGAGCATGACCTCCAGGCGCCGGCCGGTCGCGTCGAGGCGGGCCGCGAACTCCGGATGCTGCACGATCTCGGCCAGGATGCCGGGAGCCGCCTGCAGGTCGGCGAAGGTCTCGAACAGCGGGATCACGTCGAGCACCGGCGGTGTGGCGCCCGCACCGACCGCGTACCGGGCGAGCCGGTGCACGTTCGCCAGGTCCTGGGCGGACTGCGTGAACGAGACGATGTAGCGGCCGGCGGCGCGTGGGCCGAGCCGCGACTGGATGTCCGCGATCGTGCGGAACACCGAGAGCACCTCCTCGGCCAGCTCGCTGCGCTCGCCGCCGGCATCCAGCTCGGCGAGCACCTTCGCGTGCACCGCGGAGTGCTGGCGCGCCTCGAGCTCGGCGAGGTGGAACCCGTACGTCTCGACCTGCCAGATGAGCTCCTGCACGTGTCCGTAGGCCTGACGGGCGGCGCCGGCGGCGGCGAGCGAGTCCTGCACCACGCGCAGGTCGGCGAGCAGCTCGTCCGGGTCCGCGTAGCCCGCGTCGCCGGCGCGGGCCGCGGCGATGCGACGCGCGATCAGCAGCAGGACACGGCGGTGCGGCTCGTCCGGGGAGCGGTCGGCGATCTCGGCCGCCGCCTCCGGGTCCGCGCCGGCGAGGGCCTCCCACAGAGCCAGCAGCGCCGGAGTCGGCGGGGTCGTGGCCGCGTCCAGGGTCAGGGCGCGACCGATGCGACTTGCGGCGTGCTCGAGCCCGAGCAGCACGTGCTGGCTCGCGATCCCCGCCGCCTGGCGGGTGACGTCGGCGGTCACGAACGGGTTGCCGTCGCGGTCGCCGCCGACCCAGGTGCCCACGCGCACGAACGACGGGGCGAGCGGCGGACGACTGCCGCCGGCCGCCGCGAGGGCGTCGTCGATCCGGCGGTACACCCGCGGCACCGTCGTGAACAGCGTGTCGTCGAACACGGCCATGATCGAGCGCACCTCGTCGACCGGCGACGGCTTCTCGGCGCGCAGCGGCGCGGTGCGCCACAGGGTGTCGATCTCCTCCAGCATCCGCCGCTCCGCCTGCCGGCTCTGCGCCGACTGGGGGAGGCTGGCGTCGTAGTCGTCGAGCAGGCGGGACAGACGGCGGATGGCGGTGGACACCGCGCGCCGCCGCGCCTCGGTGGGATGCGCCGTGAACACGGGGTGGAACCGCAGCCCCGCCAGGCGCTGCGCCGCCGCCTCCGCGCCGATCTCGGCCGACAGCTGGGCGAAGGCGCCGACCACGGTGTCGGTGGCGTCCGGGCGGTCCGCCTCGCCGTCCCGGTCTCGCAGCACGCGCACGCGCTGGTGCTCCTCGGCCAGGTTGACGAGATGGAAGTACGCCGTGAACGCCCGCGCCACCTCGTCGGCGCGGGCCACCGAGAACGACTCGGCGACCTCCGCCGCACGCGCGAACGCCGCCGGATCCGGGTCGGTGTAGGCGGCGATGGTGGCGATGCGGAGGCGCTCGACGTCGTCGAACAGGCCCTCCGACCCGCTCTCGGCGAGGACGCGCCCGAGCAGCGCCCCGAGCACGCGGACGTCGGTCCGCATCCGCTCGGGCATCTCCTGGCCTGCTTCGTACCGCCCGACGACGTCGACGGCCTCCGTGGAAGTGGGTTCCTGCATGCGCTCCACGCTAATGGGCCGCTGTTACCGTCGCGTCACGCGCTAGGGTGGCTCGAGGTGTGCCGGGAAGTCTGGTCGGCTCGTCGCGGCGGCCCCGTCGCGACGGTGGCCTCTCGCACCCTCGGAGCATCATGTCCCTGCTGCGTTCGGAACGGTTCCCGGCGGCTCTGCTGCTGGCGGCGGCCGCCGCCGGCCTTCTGCTGTCAGGCTCCCCCGCGGGGGACGCGCTGCTCGCCGTCAAGGACGTCCACGGCTCAGGGCTGCTCCCGCTGTCGGTCGGCCACTGGATCTCGGACGGCCTGCTCGCGGTCTTCTTCTTCGTGGCAGCGGTCGAGCTGCAGTTCGAGCTGACCGCCGGCGAGCTGGCGTCGTGGCGTCGCGGCGTGCTGCCGGCACTGGCCGCGGCCGGCGGCGTCGCGGCGCCGATCGTCCTCTTCCTCGCCGTGAGCGCCGGGTCGTCGTCGGCGCAGGGCTGGCCGGTGCCCACCGCGACCGACATCGCGTTCGCACTCGGCGTGCTCGCCGTGTTCGGACGGGGCCTGCCGTCCTCGCTGCGGGTGTTCCTGCTCGCGCTCGCGATCCTCGACGACATCGTCGGCATCGTGTTCATCGCGGTGCTGTTCACCGCCGGGCTGGACCTGGCGGCGCTCCTGGGCGCGCTCGTGCTCGTCGTCGCGTTCGGGGCGGTCAGCCGGCTCCTCACACCCCGCACCCGTCTCCCGCTGGGCGCGCTGCTGGTGGTGCTCGCCCTCGGCACCTGGGTGCTCGTCTACCTGTCGGGCGTGCATGCGACGATCGCCGGGGTGGCGTTGGGCCTCGCGATGCGCCAGCAGCCGGCGCTGCGGGTGCGCCACGCGCTCGAGCCGTGGGTCAACGCTCTGGTCCTGCCGCTGTTCGCCTTCTCGGCCGCGCTCGTGACGGTCCCCGCGGTCGGCCTCGACGAGCTCCAGCCGGTGTTCTGGGCGGTCGTGATCGCGCTGCCGCTGGGCAAGCTGCTCGGCATCGTCGGGGCCGGCTGGCTCGGACAACGGATGCTGCGCGTCCCCGCCGGCCATCGACTGCCGGCGGCGGACCTGCTCGCCGCCGGCGCGCTGGGCGGGATCGGCTTCACGGTGTCGCTGCTGCTGGCCGAGCTCGCCTTCGCGGGCGACGCCGTGCTGCGCGACGAGGCGGTGCTGGGCGTGCTCACCGGCTCGGCGATCTCGCTCGTCCTGGCGGCGGTGCTCGTATCCTGGCGAGCGCGGCACCATCGCCGCAGGTCGGAGGTGATGGCGTGAGCGACGGGCTTCGCCGGGCGGCGGACACGATGCGCGAGGTGCGCGAGCGCTGCGTCTGGACCCGGCAGATCGACCATCGGGCGCTCGTGCCCTACCTCGTGGAGGAGAGCCACGAGGTCATCGAGGCGGTCGAGACGGGCGACCGGACCGCGCTCCGGGAGGAGCTCGGCGATCTGCTGTGGCAGGTGCTGTTCCACGCCGAGATCGCGTCGCGCGATCCGGACGCGCCGTTCGACATCGACGACGTCGCCGACGACCTCGCCGACAAGATGGTCCGCCGGCATCCGCACGTGTTCGCCGGGGAGATCGCCCGCACCCCGGAGGAGGTGCTCCTGCACTGGAACGCGGCGAAGGCGGCGGAGAAGCGCACCCGCACGAGCGTGCTCGACGGCGTGCCGTTCGGGATGCCGGCGCTCGCCCTCGCGCAGAAGGTGCTGGGACGGGCGGCATCCGTCGGTGTCGCGAATTCCGCGAGACCGCATGCGCGCGCCGAGACAGCGGGGTCCACCCACGGTCTCGGCGCGCAGATGCGGTCTCGCGACGACGGGGCGCGGATGCCGGGCTCCGAGGCCGAGCTCGGCGACGCGCTGCTGGCGCTGGCGGCCCTCGCCCGCGAGCGCGGGTGGGATGCCGAGCGCGCGCTGCGCGAGCGGGTGCGGGTCCTCGCCGCCGAGGTGCGGGCCGTCGAGGCGCCGGCGGACCTGGAAGAATAGCTCCCCGTGGCATCCGTCAACCCGCCGCGCGGCATGCGCGACTTCCTCCCCGCCGACAAGGCCCGTCGCGAGCGCGTGCTCGCCGTCATCCGCGGTCGGTACCGTGCGCACGGCTTCGACGAGATCGAGACCCCGGTCGTCGAGGACTACGAGCGGCTGCACGCCGGCATCGGCGGCGACAACGAGAAGCTCGCCTTCAACATCCTCAAGCGCGGGCTGGACGCCGACGCCGTCCGAGCCGCCGCCGACGACCCCGCGGCCCTCAGCGACCTGGGTCTGCGCTACGACCTCACCGTGCCGCTGGCGCGGTTCTACGCGACGCACCGGGCCGAGCTGCCGAGCGTGTTCCGTGCGATCCAGATCGCCCCGGTGTGGCGCGCGGAGCGGCCGCAGAAGGGGCGTTACCGGCAGTTCGTGCAGTGCGACATCGACATCATCGGCGACGCATCCGCCCGCGCCGAGGCCGAGCTGATCGTCGCGACGCTGGACGCCCTCGACGCCCTGGGCCTCGACGGCGCCACGGTGCGCATCAACGACCGGCGGGCGCTGGACGCCATGCTCGACGTCTTCGGCTTCCCGCCCGCGGAGCGGCCCGGCGTGCTCATCACGATCGACAAGCTCGACAAGGTCGGCGCGGACGGCGTCGAGGCCGAGCTGCGCGAGCGCGGGGCCACGGCGTCCGCCGTCGACGCCTTCACCGCGTTCCTGCGGCGGCCGCAGACGCTCGAGTACCGGCCCTACGGGGAGGGACAGATCCGCAAGGCGCTGCCCGCCGGCGTCCCGGACGAGGTCGTGGCGCACCTGGTCGGCGTCGGCCGCGCGGTCGCCGCGGCGCGGCCGGTCGACCCGATCCCCGGCATCCCGCTCGTGTTCGACCCGTTCCTCGTGCGCGGCATGGGCTACTACACCGGAACGATCTTCGAGCTCGCGCACCCGAGCGTGACGTACTCGCTCGGGGGAGGCGGCCGCTACGACGGCATGATCGGCCGGTTCCTCGGCCAGGAGGTCCCGGCCGTCGGCTTCTCCATCGGGTTCGAGCGCATCGTCGACCTGGTCGGCGGGGGAGCGGATGCCGAGGCGCCGGCGATCGTGCTCGTCCACGACCGGGACGTGCCGGTCGCCGAGCTCGTGGCGCACAAGGCGGCGCTGGTCGCGGGCGGCGCGCGCGTGCGTCTGGAGCAGCGCACGAAGAACCTGAAGGGCCTGCTCGAACGGGCGGCATCCGACGGCTACACCGCCTTCGCCGTGGTGGCCGCCGGCGCCGTGCCGGGCGCGCTGGAGATCAAGCCGTTGTCCTGAGCGGAGCCCGCGGTGTGACGGGGCGCGGCGCAGAACTCAGGACGGATGCGTCCTCGGCCGCCGCTGCGTGGCGTGTCGCGGCGACCGGGCACGGGCGTCCTGAGTTCTGGTCGCGCGCGAAGCGGAGCCGCGCGGTGATGTCGCCTGCCGTTCATGTGCAGTTGATCCACTGTCACCGTGAGGATGACGAGCGGCCGGCGGGGAGTGTGGGCGGCGACGGTCGCGGCGGGCGCCATCGCGGTCGTCGCCGGCGCGCGTGCGGCGTTGCGGCATCAGGCGGCCGTGGCACGGCGGCGGATCGGCAAGCCGTTGGGGGAGCAGGCGCCGGACGCCGACCGGGTGTGGCGCCCGGCGCTGGCGGGGGAGCCGGTGGACCTGCTCCTGCTGGGCGACTCGATCGCGGCGGGTCTGGGCGCGGAGCGGCGCAAGGACACGCTCGGCGCCCGACTCGCCAAAGCGGCCGCCCACGGCATCCACCGGCCGGTGCGGCTGCGCACGGGCGCGACCGTGGGGGCCGAGAGCACGGCGCTGCCCTCCCAGCTGGGCGCGCTGCCGGCCGACTACCGGCCCGCCGCCGCGGTGATCGTCGTCGGCGGCAACGACGTGACCCACCGCATCCCGGTGCCGGTCTCGGTCGAGCACCTCGCTCGCGCCGTGACCGAGCTGCGCGCCCGCGGCGCCGTCGTCGTCGTCGGCACCTGCCCCGACCTGGGGGCGCTGCGTCCGGTGCCGCAGCCGCTGCGCGCCCTCGCGTCCCGCCTGTCCCGCCAGCTGGCCGCCGCC
>NZ_JASGEL010000134.1:0-11508 GCF_047606385.1 Microbacterium sp.
CGATCACGAGCAACCGCGACGACGTCCTCACGGAACTCGCGGGGATAGGGCTTGGGCATGATGACATCCTCCCAGCGGCACCTCTCGGCACCACAGATCAGTTGTCACCTATACGTTCAGCAGACCCAACTTCGGCATGCTCCTCATCCTTTCGGGATCTCAGGAGCCTCCACCAGACCCGGGGCGCAACACGCTGAACAGGGTCGCGGACCCGTCTCGGACGACGATCACCCTCACGCAGTCATACGCGAGCGGGTCGACAGGCCGGTGGTAGGTACTCGTTCGCGCCAGTATCGGTTCAAACGACGTGGCGCTGTGCGGTGCATCGTGGGTGGTCGGTGCTTCCCGCTGAGACATCTGTTCTTCGCGCCGGGGTGACGGGTGTCACGAGGCGTTGACGGCATTCGGTGCGTCATCAAGGTCGCGACGGGCGTCAGGCGCTGGGCAGGGTAGGAGGAGGGCGAGCACGGTGCCGACCAGGCCGAGTGCTGCTGCCCACCAGAAGGTCGTGCCATAGGCGTGGTCGGGACCGTCGGAATGAAGGTAGCCGGTGAGGATGATGATCATGATGGCGGCGCCGAGTGCGCCGCCGACGCGGGAGAGGATTTGAAGGGCGCTGCTGGCGTGTCCGGCGGCCTCTTTGGGCAGGGTGCGGTAGCCGGCGGCCATCGCCGGCATCATGGTCGCGCCGAATCCGAGTCCGCGGACGAACAGCGCGACGGCGAGAAGCCAGTAAGGACTGTGGGTGTCCGCGAGGGCGAACGGGATGGCGCTGAGCGTGGAGAGGATCATGCCCGTGACTACGACGACGCGGGGACCGAAGGTGTCGGTGAGCTTGCCTCCGATGGGCATGGCGATCGCGGTGCCGATGCCCTGTGGGATGAGCAGGACCCCGGTGACCAGGGCGGTCTCCCCGCGGCCCTGCTGGTAGTAGAGGGTCAGTAGCAGCAGCACGCTCTGGACGGTGAGTCCCACGACGAGCGAGACGGCGGCGGAGCTGGCGAAGGCGCGGTCGCGGAAGTAGCCGATCGGGATGAGGGCGTCCAGGCCACGCCGCGCCGCGTAGGGGATGTAGCCGATGACGAGCAGCGCACCGAGCGCAAGCGGTATCCACGCCTCCGCGGTCGTGAAGGTGCCGAGACTGCTGGCCCTGGTCAGACCGTAGAGGGCGAGAGCCAGTCCCGGACCGATGAGGGCAAGGCCGAGGATGTCGAAGCGAGCCTGCTCGGACGATCCGTGGTCGGTGGGAAGCATCCGTGCGCTCAGGATGACCGAGGCCACGCCGATCGGGAGGTTGAGGACGAATATCCACTGCCACGGCAGTGAGTCGACCATCAGCCCGCCGACGATCGGGCCGAGGACGGGTGCCAGTAGGGCCGGAACACCGACCACGGTCATCGTCCGGCCCATCCGGTCGGGTCCGGCCGCCTTCGCCAGGATCGTCTGAGCCACGGGCATGAGCAACGCGCCACCAGCGCCTTGAACGATGCGGAAGGCGATCAGCGACTCCGGGTTCCATGCCAGCGCGCACAGCCCCGAGGCCACGGTGAAGAGCGCCGTGGAGAGGATGAACAGTCGCTTGGCTCCGATTCGGTTCACCAGCCAACCGGTCGTCGGGATGACCACGGCGAGCGCGAGCATGTAGCCGGTCACGACCCATTGCAGGGTTGGCAGGTCGGCATCCATCTCCCGCCCGATGGATGGCAGCGCGACGTTGACGATCGTGGTGTCGAGCATGCTCATGAAGATGCCGACGACCAGGATCAGACCCAGCCGGATCAGACCCGGGTCCATACGGGATGAGGAATCGTTCGGAGTAGCAGCCACGCGTCCACGCTAGATGCGTAAGTGTGCATCATGTGTAACACTTAGGGGATGAAGTCGACTCCGGTGAAACCGCGCCAGCGAGGGCCGCGCTCGGATGCGCAGCGCAATGACCAGCTCATCTTGGAGACGGCCGCACGGGTGCTTGCCGACGATCCGAACGCGACGATCCAGCGGATCGCCGACGAGGCAGGGCTCGCACGCCTCACGGTCTACCGTCGCTACCGCAACCGAGACGAACTGCGGCGCGCGATCTTCGAGGCCGCGGCGACCGAGGTGCGCGAGACGATCGACCTGGCAACCGACAGCGAGCTCGACGCGCTCACTGCTCTGCGCGCGTTCATCCAGCGCAAGACCGTGACGGCCCAGCGTTACCCTCTGCTTGCCGTTGGGGAAGACCTTCAACCCAGGCCCGGCCAGGGCTACCGACCCGCCACGCCTCCCGCGTCCCGTGCCATGCACCAAGCCACCTTCGAGCTCATCAAACGCGGACAGCGAGACGGCGTGTTGCGCACGGATGTCCCACCCGAGATGCTGGCCCTGGCGATCACCGGCACGGTCAGGCTCGCGACTCGATTTGCCGCGGCGCTGCGGCTCGACGTCGATCGGATCGGCGACCAGACCGCCGATCTTCTTCTCGACGGCTTCGCAAGCCGCACCGAGTCGTCGCCGCACGCTGACCGCTGAGTCATTCGAGCCCGGTCTTCATCGGTGAGCGGCCAGTTCGGAGGCGCGGTGATGGTGGCGAACCAGTAGACGCGTCCGCCGGCCATCGGCGCGATCCCGAACCGCTCGCCGCGACCCCAAGTCTCGCCTGCCGCCAGCACGTCGATCGGGCCGACAGTGACGCCGCGCCACGCGGTGTACCCGGCGTAGCGGATGCCCGGGTCGTCGGTCCAGGAGCGGCGTATCCCGCTGGCGATGCCCTCGGCGCCAACCACGAGGTCGAAGGTCGGAGTCTCACCGGTGTCGAGCACGATCGTCGCATCTTGTGCGGTGCCGCGTACCTCGCTGACGGCCGCGAACTGCACCCGCAGAGCGGCCGCGGTCAGGATGCCGTGCAGATCGCTACGGCTGACGACCGTGAGGTCGGCGTCGACCAGAGGGGGCGTGCGGACCAGCCACGTTCCGCGTGGGGTGCGCAGGCCGGCGGGGACGACGGCCGGTGTGCCGAGAGCGCGGACCCGCCGGCGGCGGTGGCGCCGGGCTGGTCGTAGATGACGATTTCGGCACCATGACGCGCGAAGGCGATGGCGGCGCCAGCCCAGCGATCCCGGCTCCGACGATGCCGACCTTCACCTCGCTACCGCCCGATGCTTGGAGCGCGATCGTCCTCGGTCGTCGTGCGGGGCCGGAGGTTCGGGACGCGGATGAATCCTGTCGCTTGTCGCACGGAGATTCCGACGACGGCGATGGCGGCGGGGATGTGAACCATGAGCAGGTCGCGGCCGGCGTGGCCAGTGAGGATCACGACGATGACGAGGGCGAGGAGAAAGATGCGGGTCAGCAGCGCCGAGGGCGGGTCGGGCTGGCGGCGGATGAGCAGCAGCGCGACGACGAGGCTGATCAGCGGCGGCAGCACGAGCGCGTTGCCCAACGCCTCGTGCCAGGCGCGCCACTGGCGGTCGCCCTGCATGAACCCGCCGGCGAAGAGTCCTTGGGCCAGCACGCCTATGGCGAGGATCAGCCCGAGGATCGCGGTCGTGCGCGGTGCGGCGATGGGGCGGCGGGTCGGTGGGGTGTTCATTCGATCCTCCTTCTGAGGTGGGCGAAGCGGTCGCTGTCAGAGTCGGTCGGGCGTCGCGGAGGTGTCTGCCGGAGCACCGCCGCCTTGAGCGTGATGCGTGACGGGGAGGGCGCAGACCATGCCCTCGCTGAGGCCGGAGGAGCCGATGCCGAGGGCGAGGTTGAACCGGCCACGCATGTTCTCCAGCGCGATGTAGTGGGTGAGCTCCACGATCTGAGCGTCGGTGAAGTGCTGCCGGAGCTTGTCGAACAGCTCGTCGGGCACCTCGACGGGCGTGCGACTGATCGCGACTGCGTAGTCGAGGACGAGCTTGTCCAGGTCGGAGAACAGCGGGCTCGACGGGTAGTCGGGCAGGGCCAGGAGCTCGGCGTCGGTGAGGCCCCACTGGTGGGCGATCGCCGATCCCAGGTCGATGCAGTATTCGCACGCGGTGAGGGTGGCGGCTTTGAGCTCGGCCAGGGCGTGCAGGCGCTGGTCGATGCCGTGCAGCTTCGCGGTGGCCTGCTCCAGCTTGGTGTAGCCGCTGAACAGACCGGGAAGGTGTGCATACATCCGCAGCGGCTCGAGCACCTTCTCGGTGTCCGTGCCGGTGGCCTTGGCGAGGCCGCGCCGGACGAACCAGAGCACGATCCGGTTCCTGATCCGCACCCGTTCCGGGGCGACGGCGGTGATACGCGCCATGACTACTGCCTTCCTTTCAGTTCGCGTCGGCGGGCAGTCGCCGTTCGACGGCGAGCGGCGGGTTCCACGGATGTATCCGGGGTATCCACGCACGCACCGCATGCCGGTACTGCTGGTACTCGGCGCCGAAGCGACGGGACAGGCGAGGCTCTTCGTAGAAGCGCACCGCCGCTGCGCCGACGTACCACGCGACAGCGGTGTAGATCGCCAGTCCGGCTGAGCCGAACAGGAGCGCCTGCCCCGCCAGGACGATCAGGAACCCGACGTAGATCGGGTTGCGCACATGCCGGTAGAAGCCCTCGACCACCAGCCGGGGCGGGGCGGCCGCCGGGACCGGGGTGCCGCCTGCTTTCACGAATTCGATGAACGTCGACACGATGGGAACCAGGCCGAGACAGATGAGGACCCCGCCCGCGACCTGGGCGACGACCCAGTACGGCAGCGGGTCCCGGAGCTGCCAGTACCCGAGCAGGACGGGCAGCAGCACGCCGAACGTGCCGCCCAGCCCGACGCCCCATGCCGAGGCGACGAGCACCGCGACCGATCTGCGCATAGCAGCCTCCTGTCCCTTCTCGATCCACAGTCGAAGCCCGCTGGTGCTTGCCTGTGGTTCACAATCCCTGGCCTCGTTCTGAGAGTAACACTCTCAATTCAAGAGTGTTACTGTCAGATTCATGACAGGTGAGGCTGCTTCCAAAGCCCGAGGTGATAGTCGCGGTCAGGCGCGGACACGGCTGGCGCACGGGGCGGTCGTGGACGCGGCACAGCGGCTGTTCGTACAGCGGGGCTACGGGCCGACGACGGTCGACGCGATCAGCGCCGAGTCCGATGTCCCACCGGCCACGGTGTACCGGCTGTTCTCGTCCAAGCTCGGCATTCTCCGGGCACTGGTCGACAGATCAGTAGCCGGCTCCGACAACGCAGCGCCCCTCGCGGATCAGCCCGCCGCGCAAGAGCTGTTCGCCGACCCCGACCCGGCCAGCCGCCTGACCGGCTTCGCCGCGATCTGCCGCGAGGTGAACGCGAGAACCGAGCCCCTGTACCGCATCCTGGTCAGCGCCGCCGAATCAGACCCGGACGCCGCCGCGCTGCTCAGGGAGCGCGCCCGGCACCGCGGTGCCGGGCAGGACCAGATCGCCCGCTCTCTCGCTAAGGCCGGTGCCCTCGTGCCAGGCATGAGGGAGCGTGACGCGGCCGACATCATCCACGCGCTGATGTCTCCCGAGGTCTACCGGCTCCTCGTCACCGACCGCGGCTGGACCCCGCAACGGTACGAACAGTGGCTGGCTCAGACCCTGATCGACCAACTGCTGCCACGGTGACCCAGGTCGAGGGGCGACCATGCGGCTGACCATCTCCGGAGCGACCGGGCGCACCGGCACGCTGCTTCTTGACCAGGCGCGCATCACCGCGACCGATCCGAACCTGACCACCATCGAGGTCCCCGAACTCCGAGACACTGACGTGCTCCGGGAGGCCATCGACGGCAGCGACGCGATCCTGTCGGCGATCGGGCCACGCGGGCGCGGCGACGCCCCCGCCGCCGCTCCGGCCACCTCCGGGTTCCTCTCGGACGCCCCGAGAAGTCTGCTCCGCCGACCTCGCCGCGGAATGGAGGGCGCTTCACGCCAACGAGGGATCGGCTGCGCCCGCCGGCCGCACCCGGCGCAGCGTCAGTCCGGCGACCACGCCGGCGACGACGAGCAGCGCCGCGGTGCCGTAGAGCGCGGCGTCGATCGCGCCGGCGCTGGGCACGTCGGTCGGGCTGAGGGCCTCGGTGACGTTGGCGGCGGTGACCACGACGATCCCGCCCAGGGCGATGAGCGTCATCAGCAGGAAGCTGTTCGCCTCGCTCGCGTGGGAGACCGGCACCGCCGTCTGCACGCCGGCCTGGGCGACCGAGTAGCCGAGCCCGCACGCGCAGCCGGCGACGCCCAGCGCCAGCAGGAACGCCCACAACGACGGCGAGAGCGCCGCGAGCGCGAGCGAGCCGCCGCCGCACACGGCCGCCACGGCGAGCACCGCTGACGGCGCGAACCTGCCGCACAGCCAGCCGCCCACCGGCCCCGAGATCGCGACGCCGATCGAGCCCGGCACGAACAGCATCCCCGCCGTCGTCGCCGAGAAGCCGTCGACGACCTGCAGGTCGATCGCCGCCAGGTACACCAGCACGTTGAGGGCGCCGTTGCACACGAAGCCGAGGAGGAGCAGGAAGCGGTACGGCCGGATGCCGAACAGCGCGGGCCGTACGAGCGGCGCGACGGTGCGCGACTCGATCCAGGCGAACAGACCGAGGACCACGACGCCGCCGACGACCAGCGGCAACGCGGTGGGGGAGAGCCATCCGGTCTCGGGGATCCGGTCGATCCCGATGCTGAGCAGGGCGAGGCCGGCGACCACCGTCACCAGTCCCCACCAGTCCATCGCCGGAGCCGCGCTCGGAGACCGCGGGTCGTCGAGGAACAGCAGGCCGATCCCGGCGACGACGGCGAACGGCACGTTGATCCAGAACACCCACTGCCAGCCGATCGTCTGCGCGAACAGGCCGCCCACGACGGGCCCGGTCGCGGTGCCGATGCCCGCCACGGCCAGCAGGAAGGCGACGACCTTCGCCCGGCGGTCCTCGACGACCGTGTGGCTGACGATCACGAAGACCGTGGGCATGATCAGCGCCGCGCCGAGGCCCTGCACGATGCGCGTCGGGATGAGCACGGCCGAGGTGGTGGCGAAGCCCGCGACGAGACTCGTGGCGGCGAAGACGCCGAGACCGATGAACAGGGTCGCACGGCGTCCGATGATGTCGCCGATCCGGCCCGCCGGCACGAGGAACGCGCCGAGGCTGAGCACATAGCCGCTGACGAGCCACTGCAGATCCGTGACCGTGGAATGCACCGCGTCGGCGATGACCGGCAGCGCCAGGTTCAGCGAGAAGAAGTCGAGCTGCACGCACAGCAGTGCCAGCCCGAGCGGCAGAAACCGCAGCACCCCACCCCGCATGGGCATGATGTTAGCGGGCCGGATGCCGGTGGCGGGCGTCGAGCGGCGCGCGCCCCGGACCATAGGCTGGAAGAATGGAGCTCGGCGTCTACGGTGTGATCGCGGTCGCGGTCATCGTGGGCGTCGCGGCGTTCTCGAAGAAGCTGGGCATCGCCGCGCCGATCATCCTCGTCGTGGTCGGAGTGGGGCTCTCGTACCTGCCCGGGGTGCCCGACATCGAGGTCCCGCACGAGATCATCCTGGACGGGCTGCTGCCGCCCATCCTGTACGCGGCGGCGATCAGCGTGCCGATCATCGACTTCCGGCGGAACCTCGCTCCGATCGCCAGTCTCTCGGTGGTGCTGGTGATCGTCACCGCCTTTGCGACCGGTTTCCTCCTCTACGCCCTGCTGCCCGACCTGAACTTCGCCGCCGCCGTCGCGCTGGGCGCGATCATCAGCCCTCCGGACGCGGTGGCGGCGACGTCGATCGGTCGGCGGCTCGGCCTGCCGCCGCGTCTGCTCACGGTGCTGGAGGGCGAGGGGCTGGTGAACGACGCGACCGCCCTCGTGCTGCTGCGCTCCGCGGTCGCGGCGGCCGCCGGTTCGCTGGCGTCGCCCTGGGCGGGCGTGCTGGACTTCCTGTACGCCGTCGTGGTCGCGCTCCTGGTCGGGCTGGCGGCCGGCTTCGTGACCGTGTTCGTGCGCTCGAAGCTGAACGACTCGGTGCTCGACACGGCGTTGTCGATCGCGGTGCCGTTCGTCGCGTTCATGCCGGCCGAGGCGCTCGGCGCATCCGGCGTCCTCGCCGTGGTCGTCGCGGGCCTCTACACCGGTCATGCGAGCCCGACGAAGTTCTCGCCGCAGTCGAGGATCAGCGACCGGATCAACTGGCGCACCATCCAGTTCCTGCTCGAGAACGGGGTGTTCCTGCTCATCGGGCTCGAGATCCGCACCCTGATCGAGCACGCCGATTCGAGCATCCTGGGCGTCGGCGCCTCGGTCGGCATCGGGCTCGTCGCCACGCTGTCGCTGATCGTCATCCGCTATCTCTGGATCGGCCCGCTCGTGTTCGGGTTGCGGCGGCGCGAGGAACGCAACGAGAAAAGCACCTACCGTGCGTTGCTCGCCCTGTACTTCTACCGGAGCCATCCTGTCGCCACCGCCCGTCAGGCCCGCGCGCGCAACCGGCTCGAACGTGACTACGAGCGACGGCGAGCCGATCTGGAGCAGCAGCGTCAGGAGCGGATCGACTGGCGCGGCGGAGCGGTGCTCGGCTGGTCGGGGATGCGCGGCGTCGTCACGCTCGCGGCCGCGCAATCCCTGCCGGAGAGCACGCCGTACCGCCCGCAGCTGATCCTGATCGCCTTCACCGTGGCCGTGATGAGCATCGTGGTGCAGGGCGGCACGCTCCCGTGGCTGATCCGCCTGCTCAGAGTCGAGGGGATCGACGCGGTCGAGGACCGCAAGGAGCTCGCCGCGCTGCTGGAGGACATCAGCGGCGCCGGTCTCGCCGCTCTCGACCAGGTCGAAGCGGACGCCGCCGAGACGACGCCGGTCGATCCCGACGTCATCGAACGCGTACGGCAGTCCTCGTTCCTGCGCACCGAGGCGGCCTGGGAACGCGCGCGCTCGCTTCGGGGCACGCAGCAGCGGCCGCATCAGCAGTTCCGCGATCTTCGCCTCGCCGTGGTCGCCGCGGAGCGGGAACGCCTGCTCACGATCCGTGCCCAGGGGACGTACTCGTCGCGCGTGCTCGCCGAGGCGCAGTCGCTCCTCGACCTGGAGGAGACACGGCTCGTGAGCCGCGGCGGAGAGCACTGAGGCGGCGGGCCGCGCTACGACACGCGTGACTGTCCCGTCCGTGTCGCGACCAGCGCGTCGAGCTCGGCACGGATGCTGCCGAACGCGTCGTATCCGGCGATCGCGTCCCGCATCTCACCCGCGCGGGCGCGGAACGACCCGTCGTGCAGCACCCGGGTGACGGCCGTGCGCACCGCTGCCGCGGACGGGTGCCCGGTCCGCAGATCGAGGCCGACCCCGAAGTACTGCACGCGGGCGGCGACCTCGGGCTTGTCCTCGGCGTCACCGGCGACCACGAGCGGGACGCCGGCCGTCAGCGCCGCCCACATGCCGCCGGATCCGCCGTTCGTCACGAACACGTCGGTGAGCGGCAACAGCTGGTCGTAGGGGAGGAACTCCGCCACCCTGGCGTTGGCCGGCACGCGACCCACGGACGTGATCGGCGCCCGTCCGGTGCTGACGACCACGTGCACGTCGAGGTCGGCGAGGCCGTCGAGGGTCGGTCGCACGAGGTTGCCGAAGTCGTGGTTGTCGAGGGTCCCCTGTGTGACGTGCACGACGGGCCGTCCGTCGCGCAGCTCGTCCCACCAGTCCGGCAGCGCGGCCTCGGTCAGCGACGAGCGGGCCGGCAGCGGCCCGACGAACCGCACGTTGTCGGACAGGTCGCGGCGCGGGTAGTCGAACTCCCGCGGCCCCAGCTGCAGATACAGCTCCGGCAGCCGTGAGAAGTCCACGACGAAGCCGGACGGCCTGCCCGCGCCGACCTCCGCCAGCATGGATGCCGTCAGCCGTTGCGCGTGAGCGAAGAGCACCTTCTCGGCGGCGACCATCAGCAGACGGTTGCGCAGGCGGCCGATCGGGCCCCTCATCATCGGGATGCGCGAGTTCGGCAGCGGCGCATCGACGCTGAGCTGCGTCAGCGGGCTGATGCCGACGGCGGCCACGGGAGGCCGCGAGGTGCGGGGCTGCTGCAGCAGCGGCAGCGCGCCCGCGAAGAAGCTGTCGATGAGCACGGCGTCGATCGGCTCCGCGTCCATCAGCGCTTTCAGCCCGCGCCACTGCGGCGGGATGTGTCGCAGGAAGGTGTTCTCGATCTGGTACTGCGACAGCGCGATCCCGCGATAGCGGTCCTGATCGGGCACGAAGGTGGACGGGTCCCGCTCGTCGAAGTCGGCGGGGCCGGTGAGCGGGTGGAACTCCAGGCCCGCCGCCTCGGCGGCATCCCGGAACCGGCTGCCGGTGAGCACGATCACGCGGTCGCCCCGTGCGACCAGATCACGGCCGATCGCGAGGAGCGGATTGACGTGGCCGTAGAGCGGGCTCGCGCCCACGAGGAAGATGCTCATGATCTGTCTCCTTGCGATCGGTGGACGATGAGCCGGTCCAGCGCATCGCGCAGCCACGCTCCGTAGCGGGCGGGTGACCAGCCGAACTGGTCGGTGAAGTGCTCGTAGGTCTCGTGCGAGACGAGCATCGACAGCGTCGCGACCGCATCGTCGGCGTCGGCGGGGACGACCACGCCGCGGGCGACCAGCCACGGACCGGCCGCCGCGATGTCCGCGGCGCGGCGAGCGAGGGACTGCTCGAGCAGCGCGCGGATGGCGGGCTCCGCGTCCGCGGCGACACGCGCCGTTCGCCACAGCGCATCCGAGCGCGCGATCGAGGTGCTCACCAGCTCGACATAGCGGTCGAGCGCCTCGTCCACCGGCAGCGCGAAGACGGCCGCGTACGCCTGGGTCTCGGGGAGCGGGCGGTCGTCGTCGGCGCCGGAGAAGGCGACGGTCAGCGCAGCGGACAGCAGCGACGCCTTGGAGCCGGCGAGGTACACCGACTCGACCGAGACGCCCGCGCGCTCGGCGATGGCCTTCATCGTCGTGCCGGCGTAGCCGCCGGTGGCGAACAGCTCTCCGGCCGCCTCGATGATGGCGGCTCGTGTCGCGGCTGCGCGCGCAGCGCGCTTGGGATACCGCTCGCCGGTCGTCGTCGCTTTCGTCTCGGGCACGGTCGAACAATATTATTCCAGTTCGACTGCAGTCAAGTTGGACGCGGCGCGACAGCGCATCGTCTGAGGTAAACTCCTCAGACAAGTAGAGAGGTCCGTCATGACGCAGATGTTGCGCACCCCCCTCGCGGAGCAGGCGGCATCCGCCCTGCTCGATCGCATCCGGGCGCGAGAGTGGGCGCTGGGCGCCCGTCTCCCCGGCGAGACGACGCTCGGCCCGCAACTCGGCGTGGGCCGTTCGACGGTGCGCGAGGCGATCCGGCTGCTCGCCGGTCGGGGGGTGCTGCAGACCCGCCAGGGGGCGGGTGTGTTCCTCGTCGCGCTCGACGCGGTCGAGGACTGGGACGCCGTGCTCCGCCGCGCCGGCATCGTCAGCGTGATCGAGGCGCGCATCGCGATCGAGACGGAGGCGGCCGCCCTCGCCGCCGCCCGCCGCACCCCGGCAGACCTGCGCGCGATCCGGCGCGCCCTGAGCG
>NZ_JASGEL010000135.1:0-47702 GCF_047606385.1 Microbacterium sp.
ACGCGCACGACGACGGCCGCCGCCACCGCCACCGCGACCGCCGCGGCGACCCACACCGCACCGCCGCCGCCGGCCGCGTCCACGGCGAAGAAGGCGACCAGCGCGGCCGACAGCGCCGTCGCCGAGAACCACGCGATACCCGCTCCCCATGCCGTGACCTCGCCGATGCGCCGCAGGAACACCGGCGCGGCCACGCACACCAGCACGTAGGCGACGATGTACCCCGCGCCGCCCAGCGAGATGGTCAGATGCATCGCGGCGCGCACGTCCACGCCGAACGCGATCAGCAGCAGCGGGACCGCCGTGACCACCGGCAGCGCCACCGCCAGGGCGCCGACCGGTGTGCCCCACCGGCGGTGCGTGCGTCCGAGCGCCGCGGGCAGCACCCCGTCGCGTCCCATCGCGAACAGGACCCGCGACAGGGCGGTCGTCGACCCGATCGCGCAGGCGAGGAAGGATGCCGCGATGCCGACGTCGGCGAGCACGCCCCAGCCGCCGACCCCGTACGCCGCCGCAAGATCGTTGATCGGCGAGGCGCTGGAGGCGAGCACGATGCCGAGGGCATCGAAACCGGCCACCTGCACGACGGCGGACAGCAGGTACAGCACGACCGACACCACGACCGTCCAGGCGATCGCCCGCGGCACGGTGCGCAGCGGCGTCCGCGCCTCCACCCCGAGGGTGGCGGCGCTCTCGAACCCGACGAACGCCGTCAACGCGATGAGCGCGCCGGCGGCGACGCCGGCGGGCGACGCGTCGCCCGGCAGCAGCGCCGACACGTCCACCGGCCCCATCCGCGTGAGCAGGACCACGAGGAGCGCGACGATGAGCGCGACGGACACGCCCTCGACGACGAGCGCGACGCGCGTGGACAGGCGGATGCCGCGCACCAGCACGAGCACGAGCAGCAGCGCCTCGGCCGCCAGCACCACGGCCAGCACGGCCGCACCGTGCACACCCGGCCACAGCGCTCCGAGCAGGAGCGTCGTGTAGTAGGCGCCGCCGAGCAGCGCGAACATCGCGATCGCACCGTAGCCGACCAGGATCGCGCCGCCCGCCGCGAGTCCGGCCGCCGGTCCCAGACCACGGGCCGTGTAGGTGTAGAGCGAGCCCGTCGCCGCGAAGCGCCGCGCGAACTGCGAGATCGTGCGCGCCACCAGCAGGCTGAGCACGCCGGCGATCGCGACCGCCAGCACCGTGGCCTGCGCCGAGACCCCCGCCACGAGCAGCACGACGGTCGTCGCCGCCGCCGACGGCGCCACCGCCGACACCGACTGGGCGAGCACGTCGACGAACGGCACACTGCGCCGGTCGAGTCCATGCATCGGCGAGCGGGAGCCGAACTCGTGAACGGGGTCGGGACGCGAGATCGCGCGTTCGAGGGCGGTCATGCGGAATCCTCCGTGCTCTGCGCCGAGGCTAATGCGGCGTCGTTGCACGGCAGCGACGCGCGTGTTTCGCCGCGGTGTCGCCCGAATGAGACAGCCGGGCGGTCATGTCCCGTTTGGGATGCGGAACGTTTCACGGCACGGTGACGGCGGCGCAACGGCCGCTCGGCAAGCTCGGGGAAACGCTCCGACTCCCTTTCCGCTCGTCCGCCACGGACATTCCCTCCCGAAGGACCCCGCATGACCCGACTCGAATCCGCCGGCGTCGCCGCATCCGCCAAGCGCGGGCTGACCGGCTCGCTGGGCGTCACCGCGATCATCTTCATGGTGGTCGCCGCCGCATCGCCGCTGACGGTGGTCGGCGGCGCCGCCCCGCTCGGCATCCTGCTCGGCAACGGGGTGGGGTTCCCCTCCCTGTACGCGATCAGCGCCGTCATCCTGCTGCTGTTCTCGGTGGGCCTGGCCGCCATGACGCGGCACGTCCCGAAGCCCGGGGCCTTCTTCACCTACGTCGGCTACGGGCTGGGACGATCGGCGGGCCTGGCGGCGGCGTGGATCGCGATGCTCACGTACACGACGATCCAGGTGTCGGTCTACGGCTACATCGGCTACATCCTCTCGGTGACCGTCACCTCGCTCGGTGGCCCGTCGGTCGCCTGGTGGGCGTACTCGCTGCTGGTGATCGCGCTGGTCGGCGTGCTGGGGTATCGCCACATCGACCTGTCGAGCAAGGTGCTCGGCGTGCTGCTGGTGGCCGAGGTCGCGATCGTGCTGCTGATGGTGGCGGCGATCGCGATCAGCGGCGGCGCCGAGGGACTCTCCCTGGCGCCCTTCGAGCCCGCCAACATCGTCAGCGGCTCCCCCGGCGTCGGCCTCATGCTCGCGATCGCCGCCTTCATCGGGTTCGAGGCCACCGCCATCTTCCGTGACGAGGCCCGCGACCCGAACCGCACCATCCCGCGCGCCACCTACGGCGCCGTGATCGGGATCGGCGTCTTCTACACGCTCGCCTCCTGGGGCCTGGTCATGGCGTGGGGTCCTGGCGGGATCCTCGACGCCACCGCGGAGGACCCGGGAACGCTCATCCTCCGCACGGTCTCGCGCTACCTCGGGGTCGCCGGCGAGATCACGGTCAACGTGCTGCTGATCACCTCGATGTTCGCCTGCGTGCTCTCGTTCCACAACGTCATCACCCGCTACCAGCACTCGATGGCCGGCGCGGGCGTGCTGCCCGAGCGCGTCGGCGCCGTGCACCACCACCACCTCTCCCCGCACGTCTCCTCGATCGTGCAGACGGCGACCTCGATCGTGCTGGTGGCCGTGTTCGCGATCCTGCAGCTGGACCCCGTGCTCCAGGTCTTCACCTGGTTCGCGGGCGTCGCGACCCTCGCCATCGCGCTGCTGATGGCCGTCACGTCGATCGCCGTGATCGTCTACTTCGTGAGGAACCGCACGGATCGCCGGCCCTGGAACACCGTCATCGCGCCCGCGCTCGGCGCGATCGGGCTGCTGCTGTCGGCCGCGCTGATCGTCGCGTACTTCCCGATCATGGTCGGCGACGCCGACGCCGACGGAGACCCGGTGTTCGGGGGCGTCAGCTGGTTCCTGCTCTCGCTGATCGTGGTGTTCCCGGTCATCGGCCTCGTCCAGGCGGCATGGATCCGGGTGCGACGCCCGGCCGCCTACGCGAAGCTCACCGACGCCATCGCCGGCTGAGCGTCCCCATCCCCTCACCCCGAAGGAGTCCACCCATGAGCATCACCGAGGCAGTCGCCGCCACCGGCGGCAAGGCGCCGACCCCGTCGTCGCATCCGTTGTCGAGCCTGACCGCGGCCGAGATCGAGCTGGTCCGCGACGTGGCGCTCGGCCTGCCGGACGTCACCGACCGCACCCGGTTCGCCTATGTCGGCCTGGAGGAGCCCGACAAGGCCGAGGTCATCGCGTGGGAGGCGGGCGGGCCGCTGCCCGACCGCCGCGCGCGCGTGCAGCTGCTGGACCTGGTCACCACCCGGTCGCTGGACCTCGTGATCTCGATCACGACCGCCGCGGTGCTCTCGCGCGCCGAGCTCGACGGCACCGCCGGGCAGCTTCCGATCCTGGACGCCGAGTTCGAAGAGGTCGGGGTGATCGCGAACGAGAGCGCGGAGTGGGTCGCCGCCCTCGCCGCCCGGGGGCTCACGGTCGACGACGTCGTCCTCGTCCCGCTCTCGGCGGGCAGCTACGGCCTGGACGGCGAGGCGGGACGCCGCATCCTGCGCACCTTCGCCTTCCGCCAGGACCACCCGAAGGATCACCCGTGGGCGCATCCCGTCGACGGCCTCACCGCCTACATCGACGTCGCCGACCGTCGTGTCATCGACATCGTCGACACCCCGGGCTTCACGATCCCCGACACCAGCGGGAACTTCGACGACCCCGCGCTGCAGGGACCGCCGCTGACCGGCCTGAAGCCGATCGTCATCACGCAGCCGGAAGGTGCGAGCTTCGTCGTCGACGGCGAGCACATCACCTGGGGCGAATGGGATCTGCGCATCGGCTTCGACACCCGCGAGGGGCTCATCATCCGCCAGCTCGGCTTCGCGGGTCGGCCGGTGATGTACCGGGGCTCGATCAGCGAGATGGTGGTGCCCTATGCGGACCCCGCGCCGAACCGGTTCTGGCAGAACTACTTCGACACCGGCGAGTACCTGTTCGGGCGGTACACGAACGAGCTCGAGCTGGGCTGCGACTGCGTCGGCGAGATCCACTACCTCTCCCCCACGCTGGCCGACGAGCTCGGGATGCCGCGGACCGTGCGCAACGGCGTGTGCCTGCACGAGGAGGACTTCGGCACGCTGTGGAAGCACACGGACCTGTTCACCGGCTCCAGCGAGGTCCGCCGTCAGCGCCGGCTCGTCATCTCCTTCTTCACCACGGTCGGCAACTACGACTACGGGTTCTTCTGGTACCTGTACCTCGACGGCACGATCGAGTGCGAGGCGAAGCTGACCGGCGTGCTGTTCAGCTCCGCCTATCCCGGCACGGATGCCGACGGCACGCCGTATCCGTTCGCGTCGGAGGTGGCCCCCGGCCTCGGCGCGCCGTACCACCAGCACCTGTTCTCCGCGCGCCTCGACATGACGGTGGACGGCGTGGCCAATGTCGTCAACGAGATCGACGCCGTGCGCGTGCCCGTCTCGGAGTCCAACCCCTACGGGAACGCCTTCACGAAGCGGGTCACGCCGATCACCCGGGAAGGCGAATCCGGCCGTGTCGCCGACGGCGCCGTGAACCGGGTCTGGCAGATCGCCTCCACCCGGAGCACGACCTCGATGGGCCAGCCGACGTCGTACGTCCTGTTCCCGGAGGGCCACCCGGTGCTGCTCGCGGACGACGACTCGTCGATCGCCGCGCGGGCGGCGTTCGCCACGAAGCACCTGTTCGTGACCCGGTACGACCCCGCCGAGCGCTACGCCGCCGGCGACTTCGTCAACCAGCACCCGGGCGGCGCCGGCATCCCGGAGTTCATCGCCGGGGACGAGCCGCTCGTCGGCGAGGACCTCGTGCTGTGGCACACGTTCGGGCTCACGCACTTCCCCCGCAACGAGGACTGGCCGGTCATGCCGATGGACTACGCGAAGTTCACGCTCAAGCCGTACAACTTCTTCGAGCGCAATCCGACGCTGGGCGTGCCGGCGCCGGTGAGCGATCACTGCGCCCCCGGTCACGACCACGGCACGCACGGTCACGACCACGGCGCGCATCCGCATCAGCATTGACACCATGGCCGAGATCCTGCACGTGTGGGCCCTCGCGCCCGCCGCCATCGGGACCTGCTGCCTGGCAGCCGATGGCCGGCGGGCGCGAGCCCGGGTCCCCGAGCTCGTCGCGTCCGCGCTCATGCTGCTGGCCATGGTCGACGCGGCGGGGCCGGGCTGGGTCGCGCCGGTCTACTCGGCCGCGCTGCTGCTGCTGGCCGCGATGGCGCTCGCGGCGCTGCGCGGCGCACGCCGGGGGCGGCATCGCCGACGCACCCGCGCCGAGCTCGCGATGACCGTGCACGCGGCGGTCGGTCTCGTCGTCATGGCAGCGCTGATGCTGGGGATGGGCCACGCCTCCGGCGTCTCCGGCGCGCACGTGCACGGACCGTCCGCGGCGACGGTGACGGTGCTGTTCCTCGCGGGCGGCGCGGCGTACGCGCTGTGGTCGACCTGGGAGGCGGTCCGGGCGCATTCCGCGCTGGGGCGGCTCCAGTTCGGGGCGATGGGCGCGACGACCCTCGCGATGGCGCTGGCCGGGGTGATCTGAGCCGCCCTCCGCGTGCCAGGATGAGGCCGTGCCCGACCGTCTCATGCTGCTCGACTCCGCGTCCCTCTACTTCCGCGCGTTCTACGGCGTCCCCGAGTCGGTGACCGCGCCCGACGGGACTCCCGTAGGCGCAGTGCGCGGCATGCTCGACATCGTCGCCAAGCTCGTCTCCACCTACCGCCCGACCCGGGTCGTCGCGTGCTGGGACGACGACTGGCGCCCACAGTGGCGGGTCGAGCTCATCCCCTCGTACAAGACCCACCGCGTCGCGGTGGTCGTCCCCGCCGGTCCCGACGTCGAGGAGGTGCCGGACCCGCTGGAGCGACAGGTGCCGCTGATCCGCGAGTCGCTCGCGCTGCTCGGCATCCCGGTCGTCGGAGCGGCGGGCCACGAGGCCGACGATGTGATCGGCACCCTCGCGACGGGCGCCGCCACGCCGGTCGACGTGGTCACCGGGGACCGCGACCTGTTCCAGCTCGTCGACGACGACCGCGAGGTGCGCGTGGTCTATACCGCTCGCGGCATGAGCAACCTCGAGGTCGTCACCGACGATGTCGTGGCCGCGAAGTACGGCGTGCACGCGGCGCAGTACGCCGACTTCGCCGTGCTGCGCGGCGATCCCTCCGACGGCCTGCCCGGCGTCGCCGGGGTCGGCGAGAAGACCGCCGCGGCGCTGTTGACCGCGCACGGCGACCTGGCCGGCATCCGCGCCGCCGCCGAGCGCGGCGAGGGGATGTCCGCCGCCGTCCGCACCAGGGTCCTGGCCGCCGCCGACTACCTCGACGTCGCCCCGCGGGTCGTCGAGGTCGTCCGGACGCTGCCGCTCGAGACGCCCGACGCGCGCCTGCGCCCGATCGATCCGGCCGCCGCTGAGGCCCGTGAGTTCACCGCCCGGTGGGGCGTCGCGTCGTCGTTCGCCCGCGCCTGCGCCGCCATCGCCGGAGTCGGCGACGATCCGGAACGAGCATGACCGGAGCTCTCCGCTGAGATCAGGCGGCGGCGAGGGTCTGCGTCGCCTCGACCCATGCGGCGAGCTTCGCGGCCGCGGCGCCGGAGTCGATCGCCGCGGCGGCCTCGCTCTTCGCCTCGGCGAGACGCTCCAGGATCGGCCGCTGCACCTGCGCCGGCTCCTGGAACAGCCGGAACGAGACGATGCCGGCGGCCGAGTTCAGCAGCACGATGTCGCGCACCGGGCCGGGATCGCCGGCCAGCACGCGCCGCACGACCTCGGCGTTGTGCTCCGGGTCCCCGCCGACGAGGTCGTCGATATCGGCGAGCGGGATGCCGAGATCCCGCGGGTCGATGTCGTGCTCGTGCACATCGCCCAGCGAGACCTCCCACACCCGGCTGTGACCGGTGGTGCTCAACTCGTCCAGACCGTCGTCGCCACGGAACACGAGCGCCGTCGCCCCGCGGGTGCGGAAGACGCCGGTGATCAGCGGCACCCGGTCCAGCTGGGCCACGCCGACCGCGTTCGCCTCCGCCCGCGCCGGGTTGCACAGCGGCCCGAGGAAGTTGAACACGGTCGGGATGCCGAGCTCCGCGCGGGTGGGGCCGGCATGCCGGAACCCGGGATGGAACGCCGACGCGAAGGCGAAGGTGATGCCGGTGCGTGCGAGCGTCTCCGCGACCGCCGCAGGCTCCAGCGTGAGGTCGACGCCGAGGGCCCGCAGCACGTCCGAGGAGCCGGACGACGAGCTCGCGGCCTTGTTGCCGTGCTTGACCACCGGGATGCCGGTCGCGGCGGCGACGATCGCCGACATCGACGAGATGTTCACCGTGCCGAAGCGGTCCCCGCCGGTGCCGACGATGTCGAGCACATGCGAGTCCACCGGCAGCGGCAGCGCGGCCTCCAGGATCGCGTCGCGGAAGCCCACGATCTCGTCGACGGTCTCGCCCTTCGCCCGCAGCGCGACCAGGAACGCGGCCAGCTGGGAGGGCGTCGCCTCCCCCGCCATGACGGTGCGCATCGCCCACGTCGACTCGGACACGCTGAGGTCGGATCCCGCGAGAAGATCGGTCAGAATCGTGGGCCAGCTGTACGGATCCGCCATGCGTCAATCCTTCCACAGGACCGTGCGATGCCCTGCCGCGGGATCATGCGGCGGGCCCGTCGCCGCACAGTCCGGACTTAGGTCCGCCTAAGGCCCGTGGACGGGTTCGCACGGCCCTCCGATGCAAGAACCACAGGCAACTATCAGCCATAATGAATGTGTGACGACCCCAGCGACGTATTCCCAGGCCCTCCGCACGGTGAAGCGGCCGGATCCGGTCGCCGTCGGCACGATCGTCTGGCTCGGCAGCGAGGTCATGTTCTTCGCCGGCCTCTTCGCGATCTACTTCACCCTGCGCAGCACGTCACCCGAGCTGTGGGCCGAGGAATCCGCGAAGCTCAACGTCCCGTTCGCGACCGTCAACACGATCATCCTCGTGCTGTCCAGCGTGACGTGCCAGATGGGCGTGTTCGCCGCCGAGCGCTTCCAGCCGTACCGGACCGGCCGGAGCCCCCTCCGTTGGGGCATGACCGGATGGTTCTTCCTCACCTTCGCGCTCGGCGCGATCTTCGTCTCCGGCCAGGTGTGGGAGTACGCGTCGCTGGTCGCCGAGGGCATGCCGATATCGGCGAACTCGTACGCCTCGGCGTTCTACCTCACGACGGGCTTCCACGCGCTGCACGTGACCGGAGGCCTCGTGACCTTCCTGCTGGTGATCGGTCGCGCCTTCGCCGTCAAGAACTTCGGGCGGAAGGAGATGACCACCTCGATCGTCGTGTCGTACTACTGGCACTTCGTCGACGTGGTCTGGATCGCCCTGTTCCTCGTCATCTACTTCCTGCGATAAGACCGGAGTCCCTTCATGGCACGTCACACGAAGCGCCGGAAGACCGGCCGCCGCAGCCCGTTCGCCGCGGCCGCGCTGATCGGTATCGGCCTGCTCATCACCGGCGGCGTCTACGCCGGTGCGTCCGCGGCGATGGCCGCCACCTCCGACGACGACTCCACCACCTCGACGCTCACCGTCGAGGACGGGCAGAAGCTGTTCCAGGCCAACTGCGCCACCTGTCACGGCATGAACCTGCAGGGCACCGACAACGGTCCGTCGCTGTACGGCGTCGGCGAGCTCGCGGTGCACTTCCAGGTCTCCACGGGCCGGATGCCGCTGGAGGCGCAGTCGCCGCAGGCGCCGTCGAAGCCGGTGCAGTTCACCGACGACCAGATCGACGCGATCGCCAGCTACGTCCAGTCCATCTCCCCCGGTCCCACGTACCCGGATGACGAGGTCCTCGACGGCGACGGCGACGTCGCCGCGGGCGCGGAGCTGTTCCGCATCAACTGCGCCATGTGCCACAACGTCGCCGGCGCGGGCGGCGCGCTCACCGAGGGCAAGTACGCCCCGAGCCTGCACACCACGACCGCGCTGAACATGTACGCGGCGATGGTCACCGGCCCGCAGAACATGCCGGTGTTCAACAACATGAACCTCACCGCGGAAGACAAGCGCGACATCATCTCGGCGCTGCTGTGGATGCAGGAGAACGAGTCGCCCGGCGGCTACGGTCTCGGCGACCTCGGCCCCGTCTCGGAAGGCCTGTTCATCTGGATCTTCGGCATCGGCACGCTCATCGCGGTCACGGTGTGGATCACCGCGAAGTCGAACTGACCCCCATCGACCATACGGAACGTACGAGGAGCACCATGGCACACGAGGACGACCCGCTCGAGCATGAGAGGGCTTCCTGGAAGCCTTCGAGCGGTCTCGCCGTGGCGGTGTCCGACCCGGCGCAGGGTACGGAGCTGCCCCCTCACCGCGAGCGGATGACCGACAAGGACCCTGCCGCGATGAAGCGCGCGGTCCGCACCGTCTACACGTTGTTCTACCTGTCGGTGGCGGCCTCGATCTGGGCCGTCGTGGCCTACATGGTCTTCCCGATCGAGGACGGCTCGCTCGTCGCGCTCCACGACAACAACATGTTCGTCGGCCTCGGCATCGCGGCGGCGCTCCTGGCGATCGGCATCGGTGCGATCCACTGGTCCAAGGCCGTCATGACCGACAAGGAGCACATCGAGGCCCGTCACGCGACCCGGGGCCGCGACTCGACGCGCGAGGGCGCGGTGGCGGTGTTCGCGAGCGCGAACGAGGACTCCGGCTTCGGCCGACGCGTGATGATCCGCAACTCGCTGTTCGCGGCCCTCGTCGCCTCGATCGTCCCCGGCGTGGTGCTGTTCCGCGGCCTGGCCCCGCAGGACGAGGACCCGGTCGAGCTGCTCAGCCACACGATGTGGGAGAAGGGGATGCGGCTCGCGCACGACCCCAGCGGTCGGCCGATCAAGGCCTCCGACGTCACCCTGGGCTCCGCGTTCCACGTCATCCCCGAGTCGCTGGCCGACGTCACCGCCGAGGACGGCTATCTCGATGCGAAGGCCAAGGCGATCGTCCTGCTCATGCGGATGCCGCAGGCCGACCTGATCGAGGCCGACGACCGCAAGAGCTGGTCGTACGACGGCATCGTCGCCTACTCCAAGGTGTGCACCCACGTCGGCTGCCCGGTCGCGCTGTACGAGCAGCAGACCCACCACCTGCTGTGCCCGTGCCACCAGTCGCAGTTCGACGTGTCCGACGGTGCGAAGGTCATCTTCGGCCCGGCCGCCCGCCCCCTGCCGCAGCTGCCGATCGCGGTGGACGACGAGGGCTACCTCATCGCGCAGAGCGACTTCACCGAACCCGTCGGCCCGAGCTTCTGGGAGCGTCAGTGAGCACCGCAACCGTCACCTCCGCGCCCCCGGCCGCCAAAGACGAGAAGCCGCTGGGCGGCCGCTTCGTCGGCGCCGCCGCGAACTACATCGACGAGCGGACGAGCCTCTCCGGCTTCGTCAAGGAGCTCGGCCGCAAGATCTTCCCCGACCACTGGTCCTTCATGCTGGGCGAGATCGCGCTGTGGGCGTTCGTCGTCGTCCTGCTCTCGGGCACATTCCTGACGTTCTTCTTCCAGGCCTCCATGGTCGAGACGACGTACACCGGCTCGTACCCGCTGATGCGCGGCATCTCGATGTCCGCGGCGCTGGACTCGACGCTGAACATCTCGTTCGACATCCGCGGCGGCCTGCTCGTGCGCCAGATCCACCACTGGGCGGCGCTGGTGTTCATCGCCGGCATCGGCGTCCACATGCTCCGGGTGTTCTTCACCGGCGCCTTCCGCAAGCCGCGCGAGCTGAACTGGGTCATCGGCTTCGTGCTGTTCGTGCTCGCGATGGGCGAGGGGTTCACCGGTTACTCGCTGCCCGACGACCTGCTCTCCGGCAACGGTCTGCGCATCATCGACGGAATGATCAAGGGCATCCCGGTGATCGGCACCTGGACCTCCTTCCTGCTGTTCGGCGGGGAGTTCCCGGGCGACGCGATCGTGGGACGCCTGTACACGCTGCACATCCTGCTGCTGCCGGCGATCCTGGTCGCCCTGCTGGTCGCGCACCTGATGCTGATGGTCATCAACAAGCACACGCAGTTCGCCGGCCCGGCGCGTACGAACAGCAACGTCGTGGGCTACCCGATGCTGCCGGTGTACGCGTCCAAGATGGGCGGCTTCTTCTTCATCACGTTCGGCGTGATCGTGCTGATCGCCTCGCTGTTCACGATCAACCCGGTCTGGGTGTACGGGCCGTACGACCCCTCGCCGGTGTCGGCGGGCACGCAGCCCGACTGGTACATCGGCTTCGCCGACGGCGCCCTGCGGCTCGTGCCGCCGCACCTGGAGTCCTACTTCTGGGGTCGCACCTGGTCGTGGAACATCATCCTGCCGCTGACCGTGCTGGTGCTGTTCATCGTGCTCGTCGCGATCTACCCCTTCATCGAGGCGTGGATCACCGGCGACAAGCGCGAGCACCACATCGCCCAGCGTCCGCGCAATGCGGCGACCCGCACCGCGATCGGCGCCGCCGGCGTGCTGTTCTACGCCACGCTGTGGGCGTCGGCGTCCTCCGACCTCATCGCCACGCACTTCAACCTGTCGATGGAGGGCGTGATCCACTTCCTGCAGATCACGCTCATCCTGGGCCCGATCATCGTCTACTTCGTCACCAAGCGCATCTGCATCGCGCTGCAGAAGAAGGACCGCGAGATCGCCCTGCACGGCTACGAGTCCGGCCGCATCGTGCGCCTGCCCGGCGGCGAGTACATCGAGGTGCATCAGCCGGTCGACGAGTACGAGCGCTGGAAGCTCATCGACTACGAGACGTTCGAGCCGCTGGTCGTGCGCCCGGACGCGAGGGGCCGTATCGGCTTCTGGCAGAACGCCCGCGCCGCCCTGTCGCGCTGGTTCTTCGAGGACCGGCTCACCCCGGTGACCCAGGCCGAGCTGGACGAGGCCGTCGCGCACCAGCACCACACGCTCGAGCACATGGACCACGAGGAGGCCGTCGAGATCGAGGGCGCCAGCGAGCGGGCCATCGCCGCCGGCGACCCGGTGAACGCGGTCGGCGAACGGGCCGAGGCCGAGTTCGGATCCCCGAAGGCGCTCGAGGACCTCAACAAGGATGCCGACGGCCCCGACAAAGCCTGACCGATCCCTGTAACAGTCCCGTGACAGCGGCCGGTTAACGTGACCACGTGCGTTTCATCATCATCGGGGCAGGCATCGGCGGCACCAGTGCGGGCATCGCGCTCGCCCGGCTCGGGCACGAGGTCGAGATCTACGACCAGATCCGCGAGAACAAGCCGGTCGGAGCAGCGCTGTCCCTGTGGCCCAACGGCGTGAAGGTGCTGAACTGGCTCGGCCTGCGTGAGGAGGTCGCGGCCCTCGGCGGCATCGTCGAGACGATGTCCTACGAAGACGGTCACAGCGGCGAGACCCTGTGCCGTTTCAGCCTCTCCCCCGTCACCGACCTCAGCGGCCAGCGCCCGTACCCGGTCGCGCGCGCCGACCTGCAGGCCCTCCTGATGGAGAGCTTCGGCAGGGATCGCATCCACCTCGGCATGCGGGTCGTGGCCGTCGCCCAGGACGACGACACGGTCACCGTGACGTTCGAGAACGGCGAGACGGCCACCGGCGACGTGCTCATCGGCGCCGACGGGGCCCGCTCCCTCACCCGCGAGCACGTGCTCGGGGAGAAGACGGAGCGCATCTACTCCGGGTACACGAACTTCAACGGCCTCGTCCCGATCGACACCCGTGTCGGTCCGGCCGACCAGTGGACCACCTACGTCGCCGACGGCAAGCGTGCGTCGGTCATGCCGGTCGCCGGCGACAGGTTCTACTTCTTCTTCGACGTGCCGCAGCCGGCGGGGCTCCCCTACGACCGTGCCGAGCCGGTGGCGCCGCTGCGCGCCGCGTTCGACGGCTGGGCCGACGGCGTCCGGCATCTCATCGACGCGATCGACCCCGCGGCGTCGCTGAACCGGGTCGAGATCTGGGACATCGACCCGTTCCACACCTGGGTCAGGGGCCGCGTGGCGCTGCTGGGCGACTCCGCGCACAACACCGCGCCTGACATCGGCCAGGGCGCCTGCTCGGCGCTCGAGGACAGCTTCGTGCTGGGCCTGGTCTTCGCGCTCAACGACCTCGGACCGCGCGACGCGCTGGCGCGTTACCAGCACATCCGCGCCGAACGCGCCGGCGACCTCGTGCTGCGCGCGCGCAAGCGCGGCTGGGAGACCCACGGCTTCGATCCGGAGGTGACCGACCAGTGGTACGCCGGGCTGCGAACCGAGACCGGGGAAAACGTGATCCGCGGCATCGTCGGGAACATCGAGGACAGCCCGGTCAACCTGGGCGGCGGGCTGCTGGACCCCGGTCTCAGGACGCGCTGACCTCCAGGTCCTCCTGGAAGCGGGCGCGCGCCGAGCCGAAGAACGTCGCGCCGACCGATCCGTCCGCCGCCCCGTCGCGGACGTCGCACACGATCGCGGTGAGGTTGTCGCGGGAGCCGTTCGCCAGCGCCTCCGCCACGAGGGCCGCGGCCGCCTCCCCCTGGTCCCGGTGGCGCAGCAGCAGCAGGCCGAGCTCCTCGTCGTCGAGGTAGTCGCTGATCCCGTCGCTGCACAGCAGCCATCGATCGCCCGGCAGCGCGTCGGGCTCGAACACGGCGACCGCGTCGGCCTCGCCGCCGGTGAGGGACGCGGTGATGAGGTTGCGCCGGGGGTGGGATGCCGCCGCCGTCTGATCCAGCAGACCCGAGTCGACGAGCGCCTGCACGTAGGAGTCGTCGCGGGTCTGACGCGCCAGCTGCCCGTGACGCAGCCGATAGGCACGGGAGTCGCCGGAGTGGGCCATCAACAGCCCGCCGGCGACGGTCACGAACATCCCCGTGAACGTCGTGGCCATGCCCGCGAGCTCCGGGTCGCGGCGCACATGCGCACGCAGGTCCCAGTTCGCCTCCCGGATCCGCTCGCCCAGGTCCTCCGGGCCGGCGATGCGCAGCCCGTCGGCCACGAGCCGATGCACGATCGCCGCCGAGGCGAGATCGCCGGACGGGCCGCCGCCGACCCCGTCGGCCACGGCGACGCCCCACGGTGCGACGAACGCGGCATCCTGGTTGGAGGCGCGATAGCCTCCGGTCTCGGACGCCGCGGCCGCGATGAGCCGGACGGTCACGGGATCAGCGCGCGAAGTATCCGCGGTAGTACTCGAACACCCAGCCGACGATCGCCACGACGAACACGCCGAGGCCGATCGGAAGCATCCACGTGCCGACCGCCAGCGCGATCGCGCCGAGCGCGACCGAGAAGGCGAGCACGAGCGGCCACCACGACCAGGGGCTGAACTCGCCCATCTCCGGGTCGCCGTCGTCGATGTCCGCGGTGAGGCGGTCCTCCGGCAGCTCACCGCCCTGCGCCTTGTGCACCCGCGAGATGTAGAACCCGATCATCGTCGACATGAAGCCGCCGAACAGGAGGGCGACCGAGCCGACCCACTCGACGCCCTCGTACCACGGCAGGTCCGGGTGGGCCAGGATGTTCCAGCCGGTGTAGACGATGTCGATGAAGAAGAAGAAGCCGACCAGCAGCCACCAGATGACGGTGTTCGAGCGCATGGCCTACTTCACCTCTCCGGTCTCGGCGTCCACGACGGGCGCGTCCGGCGCGTCCTTGCCCGGCCCCACGCCGACCGGCAGGGCGGCCTCGGGGTGATTCAGGTCGAACGCCGGGCGCTCGCTGCGGATGCGCGGGATCGACGTGAAGTTGTGACGCGGCGGCGGGCAGCTGGTCGCCCACTCGAGCGAGCCGCCGTAGCCCCACGGGTCGTTGCTGGTGACCTTCGGCGCCTTGCGGGCCGTGATCCACACGTTGAAGACGAACGGGATGACCGATGCCGCGAGGATCATCGACCCGATCGTGGAGACCTGGTTCTCCCACGTCCAGCCGTCGGCCGCCGAGTAGTCCGCGTAGCGGCGGACCATGCCGTCCACGCCCAGCCAGTGCTGGATGAGGAAGGTCATGTGGAAGCCGATGAACAGCAGCCAGAAATGGATGTAGCCGAGCCGCTCGTTGAGCATCTTCCCGGTCCACTTGGGCCACCAGAAGTAGAAGCCCGCGAACATGGCGAACACGACCGTGCCGAACACGACGTAGTGGAAGTGCGCGACGACGAAGTACGAGTCGGAGAGCGCGAAGTCCAGCGCCGGGGAGGCGAGGATCACACCGGTCAGGCCGCCGAACACGAACGAGACGAGGAAGCCGAGCGAGAACATCATCGGTGTCTCGAAGGTCACCGATCCTCGGAACATCGTGCCGATCCAGTTGAAGATCTTCACGCCCGTCGGCACCGCGATGAGCATGGTCATGAAGGCGAAGAAGGGCAGCAGCACCGAGCCCGTGACGTACATGTGGTGCGCCCACACCGCGACCGAGAGCACGGCGATCGCGATCGTCGCGTAGACGAGGGTCTTGTACCCGAAGATCGGCTTGCGGCTGAACACGGGGAACACCTCGGAAACGATGCCGAAGAACGGCAGCGCGATGATGTACACCTCGGGGTGGCCGAAGAACCAGAACAGGTGCTGCCACAGCAGCACGCCGCCGTTGGCCGGATCGTAGATGTGCGCGCCCAGGACGCGGTCGGCGGCGGCGGCGAGCATCGCGGCGGCCAGCACGGGGAAGGCGATGAGGACCAGGATGCTGGTGATCAGCGTGTTCCACGAGAAGATCGGCATCCGCCACATGGTCATGCCGGGCGCGCGCATGGTGATGATCGTGGTGATGAAGTTCACACCGCCGAAGATCGTGCCGAAGCCGCTGATGCCGAGGCCCAGCATCCACAGGTTGCCGCCCACGCCGGGCGTGAACGAGGCGCTCGCGAGCGGCTGATACGCGAACCAGCCGAACGAGGCCGCGCCCGAGGGGGTCAGGAAGCCGGCGACGGCGATGATCGAGCCGAACAGGAACAGCCAGAACGCGAACGCGTTCAGACGCGGGAACGCGACGTCCGGAGCGCCCAGCTGCAGCGGCAGGATCGCGTTGGCGAACCCGGCGAACAGCGGCGTCGCGAACATCAGCAGCATGATCGTGCCGTGCATCGTGAACAGCTGGTTGTACTGCTCCTTGGTCTGCAGGATCTGCATGCCCGGCTCGAACAGCTCGGCACGGATGATGAGGGCCATCACGCCGCCGAGCAGGAAGAACAGGAACGAGGCGATGAGGTACATGTACCCGATCGTCTTGTGGTCGGTGGAGGTGATCCACTTGACGATGATGTTGCCCTTCTCCGCGGTGCGCGAAGTGGTCAACAGCGCCGCCTGACGCGGCGGGAGAGTGCGGGTGCCCGGTTCCTGAAGCGGAAGTGTCGTCGCCATGATCACTCGTCTCCCTCAGCGGTGGTCGCACCGGTGCCCGGCTGGTTGTCCAGCCGGTCGTAGGCCTGTTGGATGTCGCCAGTCTGGCCCGCGGCGCGGAGGCTGTCGAGGTACGCCTCGTACTCCTCGTCGCTGACCACCTTCACCTGGAAGAGCATCATCGAGTGGTACTCGCCGCACAGCTCGGCGCACTTCCCGGCGTAGGTGCCCTCGCGGGTCGGCGTGAACGACCACGAGTTGTCCTTGCCGATGTACATGTCCTTCTTGTAGAGGAAGTCGATGATCCAGAAGGAGTGGATGACGTCGCGCGACTGGAGGTTGATCGTCACCGACTCGTTCACCGGCAGGTAGAGCGTCGGCAGCGCGTCGGTGTCGACGTTGCCCTCGGCGTCGGTCTGCGCCTGCACGCCCATGGTCCACACCGTGTCGGAGCCGTCGGCGTCGGTGCCGTTGTACTCGAAGTCCCAGGACCACTGCTTGCCGATCGCGGTGATCGTCACGTCGGGGTTCTCATCCACCGTCTGCAGGATCGTCTGGTCCCGCGCGGTGAACGCGAAGAAGCCGAGCACCAGGATCAGCGGCACGACCGTGTAGAAGATCTCGATCGGCATGTTGTAGCGCAGCTGCACCGGCAGACCGGTGTCGCTCTTGCGGCGGCGGTAGACGACCATCGCCCAGAGCATCAGCGCCCAGGTGACGATGCCGACGGCCAGCAGCACGATCCAGGAGTTCACCCAGAGGCTGGCCACCATGTCGGTGTTGTTGGTCGCGGCCTGGCCGTCGTCGGTGAAGCCGGGCAGGAAGCCATGCAGCTGCTGCGTCGTGCAACCGGTGAGGATGACCGCCGTCGCGGCAACCCCAGCGGGGAGGACAGCCCAACGCAGTCGACGTTTCGAAGGCACGGTGCACCTTTCCGGGTCACGAATGAAGCTCCTTCAGTCTAGAGCAAGCTCACACCCGGTTCTGGCCAAGCGCCCAGGAACGACGACGACGACGGCGCGGCCGATCCCCGTGATTCCGGGGTTCGACCGCGCCGAGAAAGTCGCGCGGAAAAGCTCAGTGGAAGCTGTCGCCGCAGGCGCAGGAGCCCTGCGCGTTGGGGTTGTCGATCGTGAAGCCCTGCTCCGAGATGGTGTCCTTGAAGTCGATCGTCGCGCCGTCCAGATACGGCACGCTCATGTCGTCGACGATCACCTCGACACCGTCGAAGTCGACGACCTTGTCGCCGTCGAGGTAGCGCTCGTCGAAGTAGAGCTGGTAGATCAGGCCGCTGCATCCGCCGGGCTGGACCGCGACCCGCAGACGCAGGTCGTCACGGCCCTCCTGGTCGAGCAGGCTCTTGACCTTCGCCGCGGCGGCGTCGGTGACGAGCACGCCGTGCTCACGGGTGGTCTCACGGGTGGTCTGGCCGTCGGCCAGCACGGTGTCGGTCATGGTTCTCCTTGCGGACGGCGCGGTCGGATGTCGTCGATTCTACGCGTCCTGCGGCGTGTCGGGCCGGTGCGCGTCGAGTTTCTCCAGCAGCAGCGCCTCGGCGGCCACGGCACGGCGGAACGTGTCGAGATGGAGCGACTCGTCGGGGCTGTGGGCGCGGGTGTGCGGATCCTCCACCCCGGTGACGAGGATCTGCGCGCCGGGGAAGGTCTTCACCAGGTCGGCGATGAAGGGGATCGATCCGCCGACGCCGACGTCGACGGCGGGCACGCCGTAGCCCTCCGCGAGGCTGTCGCGCGCGAGGTCCACGGCCCAGCCGCCGGTGTCGACGAGGAAGGCGTCCCCGCAGTCGACGTCGCTGAAGGTCAGCTGCGCGCCGAACGGCGCGTGCGCGCGCAGGTGCGCCTCGATGGCCTCATACGCGTCACGGGCGCTCTGCCCTGGCGCGACCCGGGCGCTGACGACGACCCGCACCACCGGGGAGAGCGTGTTCGACGCCGCCTCGACGCTCGTGAAGTCGAGCCCGGTGACCGTGATCGCCGGCTTGTTCCAGATGCGTCCGAGGATCGGGCCGGTGCCGATCGGCGACACTCCCTCGGGGAGGCCGGCCTCGTCGCGCAGCGTCTCCTCGTCGTAGCCCGGGGTCTGCGCGTCGCGGCCCCGCAGACCCGCGACGGCGACGGATCCGTCCGCGTCCCACAGCGTCGCCAGCAGCCGTACCGTCGCCATCATCGCGTCGGGCACCGCGCCGCCGAACATGCCGGAGTGGGAGGCGTGGTCCAGCGTGCGAACGGTGAGGGTGAAGCGCGCGTTGCCTCGCAGCGAGACGGTCAGCGCCGGCGTCCGCGCATCCCAGTTGCCGGAGTCGGCGACGACGATGGCGTCGGCGCGCAGCGCATCGCGGTGGTCCTGCAGGAACCGCGCGAACGAGCGCGAGCCGTACTCCTCCTCGCCTTCGACGAACAGGGCGACGCCGAGGTCGAACGAGTCGCCGAGCGCGTCGTGCAGCGCCCGCAGCGCGGCGATGTGCACCACGACGCCGGCCTTGTCGTCGGCGGCGCCGCGGCCGTACAGCCGCCCGTCGCGCACGGTCGGCTCGAACGGCGGCGACTCCCAGAGCTCGTCGTCGCCGGCGGGCTGCACGTCGTGGTGCGCGTAGAGCAGCACGGTGGGCGCGCTCCCCCGCGCGGCCCGGGTCGCGAGCACCGCCGGCTGGCCGAGCTCGCCGGTGTCGTCGACGGCCGAACGGGCGATCTCGACCCGATCGAAGACCCCGGTGGACGCCGCGAGCGCCGCGACCGCCTCTGCGCTGCGCTGCACCTGCGCCTGGTCGAACGCGGGCCATGCGACCGACGGAATGCGCACCAGCGACCCCAGATCGGCCAGCGCACGGGGGATGCCGGCGGCCGCAGCCGTGCGCACGGCGTCCTTCCGGGTCTGCTCAGAGGTCATGCGGGTAATCTTAGAAGGCACCGTTTTCCGACCTCTCGAGGACCCCGTGGCCAAGACCTCCGCCGATTCCGCCCCGAACGACGCCGACGCCCCGCACGGCAAGGGGCGCCCGACCCCGTCGCGCGCCGAGCAGGAGGCCGCCCGGCGCCGGCCGCTCGTCGCGGACACCAAGGAGGCCAAGCAGCGTCAGCGGGCCGAGGCCGCGCAGCAGCGCGAGAAGGCGCGCGCCGGCATGGCCGCCGGCGACGACCGCTACCTGACCGCTCGCGACAAGGGGCCGCAGCGTCGGTTCGTGCGCGACTGGGTCGACTCCCGGTGGCATGTCGCCGAGCTCGTCATGCCCGTGATGGTGATCGTGCTGCTGCTGATGTTCGTGAACGTGACCGCGGTGCAGACCGGGGCGTATGTCGCACTGTGGGCGTTCGTGCTGTTCGCGGTGATCGACATGGTCATCACGTCGGCCCGGGTCAAGCGCGCGGCGCGCGCGAGGTTCGGCGACCGGATCGAGAAGGGGCTGGGGTGGTACGGCGCGATGCGCATCGTGCAGATGCGGTTCATGCGGCTGCCCAAGCCGCAGGTCAAGCGCGGCGACCGCGTCTCGTGACCGCGCCTCAGGTGCGACGGGACGCCGCCAGGGCCCGGTTGATCTGACGCGCCCAGAGCGGGCCGCGGTAGAGGAACGCGGTGTAGCCCTGCACGAGGTCCGCACCGGCATCCAGCCGCTCCCGCACGTCGGCGGCGGTCTCCACTCCCCCGACCGAGATCACGCAGAAGTCCGCCGGGACGACCGCGCGGACGATGCGCAGCGCCGCCAGGGCGCGCGCCTTCAGCGGTGCGCCGGACAGGCCCCCGTCGCCGGCGGCCGCCACGACGGCGGGGTCGGTGCGCAGCCCCTCGCGCGAGATCGTCGTGTTGGTCGCGATGACGCCGGCGAGCCCCAGGTCGACGGCGAGCGTCGCGACGGCGGCGATCTCGTCGTCGGGCAGGTCGGGCGCGAACTTCACGAGCAGGGGCGTGGAGCGCGCCGCGTCCCGCACCGCCGCCAGCAGCGGTCGCAGCGTCTCGACGGCCTGCAGCCCGCGCAGCCCGGGCGTGTTCGGCGAGGACACGTTGACGACGAGATAGTCGGCCAGCGGCGCCAGCAGCGCGGCGCTGCGGACGTAGTCGCCGGTGGCGTCCGCGACGTCCACCACGCGGCTCTTGCCGATGTTGACGCCCAGCACCGGACGCCGGCGCCGACGGCGCAGCCGCTCCAGCCGGACGGCGGCCGCGGCCGCGCCGCGGTTGTTGAACCCCATCCGGTTCACGACCGCGCGATCCGGGATCAGCCGGAACAGCCGCGGACGCGGATTGCCGTCCTGCGGGATCGCCGTGACGGTGCCGACCTCGACGTGGCCGAACCCGAGCGCGAACAGCCCGGAGGCTCCCCGCACGTCCTTGTCGAAGCCGGCGGCGACGCCGAAGGGCGAGTCGAGGTCGAGTCCGAGCGCGCGGGTGCGCAGCGACGGGTCGGGACGGGTGAGCGCCCGCGCGAGCCATGCGAAGGGCGGCACCCCCAGCATCCGGATCACGAGCATCGCCGCGTGGTGCGCGGTCTCGGGGTCCATGCGCGACAGGACGGTGCGGAACAGCAGCGGATACATCGTGTGCCAGGCTACCGGGGGTGGTCGGCGCGCAGCAGCGCGATCGACGACTCGAAGTCCTCGAGCGATTCGAACGCCTGGTAGACGCTCGCGAACCGCAGGTAGGCGACCTCGTCGAGCTCGCGCAGCGGACCGAGGATCGCCAGCCCGATCTCGTTCGTGTCGATCTGCGACGATCCGGTCTGGCGCACCGTCTCCTCCACGGTCTGGGCGAGCACCGCGAGGTCGGCCTCGGTCACGGGCCGCCCCTGGCAGGCCTTGCGGACACCGGACATGACCTTCTCGCGGCTGAACGGCTCGATCACGCCGGAGCGCTTGATGACGTTCAGGCTCGCGGTCTCGATCGTCGAGAACCGTCCGCCGCACTCGGGGCACTGCCGGCGGCGGCGGATGCTGAGCCCGTCGTCGCTCGTGCGCGAGTCGACGACCCGCGAGTCGGGATGGCGGCAGAAGGGGCAGTGCATGACAGCGACAGACTAACCGGCGAATCTGGCTTCGACCGCCTCGCCGTGGGCGGGCAGCGCCTCGGCGTCCGCGAGCGTCACGATCGCCTCGCGCACCTGGGCGAGCGCGTCGCGGTCGTAGCGGATGACCTGCTGCGGACGCAGGAACGTCGCCGCCGACAGTCCTGCCGCGTAGCGGGCCTGTCCGCCGGTGGGCAGCACGTGGTTGCTGCCGGCGAGGTAGTCGCCCAGACTCACCGGCGCGTTCTCGCCGACGAACACCGCGCCGGCGTTGACGAACTCGTCCGGCCGCGGGTCGCGCAGGTGCAGCTCGAGGTGCTCGGGCGCGTAGGCGTTGCTGAACGCGGTGGCGGCGGGGATGTCGTCGACCAGCACGATCGCGGACTGCGGGCCGTCGAGGGCGACCGCCACGCGCTCGGCGTGCCGGGTGCGCGGCGCCCGGATCGCGACCTCGGCGACGACCCGCTCGGCGAGGTCGGCGGAGTCGGTGACGAGCACGGCGGAGGCCTGCTCGTCGTGCTCGGCCTGGCTGATGAGGTCCGCGGCGACCAGGCTCGCGTCGGCGGCCTCGTCCGCAACGATGAGGATCTCGGTCGCGCCCGCCTCCGCGTCGGTCCCGACCAGGCCCGCCACGGCGCGCTTGGCGGCGGCGACGAAGTTGTTGCCGGGTCCGGTCACGACGTCGACCGGCTCGAGCCCGACGGCGTCCACCCCGTAGGCGAGCGCGCCGATCGCACCGGCGCCGCCCATCGCGTACACCTCGTCGACACCCAGCAGACGTGCCACCGCGAGCACCAGCGGGTGCACACGGCCGTCGTGATCGCGCTGCGGCGGCGAGGCGAGCGCGACCACGCCCACGCCGGCCACCTGCGCGGGCACCACGTTCATCACGACGCTGGAGGGATAGACCGCCTTGCCGCCGGGCACGTACACGCCGACGCGGCGCACCGGCTGCCAGCGCTGCTCGACCACGGCGCCCGGGGCCAGCTCGGTCACGATCGGCGCCGGGACCTGCGCCGCGGAGGCGAGGCGGACGCGCTCGATCGCCGCTTCGACGGCGGCGCGCACGTTCTCGTCCAGCCCGGCGACGGCGTCGTCCAGGTGGGATGCCGGCACCCGCAGCGCGTGACCGGCCACGCCGTCGAAGCGCTCCGCCTGCTCGCGCAGAGCCGTCTCCCCCCGCGCTGCGACGTCGTGGACGATCTCCGCCGCCGTCGCGAGAGCGTTCGAACGGGCGACCTCGGCGCGCGGGACGGCGGCGAGGAGCTCGGCCGCGGACAGCGTGCGGCCGCGGAGATCGATGGTGCGCAGCATCCTGCCAGGATATCGCGGGGCGCTCGCGGGCCTCAGCCGCGGGTGAGGCCGGACACGTCGTGCAGGTAGCCGAGCCGGCCGTCCTCGTGGCGGACGACGAAGACCTCGCCGCGGTCCTCGATCACGAGGGCCCAGGCGTCGGGGCCGATCTGGAACAGCGGCGCTCCGGACTCGTCGAGGACGTCGCGCGGCTCCGGCGCCAGCGCCCAGAACGCCTGCGGCGCGGGGGCCTGCTCCTCGACGACGACCGGCTCGTGGGCCGCGGTCTGCGTGGCGTCGGCCTCGAAGACGGGGCGCGGCGCGGCCGGGCGCGGCGAGATCGGACGCAGCGGCCGGGCGTTCGGGTGCGCGAGCGACTCCGGACGGTGCCGGAAGTCTTCGCCGAACACCGGCAGGAGCGGAGCGAACACCGTGAACACGACGCCGCCGAGCGCCAGCACCGTCTCGACCCACGCCACCCAGGTGGTGCCGACGTAGCCGCCGGGGAGAGCCGCCACCAGGCGCCACGCCAGCGAGATCCAGTAGACCGCCGCGACCGAGAACGCGACGGAGGCGAACTGGTCGACGCCGAGCGAGCCCACGCGGCGGATGCCGTCGGGCGACAGCCGGCGCAGCGCGAGGAGGAACACGGCGGCGGTCGGCAGCGCGATCGCGAGGATCCAGTCGATCCCGCCGGTCCACACCGAGGGACCGACGACGCCGAGGGCGGCGTACGTGGGGAAGAACGAGAACACGAACGCCAGCAGCCAGATCCCGCCGAGCACGACCTCCCGGATGGAGAACGGCCCGACCCCGTGCTGGGGTGGAACGGCGGGCTCCGCGTCGGCGATCTCGTCGCCGGCGCCGACCTCGTCAGCGGTGAACACTTCGTCGGCGTCGAACTCGCCGTGCACGTCGTCCGTCATGTCGGATCCTTCCGGGGAGGTGAGACCGGGGCCTCGAAGACCCTCCGATCCTAACCACGCATCGTGAAGGATCCAGTCGATGTCGTCATCCGAGACACGCGGGCCCCAGCAGTCCCTTCAGCTCGCCGAAGAGATCGGCGGAGACCGTCACCGGATGCGGCACCTCGAAGACCTTCGCCACGCCGGCCCGGTGCAGCTTGAGCGTGACCTCGGTGTCGCCGCGGTGACGCTCGAGCACGCGCGCCAGCTCGTCGACGACGACCTCGCTGGCGCGCTGCTCGGGGATGACCAGGACCAGCGGGCCGCCGGCGTCGATCGCCCCGAGGTCGGGCGTGAACGCGCTCTGCGCGTGGAGGTTCATGCCGTCGTCGCGGCGCGACACGCGGCCGCGGACGACCATGATCGCGTCGGCGGCCAGCATCGAGGCGAACTCGGTGTAGGTCTTGCCCATGAACATGACGGTGATCTCGCCGTTGAAGTCCTCCACGGTGATCATGCCGTACTGGTTGCCGCTCGACTTCGCGACCCGGTGCTGCACGCTCGTCACGAGGCCCGAGATCGTCACCTGCTCGCCGTCGGCGATGTCCTCGGACGCCAGCAGATCGTGGATGCCGATCGAGGCATGCTTCGCCAGCGGCACCTCGAGACCGGCCAGCGGATGGTCGGAGACGTACAGGCCGAGCATCTCGCGCTCGAACGCGAGCTTGTCCTTCTTCGTCCATTCCGGCCGTGCGGGCACCTTCTGCGCGGCCGCCGGCTCGTCCTCGCCCCACAGGCTGTCGAAGTCGAAGCCGACCTCGCCGTTGGCCTCCCGGCGCTTGTCGAGCACCGCCTGCTCGACGGCGTCCTCGTGGATCTCCAGCAGGGCGCGGCGCGTGTCGCCCAGCGAGTCGAACGCGCCCGCCTTGATGAGGGACTCGACGGTGCGCTTGTTGGCCACGTGCGGCGGCACCTTGCCGAGGAAGTCGTGGAACGAGGAGAAGCCGCCGCCCTGCCTGGCCGCCACGATGCCCTCGACGACGTTCGAGCCGACGTTGCGCACGGCGCCCAGGCCGAAGCGGATGTCCTCGCCGACGGCCGCGAAGTACTTGATCGACTCGCCGACGTCGGGCGGCAGCACCCTGATGCCCATGCGGCGGCACTCGTTGAGGTACACCGCCATCTTGTCCTTCGAGTCGCCCACGCTGGTCAGCAGCGCGGCCATGTACTCGGCCGGGTAGTGCGCCTTGAGGTACGCGGTCCAGTACGACACCAGGCCGTACGCGGCGGAGTGGGCCTTGTTGAACGCGTAGTCGGAGAAGGGGACCAGGATGTCCCAGAGGGTCTTGATCGCCTCCTCGCTGAAGCCGCCGACCTTCATCCCCGCCTCGAAGCCCTCGTACTGCTTGTCGAGCTCGGACTTCTTCTTCTTGCCCATGGCGCGGCGCATGATGTCGGCCTGGCCGAGGCTGAACCCGGCGACCTTCTGCGCGATGGCCATGACCTGCTCCTGGTAGATGATCAGGCCGTACGTGGTGTCCAGGATGTCGGCGAGCGGCTCGCCGAGCTCCGGATGGATGGGGGTGATCTCCTGCTGCCCGTTCTTGCGCAGCGCGTAGTTGATGTGCGAGTTCGCGCCCATCGGGCCGGGACGGTACAGCGCGATCACGGCCGAGATGTCCTCGAAGTTGTCGGGGCGCATCAGGCGCAGCAGCGACCGCATCGGTCCGCCGTCGAGCTGGAACACCCCGAGCGTGTCGCCGCGGCCGAGCAGCTCGTACGACTCCGCGTCGTCCAGCGGCAGGTCTTCGAGCACGAGCGGCTCACCGCGGTTGGCGACGATGTTGTCGAGGGCGTCGTTGATGATCGTGAGGTTGCGCAGCCCCAGGAAGTCCATCTTGATCAGGCCCAGCGACTCGCACGACGGGTAGTCGAACTGGGTGACGATCTGGCCGTCCTGCTCGCGCCGCATGATCGGGATGATGTCCAGCAGCGGGTGGCTGGACATGATGACGCCCGCCGCGTGCACGCCCCACTGGCGCTTGAGGTTCTCGAGCCCGACCGCCGTGTCGAACACGGTCTTGGCCTCCGCGTCGCTCTCGATGAGCGTGCGGAACTCGACGGCCTCCTTGTAGCGGGGATGCTGGGGGTCGAACATGCCGGAAAGCGCCATGTCCTTGCCCATGACCGCGGGCGGCATCGCCTTGGTCAGCCTCTCCCCCATGCTGAACGGGAAGCCGAGCACCCGCCCGGCGTCCTTCAGCGCCTGCTTCGCCTTGATGGTGCCGTAGGTGACGATCTGGGCCACCCGGTCGTCGCCGTACTTGTCGGTGACGTACTGGATGACCTCGCCGCGACGGCGGTCGTCGAAGTCGACGTCGAAGTCGGGCATCGAGACGCGGTCGGGGTTGAGGAACCGCTCGAAGATGAGGCCGTGCTCGAGCGGGTCGAGGTCGGTGATGCGCATGGCGTACGCCGCCATCGATCCCGCGCCCGAGCCGCGACCCGGACCGACGCGGATGCCGTTGTCCTTCGCCCAGTTGATGAAGTCGGCGACCACGAGGAAGTAGCCGGGGAACTTCATCTGCGTGATGACCTCGACCTCGTACTGGGCCTGCGTGCGCACCCGGTCGGGCACACCGGCGGGATACCGGTAGTGCAGGCCCTTCTCGACCTCCTTGACGAACCAGCTCTCCTCGGTCTCGCCCTCGGGCACCGGGTAGCGCGGCATGTAGTTCGCGCTGGTGTCGAACGCCACGTCGCAGCGCTCGGCGATCAGCAGCGTGTTGTCGCACGCCTCCGGGTGGTCGCGGAACACCTGCCGCATCTCCGCGGGCGACTTGATGTAGTAGCCGTCGCCGTCGAACTTGAACCGCTTGGGGTCGTCGAGCGTGGATCCCGACTGCACGCACAGCAGGGCGGCGTGACTGGTCGCGTCGTGCTGATGGGTGTAGTGCGAGTCGTTGGTGGCGATCAGCGGGATGTCGAGGTCTTTCGCGATCCGCAGCAGATCGGTCATGACGCGCCGCTCGATCGACAGGCCGTGGTCCATGATCTCGGCGAAGTAGTTCTCCTTGCCGAAGATGTCCTGGAACTCGGCGGCGGCGGCGCGTGCGGCGTCGTACTGGCCCAGCCGCAGGCGCGTCTGCACCTCGCCGGAGGGACAGCCGGTGGTCGCGATGAGGCCGTCGCTGTAGGTCTGGAGCAGCTCCCGGTCCATGCGGGGCTTGAAGTAGTAGCCCTCCATGCTCGCCAGCGACGACAGCCGGAACAGGTTGTGCATGCCCGACGTGTTGCGGCTGAGCAGTGTCATGTGCGTGTATGCGCCGCCGCCCGACACGTCGTCGTCGGACTGCTCTGGAGAGCCCCACCGCACCCGCGCCTTGTCGCTGCGATGCGTGCCGGGGGTGACGTAGGCCTCGATCCCGATGATCGGCTTGATGCCCGCCGCCGTCGCGGCCTTGTAGAACTCGAAGGCGGCGAACGTGTTGCCGTGATCGGTGACGGCGATCGCCGGCATCCCTTGCAGGGCCGCCTCGGCCACCATCGGACCGATGCGGGCCGCCCCGTCGAGCATGGAGTACTCGCTGTGCACGTGGAGGTGTACGAAGGAGTCGGCGGCCACCCCCCGAGTCTACGAGCTGCCGCCGTAGGGTGAGGGGATGCCGACACCTGACTTCGTCCTCGAGCTGCGCCGCTACGTCGGCACCCGCCCGCTCTTCCTCAGCGGCGTGACGGCGGTGATCGTCCGCGATGACGAGGTGCTGCTGGGCCGGCGCAGCGACAACGGCGCGCTGACACCGGTCACCGGCATCATCGATCCTGGCGAGGAGCCGGCCGATGCCGCGGTGCGCGAGGCGCTCGAGGAGGCCGGCGTCGTCATCCGCGCCGACCGGCTCGCGTGGGTGCACCAGATCCCGCGGGTCACCTACGACAACGGGGATCAGACGGACTACCTCGACCTGACCTTCCGGTGCAGCTGGGTCTCCGGCGAGCCGGAGCCCGTCGACGGCGAGATGACCGAGGTCGGCTGGTACCCGCTGGCGGATCTGTCGGCCCTCGGCGACGAGATGCGCGCCCGGGTCGAGGCGGCACTGTCGGAGGGGCCCGCCGCCCGATTCGAGGGCGGTCGCTGAGGCCGGGGATCAGTCGCCGCGCAGCACGTCGAGGGCGTGCTGCAGATCGGCCGGGTAGGGCGAGACGAAGCCCACGCGCTCCCCCGTCGCCGGATGCGCGAACGCCAGCTCGTGCGCGTGCAGCCACTGCCGGGAGAGGCCGAGTCGCGCCGACACGGTGGGATCGGCGCCGTAGAGGGGATCTCCGACGCACGGATGCCGGTGAGCCGCCATGTGCACGCGGATCTGATGCGTCCGACCGGTCTCGAGATGGATCTCCAGCAGCGAGGCGCCGGGGAACGCCTCGAGCGTGTCGTAGTGCGTCACCGAGTCCTTGCCGGCCGGGGTGACGGCGAACTTCCACGGATGACTCGGATGCCGCCCGATGGGGGCGTCGATCGTGCCCGACAACGGATCGGGGTGGCCCTGCACGACCGCGTGGTAGATCTTCTCGACCTCGCGCTCCTTGAAGGCGCGCTTGAGGGCGGTGTAGGCGCGCTCGCTGCCGGCGACCACCATGAGCCCGCTCGTGCCGACGTCGAGCCGGTGGACGATGCCCTGCCGCTCGGCGGCCCCGGTCGTCGCGATGCGGTAGCCGGCGGCAGCCAGCGCGCCCAGCACCGTCGGCCCGTCCCAGCCGAGCGACGGATGCGCCGCGACGCCGGCGGGCTTGTCGACCACGACGATGTCGTCGTCGTGGTACACGATCCCCAGGTCCGGCACCGCGATCGGCACGACCCGCGGCTCCTCCTTCGGCGCCCAGGACACCTCGAGCCAGGCGCCGCCGCGCAGCCGGTCGCTCTTGCCGAGCGTGCGACCGTCGAGGCTCACGCCCCCGGCGTCGGCGACCTCCGCCGCGAACGTCCGGGAGAACCCGAGCATCTTCGCGAGCGCCGCGTCGACGCGCACCCCGTCGAGACCGTCGGGGACGGGCAGCGACCGCGACTCCACGTCAGTCCTCGCGGACGTCGTCGGCATCCCGGCGCCCGCGTTCTCGTGTGCCGTCGAGCCGGAGCCCGGATACCACCAGCACCGCGACCGCGATCATGGAGGTCACGATGAACATGTCCGCGACGTTGTAGATCGCCGGCGTCGTCCAGAACCACATCCACGGCGTGGAGATGAAGTCGACGACATGCCCGACGCCGAAGCCGGGGTCGCGGAACAGCCGATCGCCGAGATTGCCGAGCACGCCGCCGAGCAGCAGGCCGAGCACGATCGCCCAGGCCCGCGAGCGGATGCGGACGGCGAGCACCACGATGACCACGACCACGGCCGCCAGCGCGAGGGTGAAGATCCAGGTCACCCCGGAGCCGAACGAGAAGGCGGCGCCGGAGTTGCGGATCAGATAGAGCCCGAGCACGTCTCCCCACACCGGGACGAGCTGTTCGAGGGGCAGGCCGGTGAGCGCGAGATACTTCGTGAACTGGTCGACGGCCAGCACCACCACCGCGAGGATCGCGATGATGATGCCGGCCGTCTGAGGACGAAGCCTGGGCCGGGGCGCCAAGCGCCGGGCCTACAGGCCGATCGCCGAGACCGGCGTGCTGCCGGCGGCGTTCGACGAGGAGTCGAGCTCGCGCAGCTTCGTCTCGATGAGGTCGCGCAGCTGCGAGCGGTAGTCGCGCTCGAACTGGCGAAGCTCGGTGATGCGGGTCTCGAGCACGGCACGGTCCTTCTCGAGGCGCGCGATCTCGTCGCGGCCCTTGGCCTCGGCCTCGGCGACGATGGACGCCGCCTGCGCCTGCGCCTCGGAGATGAGCTGGTCGCGCTGCGCCTTGCCCTCGGCGACGTGCTCGTCGTGCAGACGCTGGGCGAGCTCGATGATGCCGGCGGTCTGGGCGGTGCCCACCTCGGCGGCGGGAGCCGGAGCGGGCGCGGGCTTCACGATCGCGACGGTCTCCTCGACCGCGGCGGCCGGCTCGGGGGCAGCCGCGCCGCCCGCCTCCAGCGCCTCGACCTTCGCCTTGAGCTCGTCGTTCTCGGCGATGGTCTTGCGCCACTCGACGACGATCTCGTCGAGGAAGTCGTCGACCTCGTCCGGGTCGAAGCCTTCCTTGAACCGGACGTGCTGGAACTGCTTGGTGACGACGTCATCCGGAGTCAATGCCATGGTGTTCCTCGTTTCGGGGCGTGGCGGCGTGCCAGGCGATGGGGGATGCCCGCTGTGCGGGCCGCTCACGACAGCATAGCCGCGGCGCTGTCGAAGGTCACAGAGAGGCGAGCGCGCGTGTCACGGACAACAGCATGAAGCACAGCAGCATCGTGAGCGCGAAGGCGACGTCGAGGGCGACCGGTCCGAGGCGCACCGGAGGGATGACGCGCCGGAACAGCCGGATCGGCGGATCGGTGACGGTGTACACGAGCTCCGCCGCGACCAGCCCCGCGCCGCGCGGACGCCAGTCACGGTTGAAGACCGGAATGTACTCCAGCACGAGCCGCACCAGCAGCACGAGGATGTAGATCAGCAGCAGGACGTTCGCGATCTGGGCGATCAGACGGACGACATCCACGTCTCAAGACTACTGGGGGAAGCCGGCGGCCTCGGGATCCGCCTGGGGCAGCGCGCCGTCGCCGGAGACGGCGATGTTCTCAGGCGAGAGCAGGAAGACCTTGCTGGTGACCCGCTCGATGCGCCCGTACAGCCCCAACGACAGCCCGCTGGCGAAGTCGATCAGACGTCGCGCGTCGGCGTCGCTCATCTGCGACAGGTTGATGATGACCGGGATGCCGTCGCGGAAGTTCTCCGCGATCACCTGGGCGTCGCGGTACTGCTTCGGGTGGACGGTCAGGATCTCGCTGACCGCGCCGACCGCGGGCTGGCGGACCACGGCGGGACGATGCAGCGGCGTCACGGGCGCAGCGGGCTTCTCGGCGACCGGCTCGGGCTTGCGGCTCGGGCGCACCGGGGCCACCTGCTCCTCGTAGGCCTCTTCCTCATCGGCGAGACCGAGGTACACCATGGTCTTCTTCAGCGGGTTCGACATCAGCATCCTCCGTTTGCTCGTCTGGTGAGAGGCTAGCCGCGCTCGGGCCGCGGACCCGTGATTGCCGAGCCGATGCGCAGGTGTGTCGCGCCGGCGGCGATCGCCTCGGCGAAGTCGCCGGTCATGCCGGCGGAGATCCATGTCGCCTCCGGCGCGACGCGACGCAGGCCCGCTGCGTACCCGGCGAGACGACCGAACGCGCGGGCGGGCTCCTCGTCCAACGGTGCGACGGCCATGAGCCCGCGCAGGCGCAGCGTGGGGCAACGGCCGAGCACATGCGCGGCGAGCCGCTCGACGCCGGCGGGCTCGACCCCGCCCCGGCCCGGATCATCGGTCAGGTTCACCTGCAGCAGCACGTCCAGCGGGTCGCCGCCCGCGGCCTCCAGCGCGTCGGCGAGGCGGCCACGATCGACCGAGTGCACGACCGAGGCGGCGGCGCGGACGGCCCGCGCCTTGTTCGTCTGCGCCTGTCCGATGAAATGCCACCGGAGATCGTGCAGACCGGCGAGCCGCTCGGCCTTGGACGTCAGCTCCTGCTGGCGGTTCTCCCCCACCTCGCGCACGCCGAGACGGTGGAGCTCCGCCACGACCTCTGCCGGGTGGAACTTGGTCACGACGATCCGCGTGATCCCGCCCGGGTCACGGCCGGCGTCACGCGCGGCATCCGCGATACGCGCGTCGACCGCGGCGAGGCGGGCCGCGAGGTCGTCGGTCACTTCAGGAAGTCGGGGATGTCCAGGTCGTCGTCGCCGAACGCCGAGTCGTAGGACGCGGGCTCGGAGATCCCGGCGGCGACCGGGACGGCGGGCGTCTCCGGGACCGGGACGGCGACCTCCACGGCGGCCTGCTCCTCGTCGACGACGACGGCCACCGGGGCGGTCGCGGGGCGCACCGCCGTGACCGGCTCGATGCGCGGCGACGGCTCGCCGCCGTCGAAGCCCGCGGCGATGACCGTGACCCGCACCTCGTCGCCGAGCGTGTCGTCGATGACCGTGCCGAAGATGATGTTCGCCTCCGGGTGCGCCGCCTCCTTGACGAGCTGCGCGGCGTCGTTGATCTCGAAGATGCCGAGGTTCGAGCCGCCCTGGATCGACAGCAGCACACCGTGCGCGCCCTCGATCGAGGCTTCGAGCAGGGGCGACTCGACCGCCAGCTCGGCGGCCTTGATGGCGCGGTCCGCGCCCCGGGCGGAGCCGATGCCCATGAGCGCGGAGCCCGCGCCCTGCATGACCGACTTGACGTCGGCGAAGTCGAGGTTGATGAGGCCGGGCGTGGTGATGAGGTCGGTGATGCCCTGCACACCGGCCAGGAGCACCTGGTCGGCGGTCGCGAACGCCTCGATCATCGAGATGCCGCGGTCGCTGATCTCGAGGAGGCGGTCGTTGGGCACGACGATGAGGGTGTCGACCTCTTCCTTCAGCCGGGCGACGCCGGCCTCGGCCTGGCTCTGACGGCGGCGGCCCTCGAACGAGAACGGCTTGGTGACGACGCCGATGGTGAGGGCGCCGATCGACTTCGCGATCTTGGCGACGACGGGCGCACCGCCGGTGCCGGTGCCGCCGCCCTCGCCCGCGGTGACGAAGACCATGTCGGCGCCCGCGAGCGCCTCCTCGATCTCCTCCGCGTGGTCCTCGGCGGCGCGACGACCCACCTCCGGGTCCGCGCCGGCTCCCAGGCCCCGGGTGAGCTCGCGGCCGACGTCGAGCTTGACGTCGGCGTCGCTCATGAGCAGCGCCTGCGCGTCGGTGTTCACCGCGATGAACTCTACGCCGCGCAGGCCGAGCTCGATCATGCGGTTGACGGCGTTGACGCCGCCGCCGCCGACACCGACGACCTTGATCACCGCGAGGTAGTTCTGGTTCTGGCTCATGCCCGGCCTCCGTCTTGTGCGCCCTCACTGCCCCGGGACTCAACCCTCATCCTCACCTAGAGGGTTAAAGTCATGCCCGGTATGCAATTCCTGGATCGAAGGTATGCGCAGCCCGCCCGCCGTCCGGGACGCGGGCGGCGTGTCGTCCAAAAGGACGTCGTCGCGTCACCGGACGACGACGGCGTCCGGCGTGGAGACGTCGTAGCTGCTGACGTCCGGACGGGCCGCCATGATCTCCTGCAGGACGAGGGCCTTCGTCGCCGACTGGTCGGCGCTGCCCCACACCACCTGCTTCCCGTCGATGGTCAGCGTGACGTCGTCGGGGGTGGACGCGGTCACCGCGGTCACCCGCGCCCGCACGTCGCTGGGAAGGGCGCGCATCACCTGCCCCGCCGCCGTGAAGGCATCGGAGTCCACGCCGCCGGTGACGGTCATGAGCGGATACCCCGTGGGCTGGTCCGCGGTGGTGCTCAGCGCGACGCCGGCCGCGTCGTAGAGGGTGAACCCGGCGTCGGACTGGACGACGCCGACCGGTGTGCGCTCGACGATGCGCACGACCAGCGTGTGCGGCGGATCGGCCTCGAGCGTGTACGACTCGACGAGCGGGAAGGCGATCAAGGCGGCCTTCACGGCCGACTCGTCGATCGCGGCCAGCGGCGTGCCCAGCTGGCCCGACAGGGCGTCCTGGACGGACTGGGGGTCGAGCTGCGAGGTGCCGACCACCTCGATGTCGTCGACGGCGAACAGCGGGCTGTACGCCGCGCCCACCGTGACCGCGACCAGCAGCACGAGCGACGCCGCGACGCCGAGCCAGATGCGTCGGCGACGTCGCGCCCGCCCGGTGAAGCGGCGCACCTCGGCCCGCAGGGCCTTGCGCCGAGCGCGTTGCGCCCGCCACAGGTCCCGCAGGCGCACCGGGGTGTCGGCGGGCGCGTCGGGCTCGGAGGCCGGCTGCGGGGTCTGGGCCGGCAGCGGGATCAGCGGCGCAAGGGGCTGCGTGACCTGTCCCGCGTCGGCGAGGTCGGCGGGCGCCTCCTCACGCGGCCGCGTCGCGGGCTGCGGATCGACCGGCGGCGCGCCGGCCGGGCGCGGCGGAGGCGGCAGCGGGGTCGGGCGACGCATCCGCTCAGTCGCCCGTCGGATCGGTACGGGCGAGCGCCTCGAGCACCTGCGGGATGATGCGGTACACGTCACCGCATCCGAGCGTCACGACGAAGTCGCCGTCGCGCGCGATCGTGGCCGTGTAGTCGGCCGCGGCCTGCCAGTCGGCGAGGAACCGCACCCGCTCCGCGTCGTTGAACGCCTCGCTGACGAGCGCTCCGGTGACGCCCGGGACGGGGTCCTCGCGCGCGCCGTAGACGTCGAGCACGACGGTCCGGTCGGCCAGACGCTCGAGCACCTCGGCGAACTGCGGCGACATGAGCTGCGTGCGCGAATACGTGTGCGGCTGATGGATGGCGATGATGCGGCCGTCTCCGACCACCGTGCGGGCCGCGGTCAGCGCCGCCTCGACCTCGGTCGGGTGGTGCGCGTAGTCGTCGTACACGCTCACGCCCCGCGCGACGCCGTGGAGCTCGAACCGTCGCACCGTCCCGGCGAAGCCCGACACCGCCCGGGCGGCGTCGGCGAGCGAGTGACCCAGCAGGCGCAGCACCGCGACGGCCCCCGCCGCGTTCACGGCGTTGTGGGCGCCGGGCACGGCGAGCTCGACGCGTGCCCGCTCCCCCGCGGCGGTGAGGGTGAAGGCGACCGGGCCGGCGGTGACGATGTCGGTCACGCGCACGTCGGCCGCGGCGTCCAGCCCGAACGTGACGACCCGCGGATGCCGCAGCGCCGCCGCCACGCGCTGCGCCCCCGGGTCGTCCGCGGAGATGACGACGGCCTCACGGGCCGCGTCCGCGAACCGCGCGAAACCGTCGAAGAACGCGTCGCCGGACCCCCAGTGGTCGAGGTGGTCGGGGTCGACGTTGGTGATGAGGGCGATCGAGGTGTCGTAGATCTCGAACGTGCCGTCGGACTCGTCGGCCTCGATGACGACCAGGTCGTCGGATCCCGTCGCGCTGGAGACGCCGAGCTCGGCGACCACACCGCCGTTGACGAAGGTCGGCAGGACGCCGAGGCGCTGCAGCCCGGTGACGATCATGCCGGTCGAGGTGGTCTTGCCGTGTGCGCCGGCGACCGAGACGAGACGGCGTCCGCCGATCAGCCAGTACAGGGCCTGCGAGCGGTGGATGACATGCAGGCCGCGTGCCTTGGCGAGCACGAGCTCGGGGTTCTCGGGCCAGATCGCGCCGGTGTGCACGACCGTGTCGACGTCGCCTCGGAGGTTGGCCGCGTCGTGCCCCACGTGCACCGTCGCCCCCGCCTCGCGCAGCGCCTGCAGCGCCGCGCTGTCCGAACGGTCGGAGCCCGAGACGCGGATCCCGCGGTCGAGGAACATCCGTGCCAGACCCGACATCCCGGAGCCGCCGATGCCGATGAAATGCGCGGCTCGGATGTCGTCGGGGATCGGGAGGGAGAGGTCGGGTCTGATCATGACCGGTCAAGTCTAGGTTCGCGAGGCTGCGCACCGGCTCCGGGCGCGCGGGCGAGGTCAGGTGCGACCGGCGAGCGCGGCGTCGATGAGGGCCACCACGTTCTCGGCACCGGTGCGTGTTCCGACGGCGGACGCCGCGGCACGCATGCGGGCGAGCCGCGTCGCGTCGGCGAGCAGGGGCACGACCTCGGTGCGCACGCGCTCAGACGTGAAGTCCGCGTCCGGGATCAGCAGCGCGGCCCCGGCCTCGACGGCGGAGCGGGCGTTGAGCGCCTGCTCGCCGTTGCCGACCGCGTAGGGCACGTAGACGGCGGGGATGCCGAGGGCGCTGATCTCCGAGACCGTCGCCGCGCCCGAGCGCGAGACGATGACGTCGGCGATCGCGAACGCGAGGTCCATGCGATCCTCGTAGGGGCGGACGACGTAGCCGGCGACGCCCGGGTCGGTCCCGGCCCATCCGGCGCCGGTGAGGTGCACGAGCTGGTACCCGGCGGCCAGCACGTCGCCGTACGCACCGGCGAACGCCTCGTTGAGCCGTCGGGCGCCCAGCGATCCCCCGAACACGAGCAGGGTCGGCCGTGCCGGGTCGAGCCCGTAGCGCGCGCCCGCCTCGGCGCGCAGCGATGCGGCGTCCAGCTCGACGATCTCGCGACGCAGCGGCATGCCGACCGTCTGCGCCGCGCGCAGGCGGGTGCCCGCGAACGCCACGCCGACGGCCGCCGCGCGGCGGGCTCCCAGCACGTTGGCCAGTCCGGGCTTGGCGTTCGCCTCGTGCACCACGACCGGGACCCGCTCGCGGCGAGCCGCGACGTAGGCGGGGGCTGCGGCGTATCCGCCGAAGCCGACGACCACGTCGACGCCGCGGTCGCGGACGATCGCCCGCACCTGGGCCACGGCACGGCGGAACCGACCGGGGAAGCGCAGCGCGGCACGGTCGGGGCGGCGCGGGAACGGCACCTTGTCGACGAACAGGAGCTCATAGCCGCGGGCGGGGACGAGCCGGGCCTCGAGGCCCTCGCGGGTGCCGAGCACGAGCACCTCGGCCCGCCGGTCACGGGCGCGCAGCGCGTCGGCGACCGCCAGCAGCGGGTTCACATGGCCGGCGGTCCCGCCGCCTGCCAGCAGGTACGTCGTCACCCGTCGACCCTACCCGGGCGGCGGAAGCACCCGGTCGCGTCGCGGCAGGGTGCGCGCGAACGACAGCAGGACCCCCGCCGCCAGCAGCACCGACATGAGCGAGGTGCCGCCCTGCGACATGAACGGCAGCGGCACCCCCAGCACCGGGAACAGGCGCAGCACGACGCCGATGTTGATGAGCGCCTGGCCGACGATCCAGATCGTGATGGCGCCGGCGACGATGCGGACGAACAGGTCGTCGGTCTTGCGGATGACGTGGAAGGCGCCGACGGCGAACAGCGTGAACAGCAGGAGCACGACGATGCAGCCGACCAGGCCCAGCTCCTCGCCGACGATCGCGAAGATGTAGTCGTTGGCCGCGGCGGGCAGCCAGCTGTACTTCTCCTTCGAGTTGCCCAGCCCCAGCCCGAACAGGCCCCCGCCGGCGAGCCCCCAGATGCCGTGCAGCGGCTGATAGCAGTCGCCGTAGTAGTCGGCGAGGCAGTCGGGGTTGAGGAAGCTCATGATGCGGCGCATGCGGTCCGGGCTCGTGACGGCCAGCGCGGCGACCGCGCCGGCGCCGAGCAGCAGCGGCGGGACGAAGAAGCGCAGCTTCGCACCGGAGAAGAACAGCGCTCCCAGCAGCACCAGCACGAGGATCATCACGGTGCCGAGGTCGCCGCCGGCCATCACCGTCAGCATCACCATTCCCGCCACCGGGACGGCCGGGATGTAGACGTGCTTCCACCGGGTGAGCAGGGTGCGCTTGCGATACAGGATGAAGCCGAGCCACAGCGCGAGCGTCAGCTTGAGGAACTCGGCGGGCTGGGCCTGGAGCCCGGCGATGTTGATCCAGTTGCGGTTGCCGTCGTTGGTGATGCCCAGCGGGGTGAAGACGAGCAGCTGGAACAGCACCGCCGCGATCAGCGCGGGCCATGCGACGCGCTTCCAGAACGTGACCGGCATCCGCGAGGCGATGAACATCAGGGGGATGCCGATGACCGCGAACACTCCCTGCTTGATCACCGCGTCGTACGGGTTCCCGTCGGCGGCGTCGGAGGTGGCGGAGGTCGCCGAGAGGATCATGACCAGCCCGAAGCCGGTCAGCAGCAGCGCGGTCGAGGCGATCAGCAGGAACTCGCTGGGCACCGGCGCGAACACGCGCCCGAGGGAGACGCGGGCCGCCAGGCCCCGACGCTGCTCGTCAGGGACGGTCGCGGGGCGCGTCCGCGTCGTGTCCGCCACCGGCATCCCTCTCGATCTCATCGCGCACGGCCCGGGCGAAGGCCCGGCCGCGGTCGGCGTAGGACGAGAACTGGTCGAAGGATGCTGCGGCGGGGGCGAGCAGCACCACGTCCCCGTCACGGGCGATCCGGCGTGCCAGCTCCACGACCCGCGCCATGACGTCTTCAGTCTCGGCGTGGTCGACCTCGAACAGGGGGACGTCCGGCGCGTGTCGTGCGAACGCCGCGGTGAGGGGCGCGCGCTCGACCCCGATGACGATCACGGCCTTGGTCGCCGGGCCGCGCGCGGCGACCAGCCCGGAGATGTCGACGCCCTTCAACAGGCCGCCCACGACCCAGATCGCGCCGGGGAAGGCCGACAGCGACGAGGCCGCGGCGTGGGGGTTGGTCGCCTTCGAGTCGTCGACCCAGGTGATCCCGCCGGCGCGGGCGACGACCTCGATGCGATGCGCATCGAGCCGGAAGCCGCGCAGCGCCTCGCGGATCGCCGCCGGGCTCGCCCCCGCGGCGCGCGCGAGCGCGGTCGCCGCGAGGATGTTCGAGACGATGTGCGGCGCCGTCAGCCCCGCCTCGGCGAGCTCGGCGAGGGTCGTGATCTCCAGCGCCGACGTCGCCCGGTCGGCGAGGAAGGCGCGGTCGACGAGGATCCCCTCGACGACGCCGACATCGCTCGGGCCCGGGACGCCGAGGTCGAACCCGATCGCGCGTGCGCCCTCGACGACCTCCGCGTCCTCGACCATGCGCCGGGTGGCCTCGTCGGCCTTGTTGTACACGCAGGCGACGCGGGTGCTGTCGTACACCTGCGCCTTGGCGTCCCGGTAGGCCGCGAACGAGCCGTGCCATTCGAGGTGGTCCTCGGCGAGGTTCAGGCACACCGATGCCAGCGGCGAGAGCCGCTCGGGACCGGCCTGCAACGACAGGTACCAGAGCTGATGGCTGGAGAGCTCGACCACGAGGGCGTCGAACCCGCCCGGGTCGCGGATCGCGTCCAGCACCGGCACGCCGATGTTGCCGCAGGGTGCGGCGCGCCGTCCGGCGGCGCGCAGCATGGTCGCGGTCAGCTGCGTCGTGGTGGTCTTGCCGTTCGTCCCGGTGATGAGGATCCAGTCGGCCGGCGTGCCGTCGGAGCGCAGCACCTTGTCGCGCACCCGCCAGCCCAGCTCGACGTCGCCCCACAGCGGCACGCCCGCCTCGAGCGCCCAGGCGATCACGGGATGGGAGGGTCCGAAGCCGGGCGAGGCGACGATGAGCTCCGGCGCATGGGCGAGCAGCTCCGCCGGGACCGCGGCCAGAGGCGCCGTGTGGAGCGTCGCGCCGATCACCGGCAGCAGCCGCGCGTACTCCTCGTCCGCCTTCTCGGTGACCACGAGGACGTCGGCGCCCAGCTCGGCGAGGGTGTCGGCGGCCGAGAACCCGGTGACGCTCAGCCCCAGCACGACCACGCGCAGCCCGGACCAGTCGGCGTGCCAGCTCGTCAGGGCGTCGAGGCGGTCGTTCATGTGCGCACGAGCCATTCGACGTAGAACAGCCCGACGCCGGTGAGGGCCAGCAGGCCCGCGATGATCCACATCCGCACCACGATGGTGATCTCGGGCCACCCGCGCATCTCGAGGTGATGATGCAGCGGGCTCATCAGGAACAGCCGTTTCCCGCGGGTGAGCTTGAAGTAGAGACGCTGCAGGATGACCGATCCGGAGGCCACGACGTACACCCCGGCGATCACGGCCAGCAGGATCTCGGTGCGGGTGAGGATCGCGAGCGCCGCGATCACCCCGCCGATCGACATGGAGCCGACGTCCCCCATGAACACCTGCGCCTTGGGCGCGTTCCACCACAGGAACCCGACGAGCGCGCCGATGAAGGAGGAGGCGATGATCGCCAGGTCGAAGGGATCGCGGGTGTGATAGCAGGCCGCCTGCAGACCGCTCTCGAGCGCGTCGAGGTCGCACGGCTGCTTGAACTGCCAGAACGCGATGAGCGCGAGGGCGCTGGTCACGAAGATCGCCGATCCGGCCGCGAGCCCGTCGAGCCCGTCCGAGACATTGACCGAGTTGGACGCCGCCACGCCGATGAACGAGATCCAGACGAGGTAGAGGATCCACCCGATGACCGCGCCGAAGGCCATGAAGGACAGCACCGGGATGTCGCGGAACAGCGACACGTACGGGCTCGCGGCGGTCTGGTTCCACTCGTTCGGGAAGTTCAGCGCCAGGATGCCGAAGACGACGACCACGACGACCTGACCGGTCACCTTCCGCCACCCGGACAGGCCCAGGCTGTTCTGCCGCCGCACCTTCATGAAGTCGTCGATGAAGCCGACCAGGCCGAAGCCGACCATCATCCAGATGACGAGCAGGCCGGACAGGGTGGGCGGATTGCTGCCGGCGTAGGTGCCGATGAAGTAGCCGACGAGGGATCCGGCGATGAAGATCGTGCCGCCCATGGTGGGCGTGCCGCGCTTGGCGCCGTGGCTGGGGTTGTGCACGTCCTCCGGGGTGCGGATGACCTGGCCCCAGCCCCAGCGGCGGAACAGCCGCAGGAACACGGGGGTGAGGAACAGCGTGAATGCCAGCGAGATCGCCGCCGCGGTCAGGAGGGATCTCACGAGAACGATTCTCCCAGACGGTCCCCGAGAAAGCGGAGACCCGCGGAGTTCGACGACTTGACGAGCACGCGGTCGCCGTCACGCAACTCGGTCAGCAGGTAGTCGTACGCCTCGTCGGCGGTGGCGAAGAACACCGCCTCGTCGCTCCAGGATCCTTCCGCGATCGCGGCGAGGAACAGGCGGCGCGCTTCGGCGCCGATCACGACGATGCGCGGGATCCGCAGCCGCACGGCGAGCTCGCCGATGCGGTCGTGCTCCTCGCCGGCATGTTCGCCGAGCTCGCTCATGGCGCCCAGCACCGCGACGGCGCGCTGCCCGGGCTCGACGATCTGGGCCAGGGTGCGCAGGGCCGCGGCCATCGAGTCCGGGCTGGCGTTGTACGCGTCGTTGATGATGCGCACCCGCTCGGAGCCCAGCGGCTGCATCCGCCACCGCTCGGCGAGCTCGACCGTCTCGAGCCGCGCGACGCAGTCCGCGAGACTCACGCCCAGCACCGTGGCCGCGGCGACGGCGGCGAGGGCGTTCATGACGTGGTGGGCGCCGAGGACCCGCAGCCGGACCGGGAGGGCCGTGCCGTCTGCGATCAGCGTGAAGCGGGTGCCGTCGGCGTCCACCTCGACGTCCTCGGCGCGCACGGCGGCCTCGCCGTCCCGGCCGAACCAGCGCACCCGGACGCCGCGGTCCTGGGCGATCGGGGCCATGTTGCGCACGCGCGGGTCGTCGAGGTTGAGGACGGCGAGCCCGCCGCGCCGCACCGCCTGCACGAGCTCCGACTTCGCACGGAAGGTCGCCTCGATGCCGCCGAAGCCGCCGGCATGGGCCATCCCGACCATGAGGACGATGCCGATGTCAGGGCTCACCAGGCCGGCGAGCCGGGCGATCTCGCCCGGACCGCTGGCGCCGAACTCGCTCACCAGGTACCGCGTGTCCCAGCCCACGCGCAGCATCGTCAACGGCGCGCCGACCTCGTTGTTGAACGAAGCGCGGGGCGCGACGGTGTCGCCGTCGCCCTGCAGGATGCGGGCGAGCAGGTTCTTCGTGGTGGTCTTGCCGTTCGACCCGGTGATGCCGACGATGCGCAGCCGGCCACGGGCGCGGACCGCGGCGACGACCTCCCGGGCGAGGTCGGCGAGCGCGGCCACGACGTCGGGCACCACGATCTGGCTGATCGGCGCGTCGACCGGGCGCTCGACGATCGCGAGCGCGGCGCCGGCGGCCGCGGCCGCCGGCACGAACAGGTGACCGTCGGTGGTGGCGCCGGGCTTGGCGACGAACACGTCTCCGGCTCCGATGAGCCGCGAGTCGGTGTCGACCGTGCCGCCGACGAGCGTGTCGCCGGTGTCGCCGGGCGCGAGCTGCAGGCGGCCGCCGAGCACGGCGGCGATGCGGGAGAGAGGGAGTTCGATCATGTCGGGGGGCGGCCGCGCCTCATCCCGTCTTCGGCAGCAGGAGGGGATCGGTTGTCGAGGGCATGACGCGGTACGTCTTCAGGACCTGCGTCATGGCCTGCTGGAATGCGGGGCCGTTGGCCGCAGACGAGGTTACCGCAGTCGGCTGGTCGAGGGTCACGGCGACGATGTACTGCGGGTCGTCGGCGGGAGCGAAGCCGATGAGGGTCGTCCAGTACACGCCCTGCTTGTACGAGCCGTTCTCCGCTATCTCGCCGGTGCCCGTCTTGCCCGCGATCCGGTAGCCGCTGATGGCGACCGACTTGGCCAGGGAGCCCTGCAGCAGCACGTTCTCGAGCATCTCCTGCACCTGGGTCGCGGTGTCCGCGCTGATGACCTGCGTGGTCGCGTCGGCGGCGTCGTTCTCGATCACGGTGCCGTCGGCGAGGGTGCAGCTCCGCACGAGCGAGAGCGGCACCTTCGTGCCGTCGTTCGCGATCGCCTGGTAGGCGCCGACGAGCTCGGGCAGCGTCGTGGACACGCCCTGGCCGAACGAGATGTTCAGCGTGGTCTGCGCGTCCCACTCGTCGACCGACCTGAGCTCGCCCGACGCCTCGCCGGGGAAGTCCACCGCGCTGCCCTGGCCGATGCCGAAGGCCTGCAGGTAGTCGTAGCGGGTCTGCGAGTCCAGCAGCTGCGAGAAGGTCGCGATGCCGACGTTGGACGAGTCGATGAGCACGCCGGTGAGCGTGTAGTTCGTGGCGCCGTGGCTCTCGGCATCCGTCACCCGCGCCCCGCTCGCGAACGTCTCGTCGCCGGTCACCGTGACCGTCGAGAGCGGATCGGCGACGCCGGTGTCGATCAGCGTGGCCGCGGTCAGGGCCTTGAAGGTCGAGCCGGGCTCGAAGGTGTCGCGGAAGATACGGCTGGAGCGGTCCTCGGCCGGCGTCGCGTCGATGTCGTTGGGGTCGACGGACGGATACTCGGCGGCGGCCTTGATCTCCCCCGTCTTCACGTCGACGACCATGATCTGGCCGTGCTGCGCACCGAGGTTCTGCACCTGCTCGGAGATGAGCTGCTGCATGTACCACTGCAGGTCGCCGTCGATCGTCAGGGTGACGGTGCCGCCGTCGACGGCGGGGGTGTCCACCTCGGTGCCGGGGATGATGTTCCCGTCGACCCCCTGCTCGTAGGTGACCGAGCCGTCGGTGGCCGCGAGGCACTCGTTCTCCGACTCCTCCAGCCCCTCCAGCGGGGTGCCGTCGGAGCCGACGAACCCGATGAGGTTGCCGGCCACGGCGCCGTCGGGGTAGGTGCGTGCGGGATTCGAGGTCATCGCGAGGAACGGCAGGTTCAGATCGGCCAGCGCCCGGTACTGCTCGGTCGACAGGCCGGTCGCGAGCTGCGCGTACTGCGAGTCCGGGTCGGCGGCGAGGGCGTCGGAGACGATCTTCTCGATGTCGTCGGCGCTCTGACCGGTGATCGCCCCGATCTCGGCCGCGATCGTGGGCCAGTCGACCTCGATCTTCTCGCCGTCGTCGTCGGTGCGCTCCACCGGTCCGACGTGGGAGGGGTCGAGCTGCGCGTCGTACTGCAGCACGCTGCCGGCGAGCACGGTGCCGTCGTCGTCCACGATCTCGCCGCGCGCGCCATGGGTCGTGCGCGTGACGCCGATCCCCATCGACAGCGACTGCGAGACGTACTCCTGCGCGTTGACGACCTGGATGTCGATCAGGCGGACGCTGAAGGCGACGATCACGATGAGCACGACGCCGAGGGCGACGACGGTGCGACGGCGTGGAGTCCGGGTGCTTCTCGTCGTCATGTCTTCAGTGTGTGTCCGGGGTCGGCAGTCCGTCGGTCAGCGCCGGGGGTGTCGCGGTTTCCGTCGTGTCGTCCGTGGCCGTGGACTGCACGCCCGTGATGGTGGCGTCGGGGTCGGTGACCAGCGGCGTGTCCGTGACCAGGCTGTTGGAGACGAGTCCCCGGCCGAGCGCGTCGACCGACGACCCGTCGGCCGCGGCCTGCGATGTGCCGAGGATCGCGCCGTCGCTCAACCGCAGGTAGCTCGGCGCCTCGTTGATCACCATGCCCAGCGCGGCCGCGTTGGCGGCGAGGTACTGCGGTGAGCTGAGACCGGCGACCTCGTCGTACAGGATCTGCTTCTGCCACGTCAGCTGCTGCTGCTGGCTCGTCAGGTCGGCGATCTGGAACGAGCTCTGCGTCGAGAGGATCGACAGCAGCATCTGCGCGGTGGCGATGGCGAGGGCGCCGGCGACGGCGAGGATCCCGTAGGCGAGCTTCGGGCGCCGGCGCGACGGCTTGCCGAGCGGACGCAGGGTGCGCTGCGGGAGCTCGGCTCCCGCCTCGTCGGGCAGCAGCGGCTCGATGACCGCGGTCGTGACGATGCTCATGCGGCGGCCCGCACCCGCTCAGCGGCGCGCAACCGCACCGGGGTGGCACGCGGATTGCGAGCGCGTTCCTGATCGGAGGCGAGCTCGGCGCCTTTGACGAGCAGCCGGAAGCGAGGCGCATGCTCGGGCAGCTCCACCGGCAGTCCGGCCGGCGCGGTCGAGGCGGATGCCGCGGCGAACACCCGTTTGACGAACCGGTCCTCCAGCGACTGATAGCTCATCACGACGATCCGGCCGCCCACGGCGAGCGCGTCCATCGCGACCGGCAGGGCCGCCTCCAGCGCCCGCAGCTCGCCGTTGACCTCGATGCGCAGGGCCTGGAACACACGCTTGGCGGGATGTCCGGCGTGCGAGCGGGCGGCCGGGGTGGCGGCATCCAGGATCTGCACGAGCTGCGCCGAGCGGCGGATCGGCTCCTGCGCCCGGGCGGCGATGATCGCCCGGGCGTACCGGGCGGCCAGCTTCTCCTCCCCGTACCGTTCGAAGATGCGCCGCAGGTCGCCCTCGCCGTAGGTCGCGACGACGTCGGCGGCGGTCAGGCCTGCGCTCTGGTCCATCCGCATGTCCAGCGGCGCGTCCTTCGCGTAGGCGAAGCCGCGCTCGGCCGCATCGAGCTGCAGCGAGGACACGCCGAGGTCGAACAGCACGCCGTCGACGCGCGCGATGCCGGCAGCGGCGAGGGCGGCGGCGATGCCGTCGTAGACGGTGTGCACGAACGTGACGCGACCGGCGTGAGGCGCGAGGCGATCGCGGGCGATCGCCAGGGCCGCGGTGTCGCGGTCGAGGCCCACGACCCGCAGGCCGGGAAGGCGTTCGAGCAATGCCTCGGTGTGGCCGCCCATCCCGAGCGTCGCGTCGACGAACACCGCGTCGTCGCGTGCGAGCGCCGGCGTGAGCAGCTCGACGCAGCGCTCGAGCAGGACCGGGGTGTGGATGTCGCGGAGCTCCATGATGCGAAGGGGCGGGTCCCCAGGCTCCGATTCCCCTCCGCTGCCTACCTGGCGCCGGGGAAGTGCGTCAGGGCGGAAGCGGCGGGAGATCGCAACCGGGGGCTCAGAACAGGCCCGGGATCACCTCCTGCTCCATCTCCGAGTACGTCTCTTCGTTGCTGTCGGCGTAGGCCGCCCATGCCTCGGCGTTCCAGATCTCGGCGTGGGCGCCGACACCGGTGACGACGAGCTCGCGCTCCAGCCCGGCGTAGGTGCGCAGTGCGGGCGGGATCACGACGCGGTTCTGCCCGTCGGGCTTCTCCGCGCTCGCGCCGGACAGGAACATGCGCAGGAAGTCGCGGGCCTGCTTGTTGCTCAGCGGGGCTTCCCGGATGCGCTCGTGCACCCGCTCGAACTCGGCCGCGCTGAACACGTAGAGGCACCGCTCCTGGCCGCGCGTGATCACGACGCCCTCGCCCAGGTCGTCGCGGAACTTGGCCGGCAGGATGACCCGGCCCTTGTCGTCGAGCTTGGGGGTGTGGGTGCCCAGCAGCATCCGAGCATCACCCCCTCCTTCGTCCGGCCCGCGCGAGGTGGCTCCACGCTACTCCACAATCCTCCACTTCACTACCCATTTGCACCACAGAGCACATCAAGACCCCACCGCGCTCCCCCGGCGGCGCACGCGCACGAAAAAAGCGCCGACCCGGAGGTCGGCGCTTTCGGTGGCGGAGGCGGTCAGTGACCCTCTCGGCGACGGTCCCAGCGGTCGTTCATGCGGTCCATGAACGAGGTCGCTGCCGGCCTGGCGGCCGGACGCCCTTTCGCCGCGGCGAGACCCGGACGTCGCGAGGGGGTGATGGCCAGGACGACGCCGGCGAGCATGACGACGAAGCCGATGACGCCGACGACGATGAGCTGCGTGGAGAGGCCGCCGATCAGGCCGCCGAGTCCGGCGAGCACCAGCAGCGAGCCGAGCACGATGTTGCGGTAGCTGAGCGAGCGACCCGAGCCGTCGGCGCTGACGACATCGGCATCCTTGCCCATGAGATGGCGCTCCATCTCATCGAGCAGGCGCTGCTCTTGTTCGGAGAGGGGCATGCATCCTCCTTGGGATGACGTTCTACCGCCGATTCTACGCATCGGCGCGCTGACTAGGCTAGGGCCGTGTCGAGGACCCAGGACGCGATGGATGCCGTTTCTCAGCGACTCGACACCTTCTTCCGTGAGCAACGTCAGGAAGCGGCCTCATGGGGGGACGAGGCCGCCGGGATCCTGGCCGCGGCCGCCGCCGGCGCCGCGGGCGGGAAGCGCCTGCGCGCCCGCTTCTGCGTGACCGGCTGGGAGGCGGTGACCGAACCGGCCGCCGGTCGCCGGAGCGCCGACGCGGCCGTGATCGCGGCCGGCGCGGCACTCGAGCTGTTCCACGCGGCAGCGCTCGTGCACGACGACCTCGTCGACAACTCCGACACCCGCCGCGGGCGCCCGGCCGCGCATCGCGCGCTGCAGGCCCAGCACGGCGACGCCGGCTGGCACGGAGACGCCGAGGCGTTCGGGCGCTCGGCCGCGATCCTGCTCGGCGATCTGCTGGTCGCGCTCAGCGACGACCTCTTCGAGGCCGGGCTGGAGGACGCCTCCCCCGCGATCGCCGCCGGCGCGCGCGCCGAGTATGCGCGGATGCGCCGCGACGTCACGGTGGGCCAGTATCTCGACATCGCCGAGGAGGCCGCATTCCGCACCGCTCCCGATGAGACGCACGCGGAACGGGCGCTGCGGGTCGCATCGCTGAAGTCCGCGCGCTACAGCGTCGAGCAGCCGCTGCTCATCGGCGGCGCGCTGGGCGGCGCGACCGCGGCGCAGCGGGCGGCGCTGCGCGCCTTCGGGCATCCGATCGGCATGGCGTTCCAGCTGCGCGACGACGTGCTCGGCGTCTTCGGCGACGAACGCGTGACCGGCAAGCCGTCCGGGGACGATCTGCGCGAGGGCAAGCGCACCGTGCTGGTGGCGTACGCGCGCGAGGCCGTCCCGGCATCCGTGCGACGCGCCCTCGACGAGCTGATCGGGGATCCCGATCTCGACGACACCCAGGTCCGGTCGTTGCAGGAGACGATCGTGGCCTCCGGGGCGCTGGCGCGGGTCGAGGCGCTCATCGACCGATACGCGCGCGATGCGGACCGGGCGCTGGCCGGCGCGCCGCTCGGGACGCACGCGGTCGGCCGGCTGCGCGATCTGGCGCGGGCCGCCGTCGAGCGCGAGGCCTGATCAGTTCAGGGTGCGCGCCACCCGACGCACCTCGCTCTTGTGCCCTGCGCGCAGCGCCGCGATCGGCGCGACCCCGATCGTGTCGTCGACGGCCAGCAGCCAGTCGATCGCCTCGTCGTCGGTGAGGCCGGCATCCCGGAGCGCGAACACCGTGCCGCGCAGCGACGCGAGCGGCCGCCCGTCGACGACGAAGACCGCCGGGACCGCGAACGGTCCGTGACGGCGCGAGCCGACCAGGTGCGCGTCGTCGATGAGGCGACGCACTTTGCCGAGCGGCTCGCCGAGCACCTCGACGAGGTCGGGCAGGGTCAGCCAGGCGGTGTCGCGGGACGAGGACGTCTGTTCGGTCACGCATCAACTATTCCATCGCCGCCACCCCGATCCACAGTCCCACATTTAACTTCTCTCACATTCGTTGACACCTGTCACAGCAGATGTGAGGGTGACGACAGCCCGGAAGGACGCTCATGAACACCTGTGTCACCCGACGAGCCGTCGGACTCGGCGCCGGCGCCGCCGCCGGCTCGCTCGCCCTCGTGCTGGCCGCGGCGCCCGCCCATGCTGCCGAGACCGCACCCGCCTCGCT
>NZ_JASGEL010000136.1:0-19584 GCF_047606385.1 Microbacterium sp.
ACCGGGCGAGGGCCGCCGCGCCGCCGCGCGCCGGGTCGACCAGGCGCGGGTCGACGACGTCGTAGCCGTGGTCCGAGCCGGTCGTGGCGCGCAGCAGCGGCGAGAGGTACGCCCACGAGACCCCGAGGTCGCGCAGGTACGGCACCACCTCGGCCGCCGCATCCAGGTCGAACGTCGGCCGGATCTGCAGGCGGTACGTGGATGCCGGCGGCCGCGTCATCGCGGGAGCTCGGACTTCGGCGCGGCTCCCGGCACCTCGTCGATCGCGCCCGTCAGCGCCTGCGCGAGCGAGGCGGCGACGGAGTGGTCGACCTCGGGCTCCGGCTCGGCGTGCTCGCAGAGCACCATGAGCGACTTGGGCTCGATGGGCAGCGTCTGGCCCGGCTCCACCGGCGTGGTGTTCGCCCGCTCGCCGGCCGTGTCGACCAGCACATCCCACTTCGGCGAGAAGTCGACGTCCGGCAGGGTGAAGTCGACCGGCTCGTCGCCCGCGTTGAACAGCACGACGAAGTGCATGTCGGTGATCGGCTCGCCGCGGCGGTCGCGCTCCCGGATGCCGTTGCCGTTGAGGAACACGCCGACGGCGCGGCCGAAGCCGGCGTCCCAGTCCTCCGGCTCCATGAGGGAGCCGTCCGGCCGCAGCCAGACGATGTCGGGCACGCTCATACCCTCCTCCAGCCGCACCGGGCGGCCGTTGAAGAACCGGCGGCGGCGGAACGTGGGGTGCTCGCGGCGCAGCCGCGCCAGCGCCGCGGTGAACTCGACCAGCGGGTGGTCGACGGCGTCCCAGTCGACCCAGGTGATCTCGTTGTCCTGCGCGTAGCCGTTGTTGTTGCCCTGCTGGGTGCGTCCCAGCTCGTCGCCGTGCAGCAGCATGGGCACGCCCTGGGACAGCAGCAGCGTGGCGATGAAGTTGCGCTGCTGCCGGGCGCGCAACGTCAGGATCGCCTTGTCGTCGGTGGGTCCCTCGGCGCCCCCGTTGAACGACCGGTTGTCGTCGGCGCCGTCGTGGCCGTCCTCCCCGTTCGCCTCGTTGTGCTTCTCGTTGTACGAGACGAGGTCGCGCAGGGTGAAGCCGTCGTGGGCGGTGACGAAGTTGATGGACGCGACCGGCCGGCGCCCGGAGTGCTCGTACAGGTCGGCGGACCCGGTCAGCCGCGAGGCGAACTCGCCGAGCGTCGCGGGCTCACCGCGCCAGAAGTCGCGCACGGTGTCGCGGAACCGGCCGTTCCACTCGGTCCACTGCGGCGGGAAGTTGCCCACCTGGTAGCCGCCGGGGCCGACGTCCCACGGCTCGGCGATGAGCTTGACCTGGCTGACCACCGGGTCCTGCTGCACGAGCTCGAAGAACGCCGCCAGCCGGTCGACCTCGTAGAACTCGCGGGCCAGGGTCGCCGCGAGGTCGAACCGGAAGCCGTCGACGTGCATCTCCAGCACCCAGTAGCGCAGCGAGTCCATGATCAGCTGCAGCGTGTGGGGGTTGCCGACGTTGAGGCTGTTCCCGGTGCCGGTGTAGTCGGTGTAGTAGCGCTTGTCGTTCTGCTCCAGCCGGTAGTAGGCCTCGTTGTCGATGCCGCGCATGCTCAGCGTCGGGCCCAGCTGGTTGCCCTCGGCGGTGTGGTTGTAGACGACATCCAGGATCACCTCGATGCCGGCGGAGTGCAGGGCCCGCACCATGCCCTTGAACTCCTGCACCTGCTGGCCGCGCTCGCCGGTCGAGGAGTACGTGTTCTGCGGCGCGAAGAAGGCGATCGTGTTGTAGCCCCAGTAGTTCGACAGGCCCTTCTCCTGCAGGGTCGAGTCGTTCACGAACTGATGCACCGGCATGAGCTCGATCGCGGTGACGCCGAGCTTGCGCAGGTGCTCGATGATCGCGGGGTGGGCGATGGCGCTGTAGGTGCCGCGGATCTCCTCCGGGACCGCCGGATGCCGCTCGGTCAGCCCTTTGACGTGGGCCTCGTAGATGAAGGTCTCGGAGTACGGCGTCTTCGGCTGGCGGTCGCCGCCCCAGTCGAAGAAGGGGTTGATGACGACGCCCTTCATCATGCGGGTGGCGGAGTCGTCGTCGTTGCGCGAGTCCGGCTCGCCGAATGTGTAGCCGAACACCTCCTGGCCCCACTCGACCTGGCCTTCGACGGCCTTCGCGTAGGGGTCGAGCAGCAGCTTGTTCGGGTTGAAGCGCTTGCCGGACGCCGGGTCGTACGGCCCGTGCACGCGGTAGCCGTAGCGCTGGCCCGGCCCGATGTTGGGCAGGTAGGCGTGCCAGACGAACGCGTCGACGTCGACGAGCTCGACCCGGGTCTCCTTGCCGCGGTCGCCGAAGAGGCAGAGCTCGACGCGCTCGGCACCCTCGCTGAACAACGCGAAGTTGGTGCCGTTTCCGTCGAAGGTGGCCCCCAGCGGGTAGGTCGATCCAGGCCAGGCTTGCACGCATTCCCCTTCGCCGGTATGGGATCCCACCCTAGTGGAGGACGCGGTCGCGGACGTGTCGAGTGGGCTCACCCGAAGAGCCTGCCCGCATCCGCGGCATCCGGGCCCGGCTTGACAGCGGCGGGGAATCGGGTCGCCGGGGATCTCAGGTGGCGCCGCGGGGCGGGTCGACCGCGAGGGCGACGTGCTCGTCGAGATAGCGCGCGAGCGGCATCAGCGCGCCGCGGGGGCTCCAGGCGACGAGCACGACGTCCTCGCGCATCACGAGCGGGGCGGATGCCGCCGACGCGGCCGGGCCGACGGCGACGGCGTCCAGGTCGATCTCGTGCCAGCCGATGTGCACGGCCTGCCCCTCGGCGAAGCCGCCGCGGAAGGCGGCCGCCGCGACCTCGGCGCGCTCGCGCTGGGACTCGGCGGCGAACCCGCGCCGCACCTCCTCGCGCGCGCGGACGATCTCGCCGGTGGCCAGCAGGGCGTCATCGGTCAGCAGCAGCACCCCGAGGTGCCACGCGGCGCCAGCGGGCCACAGGCGCGGGGCGCGGGAGATGCCGAGCACCTTCTTCGGCGCGCGCCACTGGCCGAGGGCCTCGCGGGGCACGTCGACGAGCCGGGCACGCGCGGCGGCCAGCATCCCGTCGATGTCCTCACGCACGCTCACCCCGCCCACGCTACCCGCGGCGGACTCGGAGGCTCCCGCCCGTCGGCGCGCGGCATCCGGTCCGAGGGTGCGCACAACTCAGGCAGAACGGCGGCGGGCACCCGGATTCCGAGGCGGCGGCCCCGGATCGCCTGAGTCATGCGCACAGGGGGCAGGGCGGTGCGTCAGCGGAGGGTGAGCGGGGACCACACGCCGGGGACGGGGAGGTCCGCGGCGCGCACGTCGACGGCGTCCGGCCCGACGGAGGCCGCGCACACCAGCAGCGAGAGCGTCGGATAGCCGTGCGGGGTGTTGTCGCGGATGATCGCGCGGTCGTCGAGCGGCCCGAGCTCGGCGCTGCGCGCGAGGACCGCGAGCCACGGCGCGTACCATTCCGGGCCGTCGACCGGAGCCGAGAGCCGGAAGTGCTCCAGCCAGTGGGTGATACGCGCCGTCGCCGGGTCGTCGACCTCGTCGTGCGCGATCATGTGCGTGCCCGGCGGGATCCGGACGATCCGGCGCGAGGCCCCGTCCCACGACACCACGCGTGCCGCGCCCGGGGAGACCTCGAGCAGGTTGAAGCCGCGCGTCGGCGGCTCCTCGCCCGGCGAACGGCCCGCCACGGAGTCCAGCGCGAGCACGCCGCGGGAGATCACGGCGTCCGCTGCGAGCTCGCCGCGATCGGCACGGTTCAGCAGCACCGCGAGCCGCCGCGTCGTCGGGTCGGCGGCCAGCCATGCTCCGCCCGCGCGGACGTCCTGCACGCCGACGACGCCGGGGCGCTCGGGCCACCACTCGCCCAGGGGCCGCCACGGCCGGGCCGGGTCCTCGTCACGGACGGCGAGCAGCCTCGCCGGCTCCGCCGCGGACGGCGGGACGTGGATGATGACGGTGCACATGGGCGGCGTGGAAGAATCGAGTCGTGTTCGTCGTGGTCGGGGTGACGGGCGGCATCGCCGCCTACAAGACGGTACATCTCGTGCGGGCGCTCATCGCCTCGGGGCACGAGGTGCACGTGGTGCCGACGGCGGACGCGCTGCGCTTCGTCGGCGTGCCCACCTGGGAGGCCATCAGCCGGCATCCGGTCACCACGACCGTGCACGAGGACGTCGCGACGGTGCGCCACGTGTCGCTCGGCCAGCGCGCCGACCTCGTGATCGTAGCCCCGGCCTCCGCGAACACGCTCGCGAAGATGGCTGCCGGCCTCGCCGAGGATCTGCTGGGCACGACCCTGCTGGCCACCACGGCGCCGGTCGTCGTCGCCCCCGCGATGCACACCGAGATGTGGCGGCATCCGGCCACCCGGGCGAACATCGCGACCCTCCGCGAGCGCGGAGTGCACGTCGTCGGCCCCGTCGACGGGCCGCTCACCGGCGGCGACTCCGGCCCGGGCCGCATGAGCGAGCCCGACGACATCGCGGCGTTCGCGCTGGGGCTGGCCGCGGCATCCACCGATCTGGACGGGCTGCGCGTCGTCGTCACCGCAGGCGGCACACGGGAGCCCCTCGACCCGGTGCGCTTCCTCGGCAACCGCTCCAGCGGCCGGCAGGGCGTCGCCCTCGCGCTCGCCGCCGCCGACCGCGGCGCCGAGGTCGCGCTGATCGCCGCGCACGTCGAGGGCGACGTGCTCGCACCCGCCGCCGGCCATCCGCGCATCGCCGTGACCGCGGCCGGCACCGCCCTCGAGCTGCAGCAGGCGGCGCAGGATGCCGCATCCGCCGACGTGATCGTCATGGCCGCGGCGGTCGCCGACTACCGGCCCGCCCGGCCCGCGGACGGCAAGCTGACGAAGGAGCAGAACGGCGACACGCTGCGCCTCGACCTCGTCGCGAACCCCGACATCGTCGCCGAGCTGGCGGCAGGGCGCCGCGAGGGTCAGACGATCGTCGCGTTCGCGGCGGAGACCGAGACCGGCGACGCGCTGCTCGCGCGAGCGCGCCGCAAACGCGAGCGCAAGGGCGTCGACCTGCTGGCGGTCAACGAGGTCGGCTGGGACCGCGGGTTCGAGGCCGCGGAGAACGAGCTGACCGTGATCGGGGCGGACGGCGCGATCGTCGCCCACGTCGCCGGCACCAAGCGCGCGGTCGCCGACGCGGTCTGGGACGCCGTTCTCGCCTCCCGCCGGACGTCGGGCACCGCCTCCGTGTCATAACTCCGCCTCGCGGCGGCGCGGAGACGCGACGGCCCGCGGGAATCCGCGGATGCTCGGCGGCGACGCGACCGATCAGGAGGAGTTGTGGCACACGAGTCGTTGTGACGTCCCGCCGCGGTGCGGTTGACTGACGCGTGGCAGAGGGGAGAAGGATGCCGCAGACCTCGACCGTGCGGGCCCGACGCGTGGCCGTCAGCGGCGCGTACGCCGCGCAGGGCCTCGGCTACGCCGCGGTGGTGACCGCGCTGCCGGCGATCAAGGAGCGCGTGGGCATCGACGACACCGTCGTGTCGTTGCTGCTGCTCGGGGTCTGTCTCGCGGCGGCCGCGGGCTCCCTCCTCGCCGACGCGATCGCGGTGCGCTGGGGCAGCCGGCAGGCGCTCGTGACGGGGTTCGCCGCGCAGGCGGTCGCCGTGGTGCTCATCGCCCTCTCGGCGTGGTTCGGACTGCTGGTGGTCGCCGTCGCCCTCTACGGCGTGGGTCTCGGGGCGGTGGATGCGAGCTCGAACATGCAGGGCGCGCTCGTGCAGCGACGATACGACCGCCCGATCTTCGGGCAGCTGTACGCCGCCTACACCGCCGCGGCGATCGTGGCGACGGTGGCCACGGCCGGCATCCTGGCGGTCGGCGGTCCCGCACCGCTGACGCCGATCCTCGCCGCGGTGCTCATCGCGGCGGTCGCCGTGTGGGGCGTGCGCGGCTTCGACCCCGAGCGCGCGGCCCGGCAGGTCGACGACGACGCCGCCACGCGGGTGCCGCTGCCGCGGCGGGCGGTCTGGGCCGTCGGGGCGTTCGTGTTCGCCGCGTTCGTGGTGGATGCCGCGGTCTCGAGCTGGAGCACGATCTACCTCGCCGATGGCCTGTCCGCCGCGCCCGGCCTCACCCCGCTCGGCTACGGCGCGTACCTGGCGGCCGTGCTGCTGGCACGCCTGGGGGCGGATGCGGCGGTCCGCCGGTTCGGCCGGGTGCGCGTCGGGCTGTCCGCGACGGTCGTGGTCGCCGTCGGGGCGGTCCTCGTCGCGGCCCTCCCGGCTCCCGGAGCGGCGATCGCGGGGTTCGCGCTCATGAGCGCCGCGGCGGGAGCCCTGGTGCCGATCGCGTTCAGCCGGGCCGGCGAGCTGCTGCCGGAGCGCAGCGACGAGATCATCGCCCGCGTCAACCTGTTCAACTACGCCGGGGCCGTGGTCGGCGCGGTCGTGCTCGGCCTCGTGGCGGCGGGCCCCGCGCTCGGACCGGCGTTCCTCGTCCCCGCGATCGTGCTCGTGCTGGTCGCGCCGCTGCTGCCCGTGCTCCGGCGCTGAGGCAGCATCCCGGCGCCGGCTACGTGTCCGCGCGGCCGAGCACCGCGTCGAGCAGCCCGGGGAAGCGCGCATCCAGGTCGTCGCGTCGCAGCGTCAGCATCCGATTGCGCCCGTTGGGCTCATTGCGGATGACGCCGGCCTCACGCAGCACCTTGAGGCGATGCGACTTCGTGGCCTTGGGCATCGACGGGTCCCACGGCACGCAGGCGGCGACGTCGAGCGACCCGTCGCGCAGCTGCCGGGCGATCTCGAGGCGGCCCGGGTCGCTGAGCGCGAACAGCACCTGCGTGAGCTCGATCGCGTCACGGTCGGGATGCACCATCTCCGTGCCCATGGTTCGACAATACTTGAACTGATCTCGATCGGCGCGTACCGTCTCCTCTGTTCGATGTTCTTGGAACCGAAGGGACGGACATGTCACGGCGCCGATTCGGGTTCGCGACGACCGCGGCCGCGGCCATCGCGATGATGGCCGGGGCCAGCGCCCCCTCGCCGTTCTACCCGACCTTCCAGGAGGACCTCGGGCTGTCCGCCGCGGGCATCACGGTCGCGTTCGCGGTCTACGCGGTCGTGCTGCTGGCCGCCCTGCTCGTGGTCGGCTCGATCTCGGACCACGTCGGTCGTCGCCCGGTGCTCAGCGTCGGGCTCGTGCTGTTGGCGGTCGGCGTGCTGCTGCTGTGGGATGCCGGTTCGGTCACGGTGCTGCTCACCGCCCGCGGTCTGCAGGGCCTGGCCAGCGGCCTGCTGCTGTCGGCGCTGTCGGCGACGATCACGGACTTCGCGCCGCCGACGCGGCCGCAGGCGGCGGCCGTGCTCAACGCCGTCGCGCCGATGATCGGGTTGGCCGCCGGGGCGCTGTTCGCCGGGCTGATGCTGGAGGTGAGCCCGGCACCGGCCTCGGCGGTCTTCCTGCCGCTCGCGGCCGTCTACCTCGTCCTGGCCGCGCTGGTGTGTGTCGCGCCCGAGACCTCGACGCGGATGCCGGGCTGGCAGCGGGCGCTGCGACCGCGGATCGCGGTGCCGCCGGCGGCGCGCGGGCCGTTCCTGCGCGCCGTGCCGGTGATCGTGGCGGGCTGGGCGACGGGCGGGCTGTTCCTCTCGCTGGGAGCGAGCATCGTCCGGGTCCAGCTCCACACCGACGACCACCTCGCAGAAGCCGTCGTGATCGGCGTGCTGCCGGCGACCGGCGCCGTCGCGGTGCTGCTGCTGCGTCGACGGCCGCCGCGTGTCGCGGTCGTCTTCGGCGCGGCGACGCTCGCCGTCGGCACCGCGCTGTCGCTGCTGGCGCTGGCGAACGGATCGTTCGTCGGCTACCTGCTCGCGGTGATCGTGGTCGGATCCGGGTTCGGCACCGCGTTCATGGGCACGGTCGGCATCCTCGCACCGCTCGCGCAGGTGCACGAGCGGGCGGAGCTGTTCGCCGCGATCTACACCGTGTCGTACCTGGCGTTCGGTGTGCCGGCGGTGGTCGCCGGGTGCCTGACGTCGGCGCTGGGGCTGAACACGACCGTGCTCTGCTACGGCGCGGCGGTCACGGTGTTCGCCGCGACCGCGGCGGTGCTCAGCATCCGAGCCGGACACCCCGCGCCACACGCACCGGCGTCGCAGGATCGCACCTCGGTCGCAGGATCCGGCGGGAACTCTGCGACATCGGCGTGATCCTGCGACCGTGACGACCGGATGCGCGAGCGCCTCAGGCCCCGACGTACTCGGCGAGGTGTTGGCCGGTCAGCGTCGACCGGTCGGCGACGAGGCCGGCGGGGGTGCCCTCGAACACGATCCGGCCGCCGTCGTGGCCCGCGCCCGGCCCGAGGTCGATGATCCAGTCGGCGTGCGCCATGACGGCCTGGTGGTGCTCGATCACGATGACGGAGGCTCCGCCGTCGACGAGCCGGTCGAGCAGGCCGAGCAGCTGGTCGACGTCGGCGAGGTGGAGGCCCGTCGTCGGCTCGTCGAGCACGTAGACGCTGCCGGTGCCCGCCATCTGCACCGCCAGCTTCAGCCGCTGCCGCTCGCCGCCGGACAGCGTCGTCAGCGGCTGCCCGAGCGAGACGTAGCCGAGCCCGACGTCGGCGAGCCGCTCGAGGATCGCCAGCGCCGCGGGGATGCGGGCCTGGCCCGCGGCGAAGAACTCCCGCGCCTCGGCGACCGGCATGGCGAGCACCTCGCTGATGTCCTTGCCGCCCAGGCGGTATTCCCGCACCGAGTCCGCGAACCTCCGGCCCTCGCACACCTCGCAGACCGTGGTCACCGTCGCGAGCGGGCCCAGCTCGGTGAAGACCACCCCCGCGCCGTTGCAGTTGGGGCACGCGCCCTCGGAGTTCGCGCTGAACAGCGCCGGCTTCACGCCGTTCGCCTTCGCGAACGCCTTGCGGACGGGCTCCAGCAGACCGGTGTAGGTCGCGGGGTTGCTGCGGCGCGACCCCTTGATCGGCGCCTGGTCGACCGTGATGACATCCGCGCGGGGCGACACCGAGCCGTGGACGAGCGAGCTCTTGCCCGAGCCCGCGACGCCGGTGACGACCGTGAGCACGCCGAGCGGGATGTCGACGTCGACGTCCCGCAGGTTGTTCTCGGCGGCGCCGCGCACGGCCAGCACGCCGGAGGCGGTGCGCACCGCGTCCTTCAACCGGACGCGGTCGTCCAGGTGACGGCCGGTGAGCGTGCCGCTGCGGCGGAGATCGGCGACCGTGCCCTCGAAGCGCACCTCGCCGCCGTCCACCCCGGCGCCGGGGCCCAGGTCCACGATGTGGTCGGCGATCTGGATGGTCTCGGGCTTGTGCTCGACGACCAGCACGGTGTTGCCCTTGTCGCGCAGCTGGAGCAGCAGCGTGTTCATGCGCTGGATGTCGTGCGGGTGCAGCCCCACGGTCGGCTCGTCGAACACGTAGGTGACGTCGGTGAGCGCGGAGCCCAGGTGCCGGATGAGCTTGGTGCGCTGCGCCTCGCCGCCCGACAGGGTGCCGCTGGCACGGTCGAGCGAGAGGTAGCCGAGGCCGATGCCGACGAAGGAGTCGAGCGTCTGGCGCAGCGAGCCCAGCAGCGGGGCGAGCTGCGGCTCGTCGAGGCCCCGCACCCATTCGGCCAGGTCGCTGATCTGCATGGCGCAGGCCTCGGCGATGCTCACATCGCCGATCCTCGAGGCCCGCGCGTGCTCCGCCAGGCGGGTGCCGCCGCAGTCCGGGCACACGCCGAACGTGACGGCGCGTTCGACGAACGCGCGGATGTGCGGCTGCATCGCCTCCGGGTCCTTCGACAGCATGGACTTCTGGATCTTCGGCACCAGCCCCTCGTAGGTCAGGTTGATGCCGCCGATCCTGAGCTTCGTCGGCTCCTTGTAGAGGAAGTCGTCGCGCTCGCGCTTCGTGTAGTCGCGGATCGGCTTGCGCGCGTCCAGCAGCCCGGACTCGGCGAAGATCCGCACCTGCCAGCCGTCCGCCGTGTATCCCGGGATCGTGATCGCGCCGTCCGCGAGGGATTTCGCGTCGTCGAACAGCTCGGCGAGGTCGATGTCGTTGACCCGCCCCATGCCCTCGCAGCGCGGGCACATGCCGCCCACCTGGGTGAAGCTCGCCCGCTCGGCCTTCTGCCGACCGCCCTTCTCGACGGTGATGGCGCCGTGCCCGGTCACCGAGGGCACGTTGAACGAGTACGCCTGCGGGCCTCCCGCGTGCGGCACGCCGAGCCGGCTGAACAGGATGCGCAGGAACGCGTTCGCGTCCGTGACGGTGCCGACCGTGGAGCGCGGGTTCGCCCCGATGCGCTCCTGGTCGACGATGATCGCGGTGGTCAGCCCCTCCAGCCGATCGACGTCGGGCCGCGCGAGGGTCGGCATGAACCCCTGCACGAAGGCGCTGTAGGTCTCGTTGATCATCCGCTGCGACTCGGCGGCGATCGTGCCGAACACGAGTGAGCTCTTGCCCGAGCCGCTCACCCCGGTGAACACGGTCAGGCGTCGCTTCGGGATGTCGACGGACACGCCCTTGAGGTTGTTCTCGTGCGCGCCCTGCACGCGGATGACGTCGTGCGCGTCGGCGGGGTGGTCGGGCATGGCGGTCCTCTCCTGGGCTCGGTCGATCACACCACGAACGGCGCGGCCGCGCGAGGCGGCACCGCGGCGCCGACGGCGGCATCCGTCGTCGCAGGATGGCGCCATCGTCGCAGGATCCGGCGGGAATTCTGCGACATCCGCGGGATTCTGCGACCGCCGGACCCCGGAGAGGGCCACACGCGGGGGGTCACGACCCCGGCGGTCACGCCCCGCCGTCGACAGGCGTGCCGGCGATGCTCTCGGCGGCGAAGTCGAGCACGGCCCGCAGCATCCGTTCCCGGCTCGCGAGCCGACGGTACTCGTGCCCCTCCCCGGGAAGCTCCAGGTAGGTGACGGGCCGCCCCCGCCGGCTCAGCGCGGCGACGACCTGCCGCGCCTCGCCCACCGGCACGTTGGTGTCGTGCTCGCCGTGCACGACGAGCAGCGGCACGGCGACGGCGTCGATCGCCCGCATCGGCGACAGCTCGCGCAGCAGCGCACGGTCGCGGTGCGGGTGACCGTACTTCGGGTACGCGGCCGCCGCGATCCACGGCTCGCTGTTCCGGTAGAAGGTGCGCAGGTCGCTCATCCCGCACACGTCGATGCCGGCGCAGAAGACCCCGGGCGAGAAGGCGAGCATCGCCAGCGTCAGGTACCCGCCGTAGGACCTGCCGCCGACCGCGATCCGCTCCGCCGGCGCGACCCCGAGAGCCACGAGGTGTCGGGCGGCGGCGCGCACGTCGCCGAAGACGGCCGGCCGGCGCTCGCGTTCGTCGGCGTGCACGAACTCGCGCCCGAACCCGGACGAGCCGCGCACGTTCAGCGCGAACACGCAGATCCCGGATGCCGCCAGCGCCTGATGCTGGGCGGAGTAGCCGGGCCGCTCCTGCGACTCCGGCCCGCCGTGCAGCCACACCAGCGCGGAACCGGTCGACGCGTCCGGGGACGGACGGTACAGCCACCCCGTGATCTCGCGGCCGTCCTCGCTGCGGAAGCCCTCGAGCGTCGGTTCGATCAGCTCGTGCGCCGGCTCGGGAGGCGCCGCGGAGACCGGCCTCCAGGCGAAGGTGGCGAGGTCGCACCGCCAGATCCGGCGGGGATGCCGCGGACTCTCGACCGTGACGAAGACGCTCTGCCCGTCGCGGCTGAGCACGGCGTCGGCGGCCACCGAGCCCGGCAGGCCGCGGATGGGCGTGCGTGCCCCGGATTCGGTGTCGAGGAGCTCCATCTCGGTGCGCCCGGCGACGTTCCACACCAGCAGCAGGGTGCGCCCCTCGTCGTCGGCGTCGATCTCCTCCAGCTCGGCGTCGTCCCGGGCGGCGAGCGGCTGCGCCTCCTGCTGCTCCGCCGACGGCCCGAGCGGGACCGCGAGCAGCTGCGATCGGGGCCGCCCGACATCGGTCACGAGGTAGGCCATGAGCGGGGCCGGGTGGGTGGCCGGCGCGCGGCGGAGGATGCCGGACTCGGTCGTCCCGGTCGCCGCAGGCGAGGTCAGCACCCGGCCGGTGTCGGCCAGGCGGTCCACGGCCACACAGAAGTGCCGGCCGCGCTCGCCGTCGCGCAGGAGCACCACCCGCTCCTCGACCGAGACGTCGAGGACGTGGATGAGCGCGCCGGAGGAGAGCGGGTGCAGGGCGCCGGTGACGGGGTCGGCGAGATAGGACGCGGTGAGGTCGCCGACGCCCGCCGGCGGGATCGTCACGACCACGCGATGCCCGCTGCGCGTCCACGGTCCCAGCTCGGCGTGCAGCTGCGGCGTGCCCGCGATCGCGCGCGCGTCCGTGCCGTCGGGGCGCACCACCCACACCTGCTGCCGCACCCCGCCGCCCGGAGCGACCGCGCACGCGAGCCATGCCCCGTCCGCCGACCACGACACCCCGACCACCGGGTCGTCGGTGAACGTGATCTCGTACGGGTCCGCCGCGCTGTCGCCGACCTCCTGCACCCAGACGGACGGCACCCCGCTGCGGTCGCTGAGGTACGCGACCCGGTCGCCGGCGGCGGTCATCGTGGGGCTCCAGCTGCCCCAGGCGCCGACGAGCGCCTCGACGTGCGGCGATGCGACCGTCATCTGCCCGTGTGCTCCTGCAGCCACATCTCCAGCAGTGCGAGCTGCCACAGCGCGTTGGAGCCGAGCGTGGTGCGGGTGGTGTTGGGGTCGGCGAGCATCCGCTCCACCGTCTCCGGCACGAACAGGCCGCGCTCGCGGGCGGCCGGATCGGTCAGCGCGTCGCGCACCCGCTGCAGGTAGGGTCCCTCCAGCTGGCGGATCGCGGGCACCGGGAAGTAGCCCTTGGTGCGGTCGATGACCTCGTCCGGCACGACGCCCCGCGCCGCGCGCTTGAGCACGCCCTTGCCGCCGTCGGCGAGCTTGAGCTCAGGGGGGATGCGGCCGACCAGCTCCACGAACTCGTGGTCGAGGAACGGCACCCTCGCCTCCAGCCCCCACGCCATCGTCATGTTGTCGACCCGCTTGACGGGGTCGTCGACCAGCATCACGGTCGTGTCGTTGCGCAGCGCGGCATCCACCGCGGTCTGGGCGCCCGGCCGGGCGAACGCGTCGGCGATGAAGGCCGTCGGCACGTCGGCGTCGACGATCCAGTCGGGCGCCAGGACCTCGCCCATCGCCGGCCAGCGGCGGTCGAAGAACACCCGCGCGTAGTGCTCGACCGCGTCGGCGCGCGGCACGGCCGCCAGCGGCGGGTACCAGTCGTACCCGCCGAGCACCTCGTCCGCGCCCTGACCGGACTGCACGACCTTCACCGACCGGGACACCTCCTGGCTGAGCAGGTAGAACGCGACGCAGTCGTGGCTGACCATGGGCTCGCTCATGGCTGCGACGGTGCCGTCGATGGCGGGCAGCAGTCGGTCGGAGGGGATCGGGATGCGGTGATGCGCCGTGCCGAAGCGCTCGGCGACCAGCGTCGAGTACTCGAACTCGTCGCCGGACTCGCCGCCGGCCGACTCGAACCCGATGCTGAAGGTCTGCAGGTCGGTCTGTCCGGCCTCGGCGAGCAGCGCGACGACCAGGCTCGAGTCGATGCCGCCCGACAGCAGCACCCCGACCGGCACGTCGGCGACCATCCGGCGCTCCACCGCGGTGCGGAGCGAGGCGAGCACCTGCTCCTGCCACTCCTCGTCGCCGCGCACGTCCGGGTCCCGGGTGAAGTCGGCCCGCCAGTACTCCCACTGCCGGCCGCCGCCGTCGGGCTCGACGACGCGCATGGTCGCGGGCGGCAGCTTGCGCACCCCGGCGAGGATCGTGCGCGGAGCCGGCACGACCGAATGGAAGGTCATGTAGCACGCCAGCGCCTCCCGGTCGATGGCGGTGTCGACGCCGCCGCCTGCCAGGAGCGCAGGAAGCGTGGAGGCGAACCGCAGGCGCTCGGCGTCCTCTGTGAGGTAGAGCGGCTTGATGCCGAGCCGGTCGCGCACGAGCACGACGCGCCCCGAGGCGTGCTCGGCGATGACGATCGCGAACATGCCGAGCAGGTGGTCGACGAACGCGGTGCCCCACTGCGCGTACGCCTTGCCGATGACCTCGGTGTCGGAGGTGGAGAAGAAGCGATGACCGGCGCGCTCGAGCTCGGCGCGCAGCTGCCGGTAGTTGTAGATGCAGCCGTTGAACACGGTCGTGAGGCCGAGGGCGCTGTCGACCATCGGCTGCGCGCCTGCGGGCGTGAGGTCGATGATCTCGAGCCTGCGGTGACCGAGCGCGACGGGTCCGCGCCCCCAGACGCCCTCGCCGTCGGGGCCGCGATGGACCAGGCATCCGGTCATCCGCGCGACCGCCGCGACGTCCGCGACCCTGCCGTCGAAGCGCACCTCGCCCGCGAGTCCGCACATCAGTCGTCTCCTTCGGCCGTGAGGATCCAGGTGTCCTTCGCCCCGCCGCCGGCGGAGGAGTTCACGATCATGCTGGTCGCCGGCGCCATCCGGGTCAGCCCCAGAGGCGCGAGATGCACGTCCTCGCGCCCGGTGCCGGTGACGAAGGCGAACACCCGCAGGTCCACGCGTCGGGGCTCCAGCTCGGCGGCGGTCCAGGTGGGATGGCTCGAGAGCCGCACGGTCTCCTGGGCGATCCAGCCGGCCGGGTCCGCCATGATCGTCGCGCGGCGTTCGGCGACGAGGCTGGCCGGCGCGACGGGGCCGATGAGCACCCCCTGGCCGCCCTGCCCGTCGACCGGCTTGGTCACGAGCTCGCCGAGCCGCTCGATGACCGCCGACCGCTCGCCGGGATCGCTCAGCCGATACGTCGGCACGGGCTCGAGCAGCGGGTGCTCGTCGAGGTAGAACCGGATCAGCTCGGGGACCACGACGTACATCGCCTTGTCGTCGGCGACCCCGGTGCCCGGGACGTTGACGAGCACGACGCCGCCCGCCGCCGCGACGTCGAGGATCCGCTCGCCGATCCGCGCGCCCGCCGCGTCGACGGTGTCGCGCAGCTCCCGGTCCAGCCGGAGATAGAGCACGCCCAGCGGCTCCCCCGCCGCGTCCGTCACCCAGCCGTGGGTGACGCGCACCTCGTCGACGGTCAGCAGCTCCAGGCCGGCGCCGGCGGCGAGTCGCCGATGCTCGTACCAGGCGGAGCTGCCCGGCCCCGCCGACAGCAGCGCGATGCGCGCGCCGTCGGGGGCGCCGTGCTGCAGCGTGCGGCGCAGCAGCGGGAACACGTCCGTCGGGTCCGCCAGCCCTGCCGGTCGCGGCGCGTCCGGCAGCACGGCGTCGATGAGCTCGCGTGCGGCGAGGGCGAAGGCCATGCCGCTGGGCGAGCGCACATTGTCCTCGAGCACGCGCCACCCGCCGAGCTCGTCGCGCACCAGGTCGAATCCCATGATCGGGGCGCGCGTCGCATCGGGCGGCAGCGCCGGGGCGTCGCGGAGCCACGCGCCGGTGCGCTCGAGGTCGGCCTCGGTCACGATGCCCGAGCGCAGCACCCGTCCCTCGCCGTACACGTCGCGCAGGAAGGCCTCGATCGCCCGGGCCCGCTGCGAGACGCCCGCCTGGATGCGCTTCCAGTCGTGCCGCGGGACCACCCGGGGCATGAGGTCGACCTCGAACCGCGAGTGGTCGCCGGCCACGCCGAAGGTCAGCTCCGCCGACTCGGACCATTCGTCGCGCGCCGTGATGCGCTCGCGCCGGCCCACCGGACCCAGCGAACGGTAGTGGTCCACGAGCTCACGGTAGGCGGGGCGGGTGCGCGAGGCCGGCCCGACCGCTTCGTCGCCGGCGCGGACGTGGTACTTCCGCAGGGCCGGCGACTCCACGACGGGTCCGGACGCCGGGCCGCGCGTCTCGGCCAGCACCAGGTCGACGACGTCCTCGAGCCTGCCCCGCTCCGCGAACGCGGCGCGCTGCCGGTCGGCGGAGTTGCCGCGGGCGAAGAGGGCGTCGACGAGGTGCTCGACCTCGGTCGCGTCGCCCAGCGCCTCCAGATCCGGGCGGAGCCGCTCGACGAGGGCGCGCACGGCCGTCTGGGCGCGCACCGGCCGCGGCCGTTCCTCGCCGTCCAGCAGGTAGCCGCTGAGGCCCGACCGTGCCGCCTGCCACATCGCGGCTCGGTGGATCGGGGGCCGCGGGGGCGTCCAGGGCTCCCCGGCCGCGATGTCGCGAGCCGCCTGCCGCACCGCCGCACGGTAGACGCCCGCGATCAGCACCGCGTCGTCGACGATGGGGCACGCGTCCAGCACCCGCAGCTCGAGAGTGGGCTCGTGGGAGGAGGGGCGCACGTCGAAGTACGCCATCTTCTCGTCGGCGATGACGCCGCTGCGGATGAGGTCGGTCAGCAGCGCGGCGTACTCCGCGGCGTCGTCCAGATGGCCGGTCGCGCCGGCGCTCGGCCAGCGCTGCCAGATGATCGAGCGGATGCTGGCATAGCCGGTGTCGGAGCCGCTCAGGTAGGGCGAGCTCGCCGCCATCGCGCACAGCACCGGGAGGTCGCGCGCGATCCGCTGCATGATGCGCACCGCCAGGTCCCGATCGGACACGCCGACGTGGATCTGGGTCCCGCAGATGAGCTGCTCGTCCACCAGGAGCCGATAGCGGTCCTGCATGCGCGCGTAGCGCCCCGAGGTGGAGAGCTCGAAGTCGGCGAAGTCGGACAGCGGCGCCGTCCCGACCGCCGCCGGCGCCAGCTCCTCCTCCTCGGCGGCCGCCAGCAGCGCCCGCCGCCGGTCGAGCAGCTGCGCCCGCAGGCCGCCGAGGGTGGTCACCACGTCGGTGGTGAACTCCACCGTCGTGCGCTGGATCTCGGCCGTGAAGGACTCCGACGGCAGGTGCGCCAGCACCTGGGGCGCCCGCGCCGAGAGTCGCCGGCTGACCGGATCGACCAGGTGCAGCTCCTCCTCGGCGCCGAGCGTGAGCTCCACCCCGCGCGGCACGTCGGTCTCGGCGGCCGTCCGTCCGCGCCTCGGTTCCGCTCCTGGCTCCACCGCACCACTCCGCTCCGCAGGTCTCACTGTCGGTCTCGCACGTGGCGCTCTGCGGTGCCGCACATGCCACGGTACGTCGGCTGCCTATGAGTGTGAAGAGCACTTGATTCCGTGCGGCGAAAGGTCTACACCTCGACGGGGGCGACCAGGTCGTCCCGCAGGTAGCGGGCGTACCCGCCCGGGGTGCGCCCGCGCTGACGGCCGCTCGTGCGCACCCACGCGTCGTCGGTGGCGACCAGCACGGCACCGGCGCGACGCGCCGCCTCGACCAGCCTCACGTCCTCGTGCTCCGGGATCGGGGCGAAACCGCCGGCCGCGTCCAGGGCCGAGGCGCGGATGCCGAGGTTGGCGCCGTGCACGTGCCCGTTCGCGACGCCCGGCGTGTAGCGCCGCCACCACGCCGCCGCGCGCGCCTCGTCGAGGTCGCGGAAATCCGGGCGCACCGTGCCGACGGCGACGTCCGCGCCGGCATCCGCGAGCCGCACCTGGTGCACCAGCCAGTGCGGCGGCACCACCGAGTCCGCGTCGGTGTGCGCGGTCCAGATCCGGCCCGGAGGGATGCCGCGCATGCTCCGGAGGGCGGCCGCCGTGCCGGCCGCGCGCGCGAGACCGACGCACCCGGCATCGAGCCGCACGATCGGCAGGCCGGCCGCCTCGGCGATCGACGCGGAGTCGTCGGTGCAGGCGTCCAGCACGACCCAGGCCCCGGCGCGGACGTCGGGTCGCGCCGCGGCCAGCGCGCTCAGCGCGGCGGTCACGGCGGCGAGGCTCTCGCCGAGCAGCTCCTCCTCGTCGTGCACCGGGACGACGACGGCGACCGCCCCGATCATGGGGTGAGCCCCGCGCCGGCGGCGACCGAGGGCATACCCGGGCGGACGAACACGTCGAGCAGGAAGTCCTCCTCCACATGACGTGCCAGCCGGACCCATTCCGCCCGTCCCGCGATGGCGGTGTGCACGTCGTCTCCGGTCAGCGGTGCGCCGGGGATCGGATGCCGCCAGTGGCAGGCGACGAGCACGCCGTCCTCGTCGACGCTGACGTCGATGCGGTCGAGCGCGGCGGCGAGCTGCGCCGCGCTCCAGTAGTACGCCAGCTCGGACAGCACGACGAGGTCGGCGTCTCCCGCCGGCCACTGCGCGGGCAGGTCGGCCTGCAGCCATTCCACCCCGGGCAGGTCACGCGCCGCGGCCCGCTGCAGCGCCGTCGCCGACGCGTCGACGGCGGTCACGTGACGAGCGCGCTCCGCGAGCACCCGCGTGGTCTCGCCGCCCGCGCAGCCGAGCTCGATCACGCGCCGGAACTCCTCCCGCGGCAGCGACGCGAGCAGCAGCGACCGCTTGCGTCGCTCGTACCAGCGCGTCCCCAGGCCCCATGGATCGGCGTGCCGGGCGTGGAAGGCCTCGAAGTCCGCCGGCGCGGGGCCGGCGGACCCGGGCGGGACGATGAACACCTCGAACGGGCGCGCGAAGTGGGCGAGCGTGTCGGCGTGCAGCATCGGGACGCCGTCGGAGGTGCTCGCGTGCAGCTGGCTCGCGTGCTCGGCGACGGCGTCCGCCTTCGCCGAGCACACCGGGTCGGGCAGCGCCAGCAGCCGCCAGTCGGTCGGATCGACGGCATCCGGCTCGGCCCAGTGCCACATCCAGATCGGGTATCCCACGACCTGCACGCCCGCGCCGGCCAGCGACACCGCGATCTCGCCGAGCACCCGGTGGTCGCGGTGCCCGTCGCCCCACCACGGCGCGGCGACCAGCACGCGGCCCGGGTCGGCGGAGCGCACCACGCCGGCGACCGCGTCGGCGACCCGCTGCCGGTGCTCTCGCACGGCGCCGTCGGGGATCCCGAGGAAGCTCAGCCGGGCTGCCGGGGCGAGCCGGTGCACCGCCCGCACCAGTTCCTCCCGGCGCCGGCGGGCCAGCTGGGAGGGTTCGCTGATCTCGGGGTGCGAGCGCTCGCCGTCGGTGACCGCCACGACGTCCACGTCGATGCCGCGGGCCGCCGCCGTCGCGATCAGGCCACCCGCGCCGAGGCTCTCGTCGTCGGGGTGCGCGGCGAGCACCACGACCCGCTCGACCCCGAGATCCAGGGGCTGCGCGTCGCGCCAGGGCTCGGCATCCTGCCAGCGGGCCTCGGGGGTGCCGGGCTCGCGGTGGTCGAAGGCGATGCTCATCATGCACTGACTCCGTGTCCCAGTTCGATGCGGTTGATGTCCCAGTTCGGCGCGGTATGGCGGGCGAATTCCGCGCCGAAGTGGGACATGGATGCGGCCGGCACGACGCTCATACGTCCTCCCCCGCGCGTCGGCCGAGCCGGGCCAGGTCGTGGTCGGCGTGGTCCTGCCGCAGGTAGAGCCCGAGGTCGGCGACCCGGCGCGCGTGGGCCGCGTCGGTCGCGAACGGTCCCGGGCCGAGTCCCGCCTCCTCCTCCCGCAGCACCAGCCGGACGCCGGCGGCGACCACGGCACGCACCCGCGCGGCGAGCAGCGCGGCCTCGCGTCCGCTCACCCCGGCGTCCACGCGACGGGCGGCCTCGGCCAGCACGACGGATGCCGACCAGTCGGCGGCGTCCGCGCGGCCCGCGTGCGCGGCGGCCAGCGGGTCGTCCCC
>NZ_JASGEL010000137.1:0-11351 GCF_047606385.1 Microbacterium sp.
CCGACCGCGCTGCGGCACGGCTGCGCGAGCGCGGCGCGCGGGTGACCCTGGTGGCCGGCGGCAGCGCGTCGGAGACCACCGACCTGCTGCACGGCGCGGTCGAGGCGCGACCGGACGCGGTGGTGGTCGCCGGCGGCGACGGCACCGTGCGCCTCGCGGCGCAGGCGCTGCGGGGCACCGGCGTCCCGCTGGGCGTCGTCCCGGCCGGCACCGGGAACGACCTGGCGACCCATCTCGGCCTGCGCCGGGCGGACCCGGAGGCCGCCGCCGACGTCGTCCTCGCCGGGCACCGGCGCCGGATCGATCTCGCCCGCGTGACCGACTCCCGCGGTGCGATCACGCACTACGCCACCGTGCTGGCCTGCGGCTTCGACGCCCGCGTCAACGATCGCGCGAACGCGATGCGCTGGCCGCGTGGCGGCTCGCGCTACACGCTCGCGCTCCTGCGGGAGTTCGTCGCGCTGCACGCCGACCGGCTCCGGGTCACCCTGCACCTGCCGGACGGCGGCGTCCACGTCCTCGACGAGCAGCTGCTCATCGCCGCGGTCGGCAACTCCCGCAGCTACGGCGGCGGCATCCCGGTGTGCCCCGACGCCGATCTCGGCGACGGCCTGCTCGAGGTCGCAGTGGTGGCTCCGGTGAGCCGGCTGCGGCTGCTGCGGCTGCTCCCCCGCCTCTACGCCGGCACGCACGCCGCGGCGGACGAGGTCACGATCGTGCGCGCACGGGCGGTCGAGCTGGATGCCGCGGATGCCGCGGCGTATGCGGACGGGGACCTGATCGGGCCGCTGCCGCTGCGCGTGGACGCCGATCCCGCCGCGCTCGAGGTGTTCGTGGCGCCGTGAGTCATCCGGCCGGGGCCGCCAGCCCCAGATGCGAGGCGAGCGCGTCGATCGCGAAGGCGAGCCCCTCGTCCAGCACCACCCCGGTGTGCCCCGCGCCGGGGATGGCGTCCGAGTACACCGTGAAGCCGGCGTCCTGCGCGAGCGCGGCGTTGGCCTGCTGGCCGGGCCCGAAGGTCTCGTCCTCGTCGCCGTAGGTGAACACCGCGACGTGGCCGTCGAACGAGCCGGCGTTCACCGTCAGCCACGAGGCCGGCTTCGCGGCCTCGAACGCGTCGGCATCGCCGTCGAAGACGGTGTCGATGGTCTGCTGCTCGTGCTCGGACCCGGGGTACTCGTTGCCGGAGATGTCCATCAGGCTGCCCCACACCTCCGGATGCTGGGCGCCCCAGGTGAACGCGCAGGCGCCCCCGTTCGAGTAGCCCCCGATGACCCAGTAGGAGGTGTCGGACACCACGTTCAGATGTGAGCGGATCCACTCCGGGATGTCGCTGTTGAAGTACGTGGACACGGTTCCGTAGGTGGTCGAGTCGGCGCAGGCGGGATCGGCGTTGATCGAGCCGAGCTGGTCCGCTACGATCGCGATCGGGGCGAGCCCGTCGTGCTCCGCGGCGAACGCGTCCAGCGCGGCCGCGATGCTGGTGGGATCCGGCGTGCCGGGCTGGCCCATCATGAACACGATCACCGGCAGCGACGGCGGGTCGTCCACGAGCGCGGCCGGCGGCAGGTAGATCGCGGCGTCCCGCGCCGTGAACCCGGTGGAGGGGATCTGCTCATCGCCCGACAGCGCGCTCACGCGTCCCTTCGTCGGCATGTCGGCGGGCGCGGTCCACGTCTCGTACAGCGTCGACGGGTCGCCGTCGCCGGCGCCGGTCAGCGCCGGCAGCGGCTCCTCGTCGAGGGCCTGGATGCCGAGGATCGCGGCGAGGGTGTGCGTGAGCCCGTACGAGGTGTTCACGCCCAGCCCCGCCATCACCAGCGCGACCACCACCAGCAGCGCGGCGATCGCGCGCCGCCACCACGGCCGGGTGAGCGCGGCGACCACGCCCGCCGCGGCGGCGCCCACGCCCGCGGCGATCCATTCCGCGGCGTTCTTCGGCAACGCCCCCTCGAACACGCCCGCCGTCTCCAGCGTCCGCGCCAGCAGATAGCCGCCGATCGTGCCGAGCACGAACGAGAGCAGCAGCCGCCACGGATGCCGGGGGCGCACCGCGAGCACGGTCAGGGCGAGCAGCCCCACCAGGGCGACGGTCTGCGTGAGGATCCCGCTGCCTATCAGCTCGAGGGTCAGCAGCCATCTCCTCATCGCGCTCCTCCCCGCGCCGCGCGGGCGAGTGCCAGCACATCACGGGCGGACGCATCGGGGAGGTAGGCGCGGCCGACGGCGACGGCGATCCGCGGCAGCGTCACCGGATCCGCGTAGGCGAGGTGGATCGTGCGGTACTCCGGGCGGAACTTGCTCTTGAACCGGAACAGCGAGGCGAAGCCGTACGCCGGCTCCAGCGCCTGCGCCATCCAGGCCAGCAGGGAGGTGAGCACGGTCGGCTCCGCCGACGGCGCCTCACCCGGCTTGAGGGCCAGCGGCGCCCCCGACAGGCTCAGCACCTCGAGGCCGATCATCTTGCCGCTGAGGGCGGCCTTGGCGATGACGAACTCCATCAGCCCGTTGGGGCCGTCGGCCCGACGCCGCATGAAGTCGAGGGTCCAGCCCACCTGGATGCCGTCGCGCCAGGAGGGCATCCAGCTGGTCACGACCTGGATGCGCGAGGCCGCGTCCACGGCCAGCAGCAGCGCGACCTCCGGGTCCTTGGCCTCCTCGATCGAGCCGAGGGTGAACCCCATCTCCGGCAGCGCCTTGTCGGCCACCCACTGCTCGTCGATCTCCTCGATCTGGGCGATCTGCGCCGTGGTCAGGTCGTGCCAGCGGGTCCACACGGCCGTGACGCCCTCCCGCTCGGCGCGCGTCATCGGCTGACGCACCTTCTGCCAGGCCTTGCCGGTGAGCGTCACGTCGGCGAGCACCATCACGGTCTCCTCGCCGACGGAGGTGTGCTCCCATCCCATCGCGTCGAAGACGGGGAGGAACTCGTCGTGGATGCTGTAGAACACCGGCAGCCAGCCGTGACCGAGGCAGAAGTCGACGAAACCGCGGATCGCCTGTGCCCGGTGCGGGGTCGTCGTCAACGGGTCGGCGATCGCGATCGCGACGTCGCCGACGAGCCGGTACGCGACGGCCGACTGCTCGTCGTCGCTGTACCAGTGCCGGTTGCCGCGCCAGAGCCCCAGATAGCCGAGCGTGCCGCCCCCGCGTCGCAGCAACGCGCGGAACTGCGCGTCGTCGGCCGCGGCCGGCACCCGGATCCGGCGGTAGAGCCACAGCATGGCGACGATGACCGCGGCCCAGAACACGACACCCACCCACTGGTAGATCCACAGCGCCGCGCCGTGACGCGGGTACGGCAGCTCGCTCACCCCCTGCAGGAACGCCGACGGGATGAAGCGGCGCACCGTCTCCACCAGCAGGTCCGTGAACGAGGGATCCTTGTTGTAGGTCTGCCGCAGCAGCCACTCGGCGATGAGATACCCCGCCGCGCAGACCACGAACGCGCCGAGGACGATGACCGCGAAGCCGCGCACCGCCGACGCCCGCGCGCGCACCGGGAAGCGACGACGCAGCACCACGAGCAGCACCGCGGTCGCCAACGGCACCCCGATCGAGGCGACCGCCCAGAGCAGGTACTCGAAGCCGGTGCCGTCGACCCACGGATCGATGTACAGCTGGCCCGACAGCAGCGAGTAGACGGCGAGCGCCGCCACCAGCGTCTCCACCGCGATCGCGAGGACCATCCCGGCCCGCCGCCCCCGCCGCATCCCCCATGCCGCGACCAGCAGCAGCGCCAGCGGCACGAGCGCGAGGATCGCCGGGCCCGCGCCCCGGGTGATCAGCAGCGTGAACTGGTGGTCGCAGATCGACGTGTACTGCGCGTCGCAGCGGTCGATGAGGTCCTGGTCGTACTGGGTGAACGCGTCCACCGCCAGCGAGAGCGGGCCACGGCCGCCGCCGGCGATGACGGCCGCGAACGGGCCGAACCCGGTGACCGCCACGAGGGCGGCGGCGAGCGCGCGGATCTCACGGACGCTCGACCGATGCCAGGGCCGGCGCGCGCTGCGCCGGGTGAGCCATGCGCCGCCGGCGAGGCCCAGCGCCGCGGCCGCGAGGCGGTACCACGAGTCCGCGTCGCCGACGTAGAGCGCGAACATGGCGAGCACGGCGAAGCCGATCAGACGGATCCGGCGGCGCCACAGCGCGGAGGCGACAGCCGAGGCCGCCATCACGGCGCCGGCGATCGCGATGGCCGGGTCCACCACCGGGATCTCCGCCGCCTCGACCGGCCGCAGATCGGTGACCGTCCAGGTCGCGGCGTGCAAGCCGATGGCGATGACGATGCCACCGAGGCCGGTGACCGCGGTGACCCATACCAGGACGAGGTGCCCGAGCAGGTCCTCCGCATACGCATAGACCGTGAGGGCGAGGACCACGCAGATCACCGCGTCGACCGGGGAGCCGGGCACGAGCACCGCCGTGAACGGCGTCCACCAGTGCCCGGCCGCGAACACCGAGAGCGGACCGGTTCCCCAGTACGAGACGTCCTGGCCCCACAGCGAGCCGGTCAGCGCCGCCGTGACCAGGACGAGGACCGCGGCACCGAGGGCGACCGGATGGGTGGTCAGGTAGCGGCGTGCGACGGGTCGCCAGTGCCGGGCAGCGCTGCGCGGTACCGGGGCGGTCACCTCGCCACCTCCTGTCTCACGGCACAGCGCCGCCGACACACTACCGGGCGCGGCCGTGCGGTACGCGGCGGATCAGTGGTGGGTCGCCTGAACGGCGCGCAACCGGCTGAGCACCTGGTCGCGCAGCGTCTCGGGCGCCGTCTCGTGGCACGCCCGCGCGACGACCTCCGTCAGAGTGCGTGCCACCAGCGCCTCGTCGCGGCACTCCTCGCAGGTGGCGAGATGCTCGGTGATGTCGGTGTGCTCGGTGTGGCACACCTCGTTGCGCAGATACTCCTCGAGGTCGCGCCGGGCCCTCTCGCAGCCGCAGTCGGTCATGTCGTGCTCCTGGATGCCGACGGGGTGATGCCCCGTTCCTGTGCGTAGTCGGCGAGAAGGTCACGAAGCAGCCGCCTGCCACGGTGCAGGCGGCTCATGACCGTGCCGATCGGGGTTTTCATGATGTCCGCGATCTCCTGATACGCGAAGCCTTCGACGTCCGCGAGATAGACCGCGAGGCGGAAGTCCTCGGGGATCGACTGCAGCGCCTCTTTCACGACGGATGCCGGCATCCGGTCGATCGCCTCGGCCTCGGCCGAACGGGAGCTGGTGGAGGTGGTCGACTCCGCGCCGCCCAGCTGCCAGTCCTCCAGCTCGTCGATCGTGCCCTGGTAGGGCTCGCGCTGCTTCTTGCGGTAGGTGTTGATGTACGAGTTGGTGAGGATGCGGTACAGCCACGCCTTCAGGTTCGTGCCCTGCGTGAAGGTGGCCCACGAGGCGAACGCCTTCACGAACGTCTCCTGCACCAGATCGGCGGCGTCGGCCGGGTTCCGCGTCATCCGCATCGCGGCGGCGTAGAGCTGGTCCATGAACGGGAGCGCCTGCTCCTCGAACTGGGCGCGCGCATCCACCACGGGGGTCTGTTCCGCCTGCTCGTCCATCAGGCGCCAGTCTATGTCGGCGCCGCGGTGCGGCAGCAGTGTCGCCGGCACGCCCGCTCCTCTCCGGGCGTGGCGTCCACGCCCCTCGGTAGGCTGGAACCGATGAGCGACATGTCGTATTCCCCGCGCACGTGGGCCGCACCGGTGTCTCCTGGCGCCCTCACCGCGACCGTCGTCGTGCCCGGCTCGAAGTCGCTGACCAACCGCGAGCTGGTGCTGGCGGCCATCGCCGACGGCCCCGGCACCCTGCACGCACCGCTGCACTCCGACGACTCGGCCCGCATGATCGAGGCGCTGCGCGTGCTCGGCGTCGGCATCGAAGAGGTGCCCGGCACCGGCGGCTTCGGCCCCGACCTGCTCGTCACCCCGCCCGTTCGTTTCGCCGGCGGCGGCCGCCTCGACTGCGGGCAGGCGGGCACCGTGATGCGCTTCGTGACCCCGCTGATCGGCCTGGCCACGGGCGAGGTCACCGTCACCGCCCACCCGAGCGCACTGCACCGACCGATGGGCGAGATGATCCGGGCGCTGCGCGACGCCGGCGTCGACATCGACGACGGCGGCACGTGGGCGCTGCCGTTCACGGTGCGAGGCCGGGGACGCATCGCCGGCGGCGAGGTCGAGATCGACGCGAGCGCCTCCAGCCAGTTCGTGTCCGGGCTGCTGCTGGCCGCAGCCCGGTTCGACGTCGGCCTGCGGCTGCGTCACCGCGGCGCGCGCCTGCCCAGCATGCCTCACATCGACATGACCGTCGCCTCGCTCGCCCACCGCGGCGTGCACGTCGAGTCCCCCGCCGCGGGCGAGTGGATCGTGCCGCCCACGGTGCCGCACGGCAAGGATGTGACGATCGAACCGGATCTGTCCAACGCGGCGCCGTTCCTGGCCGCGGCGCTCGTGACCGGCGGGACCGTCACCGTCACCGGCTGGCCGGTGCACTCCACCCAGCCCGGCGCCCTGCTGCCCGAGCTGCTGGCGGCCTTCGGCGCGCACAGCGGCCGCCGTCACGGGGCGCTGACGGTCGCCGGCGGCGGACGCCTGACCGGCGCGGACCTCGACCTCTCGGCGGTCGGCGAGCTGACCCCCACCCTCGTGGGCCTGGCCGCGCTGGCCGACGGCCCCTCGACCTTCACCGGCATCGGCCACATCCGCGGGCACGAGACCGACCGCATCGCGGCGCTCGCCGGCGACGTGCGTGCGCTCGGCGGCGAGGCCGAGGAGCTGGCCGACGGCATCCGGATCATCCCGCGGCCGCTGCGGGGCGGTGTGTGGCACGCCCATCACGACCACCGGCTGGCCACGACCGGCGCCCTGATCGGGCTGGCCGTGCCCGGCGTCGTCGTCGACGACATCGGCACGACCGCGAAGACGATGCCGGAGTTCCCCGAGCTGTGGCAGCAGATGCTGACGCCGGAGGAGAACGCCGCGTGAGCTGGCTCGAACCGGACGACGAGGACGACGACGAGTTCGACGAGTCCGACATCCGGGTACGGCCGAACCCGAAGGCGAACCGGCCGCGCACCAAGCGCCGGCCCGCCCATGCCGACGCCGAGATCGCCCGGGTCCTCGGCGTCGACCGCGGTCGGTACACCGTGCTGGTCGACGAGGACGGCGAGCACGAGCGCGAGGCGACGGCGGCGCGCGCCCGGGAGCTGCGCCGAGCGCCGATCGTCACCGGCGACCGGGTGCGCACCGTCGGCGACACGAGCGGCGACGACGGCACGCTCGCGCGGATCGTGGGGATCGAGCCGCGCACGACGCTGCTGCGACGCAGCGCCGACGACACCGACCAGGTCGAGCGCGTGATCGTCGCGAACGCCGACCAGATGCTCGTGGTGGTCGCCGCCGCCGACCCGGAGCCGCGGGAGCGGCTCGTCGACCGGTACCTGATCGCGGCGCTGGATGCCGGCATCCGCCCCCTGCTCGTGGTCACCAAGACCGACCTGGCCGACCCCGCGGACTTCCTGTCGCACTTCGACGGGATCGACCTGGAGGTGTTCACCAGCGGCCGCGGCGAGATGCCGATCGGGCGCATCGGCGCCGCCCTCGTCGGCCGGTCCACCGTGTTCGTCGGCCACTCCGGCGTGGGCAAGTCCACGCTGGTCAACGCGCTGGTGCCGACGGCGGACCGCGCCACCGGTCACGTGAACGAGGTCACCGGGCGCGGCCGGCACACCTCCTCCTCGACGGTGTCGCTGCGCTACCGCGGCTCCGGCGGCACGGGTTGGGTCATCGACACGCCCGGCGTCCGTTCGTTCGGTCTCGGGCACGTCGACCCGGCCAACATCCTGCGCGCCTTCACCGATCTGGACGAGATCGCCGAGGACTGCCCGCGCGGCTGCACGCATCTGCCCGACGCACCGGACTGCGCGATCGTCGAGGCCGTCGCCGAGGGACGGCTCGGCCCGACCGGCGTCTCGCGGCTGGACTCGCTGCAGCGCCTGCTCGCGACCTTCGCGACGCGCTGATCGCGCCTAGGCTGAGGCCATGACGCTTCAGCCCGGAGACACCGCACCCGATTTCACCCTGCCCGACCAGGACGGGTCTCCCGTCGCGTTGCACGACTTCCGCGGCCAGAACGTGATCGTGTACTTCTACCCCGCCGCGATGACACCCGGCTGCACCACGCAGGCGTGCGACTTCCGCGACAGCCTCGGCTCTCTGACCGCGGCCGGGTACGTCGTGCTGGGCGTGTCCCGGGACGCGCCCGAGAAGCTGCGCGCGTTCCGGGAGCGCGACGGGCTCGCCTTCCCGCTGCTGAGCGACCCCGACCACGCGGTGCACGAGGCGTACGGCGCGTGGGGCGAGAAGCAGAACTACGGCAAGACGATCACCGGCGTGCTGCGCTCGACCTTCGTCGTCGACCCCGACGGCCGCATCGCGCAGGCGCTGGTGAACGTGAAGGCGACCGGGCACGTCGCCCGGCTGCGCCGGCTCCTCGGCATCCCCGGCTGAGCCCGCGCCGACCCTCTCCCGGCGGGGCGGTCAGTCGTCGGCGGGGCGACGACGGCTGGCCCGGACGACCGCGATCACCAGCAGGATCAGCACGACCAGGGCCGGGACGCCGATGACCACGCCGATCGCGGGATGCGCGTACGCGCCCGTGGCCGCGCCCCCGGCGACGGCGAGCACGAGCAGCTGGGTGACGATCCCGCCGGACCGCCCCCACGACCGGTCGCGCAGGACGCCGGCTCCGAACGCGGCGACCGCGGCGGCCCCGATGAGCGTCAGGACGAGCAGCGCGATCGCGCTGGGCACCGAGTCGGTGTCACCGCCCACGAGCGAGACCGCCTGCCACAGCGTCAGCACGACCAGGACGACGCCCTCGGCCATGACGAGGACTCCTGCGAGGCGCTCGGCCCCGCCGACGGTGGTCGTCTCGCTCATCGTTCCGCTCCGGCACAGGATGCGATGACGGAAATCTCAGCAGAACCGTCGGGAATCGCGCGCTGAACCCTTGTCAACATCCGGGCGCTGTGGAACGATTGAAGACATCGTGTGCTCCCACAGCGAGGTGGGGCGAGCAACCCGCTCGCACACCGACCAGAGTAACTGACGGATCGTCATGCTCTGAATCCACTCGATTCTTCGTATCCCTGAGGAGCACAACCATGGACTGGCGCGACAAGTCGGCCTGCCTCACCGTCGACCCGGAGCTGTTCTTCCCGGTCGGCAACACCGGGCCGGCCGTCGACCAGATCGAGAAGGCCAAGGCCGTCTGCGCGCGGTGCACGGTGACCGAGATCTGCCTGCAGTACGCCCTGGAGACCGGCCAGGACTCCGGCGTCTGGGGCGGCCTCAGCGAGGACGAGCGCCGCGCCCTGAAGCGCCGCGCGGCGCGCGCGCGGCGCGCCAGCTGAGCGCGCCGGCTCAGCCCGCGTCGCGCTCGATGTAGCGCAGCGGGATGTCGATCGTGACCTCGGTTCCGCTGCCCATCGAGGTGTGCCAGTCGATCGTGCCGCCCAGCTCCCCCTGGATCAGGGTCCGCACGATCTGGGTGCCGAGCCCCCGGCCGACCTGACCCTCGGGCAGGCCCACCCCGGTGTCGCGCACCCGCACCTCCAGATGCTCGGCGGTCCGCTCCGCGGCGATCTCGACCTCCCCCTCCTGCCCGGCCAGGCCGTGCTCGACCGCGTTCGTGACGAGCTCGGTCAGCGCGAGCGCGAGCGGGGTCGCGTATTCGCTGGGCAGCGTCCCGAAGGTGCCGGTCTTGCGGGTGATCGCACGCGTGTTCGGGGCCGCCGCGACCTCGGCGACCAGCTTGAGGACGCGCGAGAACACGTCGTCGAAGTCGACGCTCTGGGTGAGTCCCTCGGACAGGGTGTCGTGCACGACCGCGATCGCCGACACCCGCCGGGTCGCGTGCGCGAGCGCGTCGCGTGCCTCGTCGGAGTGCGTGCGTCGGGCCTGGATGCGCAGCAGCGACGCGACGGTCTGCAGGTTGTTCTTCACACGGTGATGGATCTCGCGGATCGTCGCGTCCTTGGTGATGAGCTCCTGATCGCGATGACGCAGCTCCGAGATGTCGCGGCACATGACGATCGCGCCGATGCGGGTGCCGTGGTCTCGCAGCGGGATCGCCCGCAGCGAGACGATGACGCCGCGGGCCTCCACCTCGGCCCACCAGGGGGCGCGACCGGTGGCGACCACCGGCAGCGTCTCGTCGAACTGCCGCTTCTCGGGCAGGATCTGCGTGATGACCTCCACCAGCGGCTCCCCCTCGAGCTCGTCGTCGAAGCCCATGCGGTTGAAGGCGGACAGCGCGTTGGGGCTCGCGAAGGTCGTGATGCCGTCGACGTCGACGCGGATCAGGCCGTCCGAGGCTCGCGGGGCGCCGCGCCGGGGCGCGGTCGGCGCCGCCGGGTCCGGGAACTCCCCCGACGCCACCATGCCGAACAGGTCGTCCGCGCAGTCGTTGAAGGTGATCTGCTGCCGGGACGGCGTGCGCGCCTCGCCGAGATTCGTGTGCCGGGTCAGGACGCCGATGACCGTCGCCGGAACGTCGCCGCGGGCCGGCTCGCGCACGATCGGCACGGCGCGCACCCGGGTGGGCGTCTCCTCGAACCAGTCGGGCGAGGCGGAGTCGATGATCCGTGCGCTCTGGAAGGCGTCGCGCACCTGTGCGCGCCACTGCGGGCGCACCCGGTCGCCGACGATGTCGCGGTAGAACAGCGTGGCCGCGCCGCCGGGCCGGGCGTGCGCGACGGCGATGAACGAGTCGTCGGGCGTCGGCACCCAGATCACGATGTCCGCGAAGGCGAGGTCTGCCAGGAGCTGGCCGTCACCTGCCAGTCGATGCAGCCACTCGACATCCGCCCCGTCGGCGAAACCCTGCGCGTACACGAGATCGGAGAGCGTCGACACACGCCCAGCCTACGGTGCGTCTCACGCCGGAACGTGTCGGGACGTCGATGAGGCCACCGTCCCCGGCGGCCCGATACGCCCTCCCAGACGCTCACCTTCTGAACCGCGCGGCGACTCAGAGGGTGAGTCTCGACTCACCTTCTGAACCGGGTGGCGACTCAGAGGGTGAGTCTCGACTCACCTTCTGAACCGGGTGGCGACTCAGAGGGTGAATATCCGCCGGACCCCTCGCCCACGCCCTCAACCGGCGTGCTCACCCGACTCCGATGCCCAGGACATCCGGAATCCGATCGCCGGCGCGGTCGCCGCGGCCGGCCTACGGGACCGGATGCCGCCACCCGAGGCGTGTCGTCCCGCGCCGCCGGCGCCGGGCAGGCGCCGCATCGGACTCGACGGGAGACGGCTGCGGGGCCGCCGCGGCGGCGACGCGGGATCGGAA
>NZ_JASGEL010000138.1:0-28952 GCF_047606385.1 Microbacterium sp.
CCGGGGCCCCGCCGGGCAGCGCCACCAGCCGGGGCGGGGCGTCGAGCGCGACCCGCTCCCCCGCCGTCAGCGCGGCTTCCAAGCCGGGATAGGCGGCGAGCACCTGTCGCGCCCACGCGACCTGCGCGGCGGGCACCTCGACCGGCACGGGCGCCGGAGCGGCGGCCCACGTCTTCTCGGCACGCACCATGCGACGCGGGATCGCGAGGCGCAGCACGTCGGAGGCGCTCCCGGCGGCGCGGTCCGCGACCCGCCGCGCCAGGCGGTACAGCGCCGGGGGAAGGACCGGCGCCGGCGACACGACGGCGTCCAGCGTCGAGAGCGGACGATCGGCGTCCGCCGCCTCGCCGACCTCGACGAGGTACCCCTCGACGACGCGGCCCGCGGTGCGCAACGGCACCTTCACGCGGACGCCGGGCCGCGCCGCGTCCGCCAGCTCGGCGGGGATCTCGTAGTCGAACAGCCGGTCGAGCTGCGGCAGCGGCGAGTCGAGCAGCACGCGCGCGACGCGTCGTGCGGCCACGGTCAGATCCCGGCGGCCGAGCGCAGCTCGTCGACGCGGTCGAGGCTCTCCCAGGTGAAGTCCGGCAGCTCCCGGCCGAAGTGCCCGTAGGCCGCCGTCTGCGCGTAGATCGGGCGGAGGAGATCGAGCTCGCGGATGATCGCGGCCGGACGCAGGTCGAACACGTCGAGGATCGCGCGCGTGATGCGCTCCTCGGGGACGTGGGCCGTGCCGAACGTCTCGACGTAGAGCCCGACGGGCTGCGCCTTGCCGATCGCATAGGCGACCTGCACCTCGAGGCGGTCGGCGAGACCGGCTGCGACCGCGTTCTTGGCGACCCAGCGCATCGCGTACGCGCCCGAGCGGTCGACCTTGGACGGGTCCTTTCCGCTGAACGCCCCGCCGCCGTGGCGCGCGGCGCCCCCGTAGGTGTCGATGATGATCTTGCGGCCGGTCAGTCCGGCGTCGCCCTTCGGGCCCCCGGTGACGAACGGGCCGGCAGGGTTGATCACGTATCTCACGTCCGACAGGTCGAGCCCGGTCGTGGCCAGCACCGGGTCGATGACCTCGGCCTGCACCGCCGCTCGCAGCGCGGCGAGCGAGATGTCGGGATGGTGCTGGGTCGAGAGCACGACGGTCTCGACTGTGCGTGGGACGGTGCCGTCGTAGCCGAGGGTCACCTGGGTCTTGCCGTCCGGGCGGAGGAACGGCAGGGCGCCGGACCGGCGCGCGTCGGTGAGGCGCTCGGCGAGCCGATGCGCCGTCCAGATCGCGGTCGGCATGAGCTGCGGGGTCTCGTTCGTGGCGTAGCCGAACATGATGCCCTGGTCGCCCGCGCCCAGCGCGTCCACCGGGTCGACCGAGCCGCCCTCGCGGTGCTCGATCGCGGTGTCCACGCCGGCGGCGATGTCGCCGGACTGCTCCCCGATCGACACGCTCACGCCGCACGAGTCCCCGTCGAAGCCGGTGTCGCTGGAGGTGTACCCGATGCGGTTGACGACGCGGCGGACGATGCCCGGGATGTCGACGTAGCCCTCGGTGCGCACCTCGCCGGCGACATGCACCAGGCCCGTGGTGACGAGGGTCTCGACCGCCACCCGACTCCCGGGGTCGACGGTCAGCAGCGCGTCGAGGATCGAGTCGGAGATCTGGTCGCAGATCTTGTCGGGGTGTCCCTCGGTCACGGATTCGGACGTGAACAGGCGCAGTTCGCTCATCAAGGCTCCAGTATCAGGGGACGACCGCCATTATGCCCGCAGCCCCGGACACCGAGTGCCGGGGCTGCGTCACACAGCGAAAGGGGTCAGTCGGCCTGACGCAGGCGCAGCTTGTCCTCGTGGATCTCGTGCAGCGCGATCGTCAGCGGCTTGTCCTCGATGGTCGAGTCGACGAGCGGTCCGACGTTGTCGAACAGGTTCCCCTCGTGCAGGTCCGAGTAGTAGTCGTTGATCTGGCGGGCCCGCTTGGACGCGTAGATGACGAGCTGGTACTTGGAGTCGACCTTCTCGAGCAGGCTGTCGATGGGCGGGTCGATGATGCCCTGATCGCGGGTGGCCATGGCGGAACCTCCTGGTTCGGGAGACGGATGCTGCGCGCCCGGCGCGCATCCGACCATTCTACGTCACGCGGCCGCCGGCCTCAGCCGGCGAGGACGGCGATCCGCGCCGCCGCCGCCGCGACGTCGGCGTTGACCACGTGGAAGTCGAACTCGCCCTGCGAGGCGAGCTCGGTGCGGGCGGTGCGCAGGCGCCGGGCTCGCTCCTCGGCGTCCTCGGTGCCGCGTCCCACCAGTCGGTGCACGAGCTCGTCCCAGCTCGGCGGCAGCAGGAACACGAGCGTCGCGTCGGGCGCGGCGCCCCGCACCTGGCGGGCGCCCTGCAGGTCGATCTCCAGCAGCACGGTCCGCCCATCGGCCAGCGCCTTCTCGATCGGCGCGCGCGGCGTCCCGTAGCGGTGCGCGTTGTGCACCGTCGCGTGCTCGAGCAGCTCGCCGGCCGCGATCATGCGGTCGAACTCCGCGTCGTCGACGAAGAAGTAGTGCTCGCCCTCCACCTCGCCCGGCCGCGGCGGGCGCGTCGTCGCCGACACCGACAGCAGGATCTCCGGGTGATGCGCCTTGATGTGCGCGGCGACGGTGCCCTTGCCGACCGCGGTGGGTCCGGCCAGCACCACGAGACGGCTGCGCTGCGGCCGCGGCTCGGGCTCGGGCAGGCGTGCGTCGAGCCACTGGGACAGCGCGGCGCGCTGCCGCACGCCGAGCCCGCCGAGGCGCTTGACCGGCGAGATGCCGAGGTGGTCGAGGATCCGGTCGCGCTTGCTCTCCCCGATCGCGGGGATCGCGGTGAGGAAGTCGGGGACGCGCATCGTGCCCGCCGGGGATGCCGCATCGGCGGTGGCGCGGCGCAGCACCTCCTGCGGGGTGACGACGCGGGTCGCGATGTCGCGCTTCAGGCTCGCCCGCGCACGGCGCGCCGCGACCGCTTTGCGGGAGGCCGCGGCCCGATCCACCTCCGGCGGGGTCCGGGACTCAGCCATGGGTCACCGCCCGGTACAGCGCGCGCCGCTCGTCGATGCGCGCCGCGAGACCGGCGGGGCCGGCGGAGAGGACGCTGCGGCTCTCGGACGCGACGACGGTCGCCGCGGCCGGACCGAAGCGGCGCACGAGATCCGCAGGTGTCGCGCCCTGATAGCCGAAGCCGGGAGCGAGGATCGGCGCAGGCGGGACGGGCGGGACGAGACCGGCGTCGGTCCAGTCGACGGTCGCGCCGACGACGAAGCCGAGGCTCCCCCATTCGCCGACGGCCACGTGCTGCGCGTTCCGCGCGGAGACCTCCGCGATGAGCCCCGCCGAGACCGTGCTCCCGTCTTCGAGGCGGGCGCGCTGCGCCGTGAAGGCGTCGGGGTTGCTGGTCGCGGCCAGCACGAAGACGCCCTTGCCGTGCGCCTCGGCCAGATCGAAGGCATGCGAGAGCGTGCCGACGCCGAGGAACGGGTTCGCCGTCAGCGCGTCGGCCTCGAGCGGTGCGCCCGGAGTGAGCCACGCATCGGCGTACGCGTCCATCGTCGTGCCGATGTCGCCCCGCTTGGCGTCGGCGATGACCAGGACGCCCGCCGCGCGGGCGGCGGCGAGCACGTCCTCGAGCGCGGCGAACCCGGCCGAGCCGAAGCGCTCGTAGAACGACACCTGGGGCTTGAGGACGCCGACGCGGCCGGCCGCGGCATCCACGACCCGCAGCCCGAACTCGCGCACGCCCGCCGCCGAGACCGGCAGACCCCACTCGAGGAGCAGCCGCTCGTGCGGATCGATGCCGACGCACAGCGGCCCATAGGTCGCGAGCGCATCGCGCAGCCGCACGCCGAAGGTCACGGCATCCCCCACGGTCGCAGAATCACGTCGATGTCGCAGGATCCGGCCGGAATCCTGCGACGGTGGCGCGATTCTGCGACGCCGGGGGCCGGCGGCGACGACCTCGGCCGCGTCACCGGCGTCCTGCCCTCTCGATCGCGTACTCCTGCAGGCTCTTCACGTCGAAGCCCTCGCGCAGCGCCGGGAAGGCGCTGACGGCGGCGCCCAGCACGGCCATCGTCGTGAACAGCGCCTTGTCGCCGGCGACCGCCGCGGCGCGGATCTCGTAGCCGTCGGCGCGCGCGGAGCCGCCCGAGGGGGTGTTGACGATGATGTCGATGCTGCCGTCGTTGATGAGGTCGACGATGTTCTTCTCGCCCGTGGTCTGCGTGGCCGAGTACTTGTTCACGATGCCGACGTCGATGCCGTTGCGCGCCAGGATCTCGGCCGTGCCCGACGTGGCGACCAGGTCGAAGCCCAGCTCCTGCAGCCGGTGCGCGGGGAGGATCACGGCGCGCTTGTCGCTGTCGGCCACCGAGAGGAACACGGTCCCCGAGGTCGGCAGCCCCCCGTAGGCGGCGGCCTGGCTCTTCGCGAACGCGGTCGGGAAGTCGCGGTCGATGCCCATGACCTCGCCCGTCGAGCGCATCTCCGGGCCGAGCACCGAGTCGACGGTCGCGCCGTCGGCGGTGCGGAACCGCTTGAACGGCAGCACCGCCTCCTTGACGGCGACGGGGGCGTCCAGCGGCACGCGCGAGCCGTCCTGCTCCGGGAGCAGGCCCTCCGCCTTCAGCTCCGCGACGGTGCTGCCGGCCATGATGCGGCTGGCTGCCTTGGCCAGCGGGATGCCGAGCGCCTTCGACACGAACGGCACCGTGCGGCTGGCCCGCGGGTTCGCCTCGATGACGTAGAGCACTCCTGCCGAGACGGCGAACTGCACGTTCAGCAGGCCCCGCACGCCGACACCGGCGGCGATCGCGTACGTCGCCTCGCGCACCCGGTCGATCTCGGTGCGGCCCAGCGACATCGGCGGCAGCGTGCAGGAGGAGTCGCCGGAGTGGATGCCGGCCTCCTCCAGATGCTCCATCACGCCGCCGATGTACAGCTCCTCGCCGTCGAACAGCGCGTCGACGTCGAGCTCCACGGCGTCGTCGAGGAACCGGTCGACCAACAGCGGCATCCCGGGTCCGATGATGGCCTGGTCCGCCACGCGCACGAAGTAGTCGCGCAGGCTGGGCGTGTCGTAGACGATCTCCATGCCGCGGCCGCCGAGCACGAAGCTGGGGCGGACGAGAACCGGATAGCCGATCTCCTCGGCGATCGCCACGGCGCCGGAGACGTCGATCGCGGTGCCGTTGCGGGGGGCGACGAGGCCGGCGGACTCCAGCAGACGGGAGAACAGCTCGCGCTCCTCGGCGTTCTCGATCGCGGCGGGGCTCGTGCCGAGGATGCGGTAGCCCGCCTCCTCGATCCCTGCAGCCAGCCCCAGCGGGGTCTGGCCGCCGAGCTGGCAGATGACGCCGAGGATCTCGCCCGACGCGCTCTCGGCGTACAGCACCTCGAGCACGTCCTCCAGCGTGAGCGGCTCGAAGTAGAGCCGGTCGCTGGTGTCGTAGTCGGTGGACACGGTCTCCGGGTTGCAGTTGACCATGACCGTCTCGAAACCGGCGTCGGCGAGGGCGAACGAGGCGTGCACACAGGAGTAGTCGAACTCGACGCCCTGACCGATGCGGTTCGGTCCGGAGCCGATGATGACGACCTTCGTGCGGTCGGAGGGCGCCACCTCGGTCTCGGCGTCGTAGGACGAGTAGTGGTACGGGGTCAGCGCCGGGAACTCGCCCGCGCACGTGTCGACCGTCTTGTAGACCGGGCGGATGCTGAGACCGTGCCGCACGCCCCGCACCTCGGCCTCGGTGATGCCGCGCAGCTGGGCCAGCTGCGCGTCGCTGAAACCGTGCTCCTTCGCGATGCGCAAGGTGGCGGCATCCAGCTCGGCGGCCGTCCGCACGAACTCGGCGACCTCGTTGACCAGGGCGATCTGATCCAGGAACCAGGGATCGATCTTCGTGGCCTCGAAGGCCTGCTCGATCGTCGCGCCGAGCCGCATCGCCTGCTGCAGCACGACGATGCGCCCGTCGGTCGGGGTCTTCGCGATCTCCAGCAGCTCCGCCGCGGAGCGGGGCTCGTCGCCCCAGTGGAAGCTGGAGCCGCGCTTCTCCAGCGACCGCAGCGCCTTCTGCAGCGCGGTCGTGTAGTTGCGCCCGATGGCCATCGCCTCGCCGACCGACTTCATGGTGGTGGTCAGGGTGGTGTCGGCGGCCGGGAACTTCTCGAAGTTGAACCGCGGCACCTTCACGACGACGTAGTCGAGGGTCGGCTCGAAGCTGGCCGGGGTGACCTTCGTGATGTCGTTGGGGATCTCGTCGAGCCGGTAACCGATCGCGAGCTTGGCCGCGATCTTCGCGATCGGGAAGCCGGTGGCCTTCGACGCGAGCGCGGACGAGCGCGAGACGCGCGGGTTCATCTCGATGACGATGATGCGGCCGGTGGCCGGGTCGACGGCGAACTGGATGTTGCAGCCGCCGGTGTCCACGCCCACGGCGCGGATGATGTCGATGCCGATGTCACGCAGCTTCTGGTACTCGCGGTCGGTGAGCGTCAGCGCCGGCGCGACCGTGATGGAGTCGCCGGTGTGCACGCCGACCGGGTCGACGTTCTCGATGGAGCAGACCACGACCGTGTTGTCGGCCGTGTCGCGCATGAGCTCGAGCTCGTACTCCTTCCAGCCCAGGATCGACTCCTCCAGCAGCACCTCGTGCGTGGGCGAGTCGTGCAGGCCGGCGCCGCCGATGCGGCGGAGGTCCGCCTCGTCGTATGCGAAGCCGGAGCCGAGCCCGCCCATCGTGAACGACGGCCGCACGACCAGCGGATAGCCGAGCCGCTCGGCGCCGGCGAGCAGGTCGTCCATCGAATGGCAGATGACGGAGGCAGCGACATCCGCTCCCGCCTCGATGACGAGCTCCTTGAAGATCTGCCGGTCCTCGCCCTTGCGGATCGCCTCGACCTTGGCGCCGATGAGCTCGACGCCGTACGTGTCCAGGATGCCGCGTTCGTGCAGGGCCATCGCCGCGTTCAGCGCCGTCTGACCGCCCAACGTGGGCAGGATCGCGTCCGGCTTCTCCTTCGCGATGATGGTCTCGATCACCTCGGGGGTGATCGGCTCGATGTAGGTCGCGTCGGCGAAGTCGGGGTCGGTCATGATCGTGGCCGGGTTCGAGTTCACCAGGATGACGCGCACGCCCTCGGCGCGCAGCACCCGGCACGCCTGGGTGCCGGAGTAGTCGAACTCGCAGGCCTGGCCGATGACGATCGGGCCGGAGCCGATGACGAGGACGGAGTGGATGTCGTCGCGCTTGGGCATTACTTGCTGTCCTTCGTGCTCTGCTCGGCGAGGACCAGGTCACGGAACCGGTCGAAGAGGTAGTTGGCGTCGTGGGGACCTGCGGCGGCCTCGGGGTGGTACTGCACGCTGAAGGCCGGGATGTCGAGCGCCCGCAGCCCCTCCACCACGTTGTCGTTGAGGCCGACGTGGCTGACCTCGACCCGGCCGTACCCGTTCGGGCTGGACGCTTCGCCGTCCAGGGGGGCGTCGACGGCGAAGCCGTGGTTGTGCGCGGTGATCTCGACCCGCCCGGTCTGGCGGTCCAGGACGGGCTGGTTGATGCCGCGGTGGCCGAAGGGGAGCTTGTACGTGCCGAAGCCGAGCGCGCGGCCGAGCAGCTGGTTGCCGAAGCAGATGCCGAAGAACGGCAGCCGGTCGTCCAGCACGGCGCGCAGCAGCTCGACGTGGTCGGCGCTGGCCGCCGGGTCGCCCGGGCCGTTCGAGTAGAACACCGCGACCGGGTCGATCGCGCGGATCTCGTCGATGGTCGCGGTCTGCGGCAGCACGTGCACCTCGAAGCCGCGGGCGGCGAGGTTGTCGATCGTGGCCTGCTTGACGCCGAGGTCGAGCACGGCGAGGTTGCCGATGCGCTCCCCCACCGCGGGCGTGACGGCCGCGACATCCACCGACACCTGCGCGGAGAGGTTCTGGCCCGCCATCTGCGGGGCCTCGCGCACGATGCGCAGCTGCTCGCCGGGCGAGATGCCCGCGGCGTCCCCGGAGAAGATGCCGCCACGCATGGATCCGGCCGAGCGGATGTGACGGGTGACGGCGCGGGTGTCGATGCCGCTGATGCCGACGATGCCGTCGCGCTCCAGCGCCTCGTCGAGGGACTCGTCGGCCCGCCAGTTCGACACGACGCGCGAGGGGTCGCGGACGATGTAGCCGGCGACCCAGATGCGACGCGACTCCGGGTCCTCGTCGTTCACGCCGGTGTTGCCGATGTGGGGCGCGGTCTGCAGCACGATCTGGCCGGCGTAGGACGGGTCGGTGAGGGTCTCCTGGTAGCCGGTCATGCCGGTGGCGAAGACGACCTCACCCAGCGTGGTGCCGCGGGCGCCGTAGGAGCGGCCGGTGTGCCGGGTGCCGTCCTCGAGGACGAGCACGGCGGGGTCGGTGGTGAAGAGGGTCATGCGTCGGTTCCTGTCGGGGTGACGGGGGCGGACAGGAGCGGCTCGATCCCGGCGGCGAGGGCACGCGCGGAGGCATCCTGCGGACGGAGGTACGAGTCGACGACGGTGTCCTCGTCGATGCGCCAGCTCAGGCGCGTGAGGCCGTCTGGCTCGACCACGCGGTCGATCGTGACCGTCGCCTGATCGACCGCGACGAGGCGGTCGGCGGCGACGAAGACGCGGTCCTCGCCGGCGAGGTCGAGCGCGAGGCCCGCGTCGGTGACGATCACCGTCGCGCGGGCCCGGAACGCCAGGCCGCGCACCGCCAGGCGGTTCAGCGCCGTGCCGCGCGCGGTGGTGGCCACGTACAGGGCGGGGAAGCTCGCCAGGATCCGCGCGCCGGCCGGGATGTCGCCCGTCGGCGCCGTCAGCTTCGCGTCGCGCTTCACACGTCGTCGCCATCCCCACGCCATGAGGCCGATCAGCAGCACGGCGAGCACCAGCACGAGCAGCAGGTCGAGCTCTTCGTTGGTCATCGTGCCACCTCCGCGGCCGGGGTCAGGGTGCCGTCCCGCAGCGTGGCGGTGCCGGCGTGGAACGTCCAGGCGACACGGCCCGGCAGCGTACGGCCGAGATACGGCGAGTTGGTGCTGCGCCCGTGCAGGTCCGAGGCGCCGAACGGGCCCTCGCCGGACGGGTCGTGCAGGGTCAGGTGCGCGGGCTCGCCGGCCCGGAGCGGCCGGCCGTGGCCGGCGAGGCGGCCGATGTGCGCCGGCGTGCGGCTCATGACGCGGGCGACGTCGGCCCAGGTGAGCAGGCCGGTGTCGACCACCGCGAGCTGCACCACGCGCAGCGCGCTCTCCAGGCCGACCATGCCGTTCGCGGCCGCCGCCCACTCGCAGGCCTTGGACTCGTGCGGGTGCGGGGCGTGGTCGGTCGCGACGATGTCGATCGTGCCGTCGGCCAGCCCCTCCCGCACCGCCCGCACGTCCTCGTCCCGGCGCAGCGGCGGGTTGACCTTGAAGCGCGCGTCGTAGCCGCGGGCGAGCTCCTCGGTGAGCAGCAGGTGGTGCGGCGTGACCTCGGCGGTCACGTTCACGCCGCGCCGCTTGGCCCATCGGATGATGTCCACCGAGCCGGCCGTCGACAGGTGGCACACGTGCAGCCGTGAGCCGACGTGCTCGGCCAGCAGCACGTCGCGGGCGATGATCGACTCCTCCGCGACGGCCGGCCAGCCGGCCAGCCCCAGCTCGGCCGACACGGTGCCCTCGTTCATCTGGGCGCCCTCGGTCAGCCGCGGGTCCTGCGCGTGCTGGGCGACGACGCCGTCGAACGCCTTCACGTACTCGAGTGCACGGCGCATGATCAGCGGGTCCCATACGCAGAACCCGTCGTCGCTGAAGACCCGGACCCGCGCGCGCGAATGGGCCATGGCGCCGAGCTCGGCCAGGCGCTCGCCCTTCTGCCCGACGGTCACCGCGCCGATCGGCTGCACCGTGAGGTAGCCGGCGGCCTCGCCGAGGGCCAGCTCCTGCTCGACCACGCCGGCGGTGTCGGCGACCGGGGAGGTGTTCGGCATCGCGAACAGCGCGGCGAAGCCCCCTGCGGCCCCCGCCTGCGAACCGGTGAGGATCGTCTCGCTCGCCTCGTAGCCGGGCTCGCGCAGGTGGGTGTGCAGGTCGACGAGGCCCGGCAGGGCCACCAGGCCGTCGGCGTCCACGACGGTCGCGCCCGTGCGGCTCAGGCCCGCGCCGATCTCGGCGATCACCCCGTCCTCGAGCAGGATGTCGGCGGTCTCGCCGCCCTCGATCGTCGCTCCCGTGAGGAGGAAGGTCTCGCTCATCGTGCGTCCTCCTTCCCGTCGCGTTCGCCCGCCAGCAGCAGGTACAGCACGGCCATCCGCACCGACACGCCGTTGGTCACCTGTTCCAGCACCGTCGACCGGGGCGAGTCCGCCGCATCGGCCGAGATCTCCAGCCCCCTGTTCATGGGGCCGGGATGCATGACAATGCTATCGGCCGGCAGCGCCGCGAGCCTCGCGGCGTCCAGGCCCCAGGCCCGGCTGTACTCGCGTTCGGTCGGGAAGTACGCCGCCGTCATGCGCTCCAGCTGGATGCGGAGCATCATCAGCGCGTCGGGGCCTGCAGCGATCGCCGCGTCCAGGTCGTACTCGACCGTGGCGGGCCAGGCCGACACGTCCTGTGGGATGAGCGTCGGCGGCCCGACGAGGGTGACCTCGGCGCCGAGCGTGCGCAGCAGCCACACGTTCGAGCGGGCGACGCGCGAGTGCAGGATGTCGCCGACGATCGTGACCCGGATGCCGTCGAGGTCGCGGCCGCGGCTGTCGGCGCCGAAGACGCGCTTGCGGATCGTGAACGCGTCCAGCAGCGCCTGGGTGGGGTGCTCGTGCGTGCCGTCGCCGGCGTTGACGACGCCCGCGGTGATCCAGCCGCTCGTCGCGAGCGTGCGCGGCGCGCCGGAGGCCTGATGGCGGATGACGACGGCATCCGCGCCCATGGCCTGCAGCGTCTGCGCGGTGTCCTGCAGCGACTCGCCCTTCGAGACGCTCGAGCCCTTGGCGGAGAAGTTGATCACGTCGGCGCTCAGGCGCTTCGCGGCGGCCTCGAACGAGATGCGGGTGCGGGTGGAGTCCTCGAAGAACAGGTTGACCACGGTCTTGCCGCGCAGCGTCGGGAGCTTCTTGATCTCGCGGCTCTGGGTGTCGGCCATGTCCTCGGCGACGTCGAGGATGCGCAGCGCCTGGGCGCGCCCGAGGTGCGTGGTGTCGAGCAGGTGCTGCATCAGTCGCGACCCTCGATCGTGACGGCCTCGTCGCCGTCGCTCTCGGCGAGCCGCACGTTCACGCGCTCGTCGCGCGCGCTGGGCAGGTTCTTGCCGACGAAGTCGGGGCGGATCGGCAGCTCCCGGTGACCGCGGTCGACGAGGATCGCGAGCCGCACCGCGGCGGGCCGACCGATGTCGCCGATGGCGTCGAGGGCCGCGCGGATGCTGCGGCCGCTGAAGAGCACGTCGTCCACGAGCACGACGGTGCGCCCGTCGATGCCCTCGGCCGGGATGCGGGTGCGCTGTGGGGTACGGGTCGGGTGCTTGGCGAGGTCGTCACGGTACATCGTGACGTCCAGCGCGCCGACCGGGACGCTGGCGCCGGCGAACTCGGCGATCAGGGCGCCGATGCGATCGGCGAGGATGACGCCGCGGGTCGGGATGCCGAGGATCACCAGGTCGTCGGCGCCCTTGTTCGACTCGAGGATCTCGTGCGAGATCCGAGTCAGCGCACGGGCGATGTCGGCTTCGTGCAGCACGGTGCGCGTGCTCATCCGCCGCTCCCTTCTCCGCCTCTCGGACGGTGTTAAAGGTTGCTTGTGGTGCTCGCTCCACCCTACCCGACCGCGCCGCCGGTGCGCGTCCCCGCGCCCCTCGTCCGCTCCGCCGACCGCGAGACCGCATCTGCGCGCCGAAAGGGTGGGGTTCACCCACGGTCTCGGCGCGCAGATGCGGTCTCGCCGATTCGACGCCTCAGCCGGCGGCGGTCGCCTCGACGAACAGCGCGTCCTCGACCGGATGCGAGCGGATCGGGTGGCCCTGCGTGGTCAGGCACTTGCCGCTGCGCAGGTCCCAGCTCCAGTCGTGCAGCGAGCAGGTGAGCACACCGTCCTCGATCCGGCCGGTCTTGGTGAGGTCGGCGCGCAGGTGCGGGCAGCGGCGCTGCACGATCCAGTCGCCGAGCTGCGAGTCCTCGGTCTGATCGGTCTGCTCGGCGTACCAGTTCTCGACGTACTCGATGCGGTCGCGCGAGAGGCACTTCAGGAACGTGGTGAGGAACTCGTTGAACTTGCCGCTGCGGCCGACGTCGAACTGCATCGACAGGAAGATCGAGTTCGACCAGTCGATCTCGTGATCGACGATGTTGGTGGAGACCAGGTCCGCCGGGATCGTGTACCAGTACACGCATTCCTCCCCGGCGTACTCCCGCACCTTCGCCTTCGGGAAGTCGACGACCAGGTCGAGCTCGCCGATGCGGAAGCGCACGTTGCCGCCCACGCCGTTGCGGATGGTGCGGGCCCGGCGCAGCAGCGGCTCCCACCACTCCTTGATCGCGGCGAACATCTCGTCCGGCGCCAGCACGGGAGCCCGACGCGCCTCCTCGGCCCGCACCTCGTCCTGTCGGCTGTCACGCTGCTCGGCGAGGTAGGTCCACTTGTCGCCGAAGATCCGATCGATCTCGGCATCCATGTACAGGGTCTGGGTGACCTCGATCTCCCCGCCGTCGAGGTCGACCTGCGTGCCCGGCACGAACAGGTACCCCTTCTGCTCCGGCCGCTGCGCGCGCATGTGCGCGAGGAACTGCGCCTGGTCGGTGAAGATCGAGTCGTCCTGAAGGCCCCACCCGTTGAAGCGGAACAGCTCCTCGCGCAGGAACATCGGCGGCCCCGCCATCGGGAACACGTGCTCGGCGTCCACCTTCTCGATGTAGTACATCGCCCGCTTGTTCTGCGCGTCGCGCTTGAGGCGGGCGAAGTTCTGCTTCGCGTCCTGCGGCAGGTCGTAGACCATGGGCCACCAGATCGCACCGGACACCTGGGTGAAGTACGCGTCGGGCTTCGAGAAGCCCAGCAGCGTCTCCAGATCCAGCGGGTGGGAGTCGTTCTGGTTCAGGATGCTGGCGGTGCCGTCGTCGACCGAGAGCGACGAGTCGCCGATCGGCCCGTCGCTGGGGGCGCGCAGCGGCGTCACCATGAGCGTCACGCCGTCGTAGGCGAGCGGCACGCCCGCCTGCGTGTAGACGATGTTGTCGTAGCCGAGGGCCCGCAGGTCGGTCTCGAGGTCGTCGGTCGGGTAGTCGGGAAGCAGCACCGGGATGTCGCGCCGCACATAGCGCTGCAGCATCCGCGGGTCGAAGTGGTCGCGATGCCGGTGCGAGATGTACAGGAAGTCGGCGGCTCCGAACCGCTCCCAGTCGAGACCCCGGTTGTCGGGGAACGGGAACCAGGAGCCGAAGAACGACGGACCGATCACCGGATCGCAGAGGATGCTGCCACCCGCCGTCTCGATGAACATCCCGGCGTGCCCGAGACCCGTGATCCGCATGCGGTTCCTTCCCTGTCGAACGACTCCCGAGTCTACGCGGGCGCACCTGGACGCGGCGGGGACGGCGCCGTGAGAAAAGACGACGCTACGGCTCGACGAGGCCGCGGATGTCGTCGGCGGTCAGCTCCTGCGCGAACAGCGCGTCGTCGTCGACCACCGCCTGGAACAGCCGCGCCTTGCGCTGCTGCAGCGCGAGCACCTTCTCCTCGATCGTGTCGGCGGCGATGAGGCGGTACACGATCACCGTGCGTGTCTGCCCGATCCGGTGCGAGCGGTCCACGGCCTGCGCCTCCGCGGCCGGGTTCCACCACGGGTCGAGCACGAACACGTAGTCCGCCTCGGTGAGGGTGAGCCCGAACCCGCCGGCCTTGAGGCTGATGAGGAACGCCGGCGCCGTGCCGCGACGGAACCGATCGATGACCTCGCCGCGCCGCCGGGTGGAGCCGTCGAGATACTCGTGGTCGATGCCGGCGGCCGTCAGCCGGTCGGCGACCAGAGCCAGGAACGACGTGAACTGGCTGAAGATGAGCGCCCGGTGCCCCTCGGCGGTGACCTCCACCAGCCGGTCGAGCAGCGCATCCGCCTTGCTCGAGCCGATGGCGGCGTGGCGTCCGTCGACGAGCACGGGCGCGAGGCTCAGCATCCGCAGCAGCGTGAGCGAGCGGAACACGATGAACCGGTTGCGGTCGAGGTCGTCGAGCAGGCCGAGCACCTTCTGCCGTTCCCGCTGCAGGACGCGGTCGTACAGCGCCCGGTGGGCGGGCTCCAGCGCGACGCGCAGCTCGAGCTCCTGCTTGGGGGGCAGCTCGGTCGCCACCGCCTCCTTGGTGCGCCGCAGGATGAGCGGCCGGATGCGGCGGCGCAGTCGTGCCAGGCGCGCTCTCCGGAACGGACCGGCTTCGGCGTTCTCGGGCACCCTGCCCTGTTCGATCGGCTGCACGTACTCCTCTCGGAAGCGCCGGGCGGAGGGGAACAGGCCGGGGGCGGTGAGGGAGAGCAGCGACCACAGGTCGGTCAGCGAGTTCTCCAGCGGCGTGCCCGTCGCCGCGAACCGCGCGTCGCACCGCAGCCGGGCGATCGCCCGGTGCAGCTTGGTGCGCGGGTTCTTCGCGAACTGCGCCTCGTCGAGGACGACCGCCGACCAGCCGGTGCGGGCGAACTCGTCCGCATCGAGCCGCAGCAGCGTGTAGGAGGTCAGGACGATGTCGGCGCGCGCGGCGGCATCGGCCACCGGCTCGCCGCGCCGGGCGGTGGTGCCGTCGAGCGCGACCACCGCGAGGCCGGGGACGAAGCGCGCCGCCTCGGCGGCCCAGGTCGGCAGCACCGAGGTCGGCGCGACCACGAGCACCGGCCCGGTCCCGGGCTCGGAGCGGATGTGCGCGGCCAGCGCGAGCAGCTGCAACGTCTTGCCGAGCCCCATGTCGTCCGCGAGCACGCCGCCCAGCCGGTGGCGCCACAGGAACGCGAGCCAGTCGAAGCCGGCGCGCTGATACGGGCGCAGCTCGGCGGTCACACCGGTCGGGACCGGTGTCGGCGGCACCCGCTCGACGTCGCGCAGGCCCGTCACCAGCGACCGCCACGACAGGGCGGGCTCGCTGACGTCGGCCAGGTCTTCGAACTCTGCCCACAGGTCGGTCTGATGACGGCTGATGCGGGTCGTCTCGGGCTCCCACTCGTCGAGGTCGGCGGCCTCGGCGAGCAGGTCGCGCAGCCGCTGCAGCGACGGATGGGACAGGGAGAAGTAGGCGCCGTCGGCGAGCAGCAGCTTGCGCGTGCCGCGCGACAGCGCGGTGATCAGGGCCGCGAGCGGGATGCGGCGCTCCCCCACGCAGACGACGACGCCGAGGTCGAACCAGTCCGGCTGGTCGCTCTCCACCGTCCGCACCCGGATCTCCGGCTCCTCGGCGAGCTCGGTGTACCGCCGTGCCGGCGCGTTCCCCTCGACCCGCACGCCGGGAAGGCCTCGCCAGGCCGGCAGCACCTGCGCCGCGAACTCGGCGGTCTCGACGCCGCCGAGACGACCCGCCGGCGCGAAGGACGTCGCCATCGCCGCATCCCACGCCTGTTCGAGGGACGCCGTGAGCGATGCCTCGGCGGCGCCGTCGCGGTCCGCGTCGAGCGGCTCGTCGAACCCGATGCGCGCCCGGCCCGCGTACGACCACGAGATCCGGTACTCGACGGCGTGGGCCGGGTCGAATTCGACCGCGACGACCGCCACCGGCGGCGCCGCGACGGGTGTCGGGATGCCCGCGGGCAGCCGCACCGTGGCGCGGCGGGCCAGCCGCGGCAGCCCCTCGGCGATGAAGGCGTCGCGCTCATGGGCGGGCACCGCCATCTCGCCGCCGGCGGCGAGCAGAACACGCAGCGGCTCGCTCAGCGCGGCCGGCGCCAGCACGATCGGCACCGGGTCGCGGTCGATCTCGACGGCGTACACGCCGGTGCTGCCCACTGCGCCGACGACGACCTCTCCGGCGGCGAGACCCTCGATCTCGGGCACGGCACGCAGCAGCATCCGGTCGCCGTCGTCGGCCACGTCGACGGCCACCGCCCCGTACCGTGCGAGGCGCACCGTCTGGCCCGTGGCCGCCGGCAGCAGCTCGACGCCCGCGTCCCGAGCCGCCGCGAGATGCGGCCAGAGCAGCGTCGACCGTCCCCCGTCGAGCGTCAGCCATTCGCCGGATCCGCCGATCCCGCCGGGCGCGGCGCCGCCGGTGAGGATGGTGGCGAGCTCGGTGAGCCAGCGCGCCTGCTGCGGCACGAAGCGCGCGGCGCCGCGCCGCACGGCATCCCACGAGGCGTCGCCCCGGATCCAGGCACCGGTGCGGTCGCTGCGCATGAGCGGCCGCACCGCGAGACTGAGGTCGTCGCGACGCGCCACGAGACCACGCGCGGTGGCCGCCGTGGTGCGCCGCGGCGCCCAGTCGTCGGCGCGGTACGGGCTGCGCTGGCGCAGCTCGACACCGAGAGCGAGCGGCACGACGCCGGTCTCGGTGTCGCCCGCCACGAGCGAGCGCCATGTCGGGGCGGCCGTCGAGGCCGGTCCCGGACGGGTCGTGGCCGCACCGAACGGGCCTGCTGGTCGCGGCGATGGGACGACCGTGGGACTCCCGGCGGCGTTGCTGGCCAGCAGCGCCGCGATCGCGTGCTTGCAGCCCTCCTGCACCGGACACGAACACTGCGCGGAGAGCACATCGCCCGCGCCGAGGAGGATCGTGCAGCGGTACACGTGGTGTCCGCTGCCCCGGACATCGGCGGTCAGCACGCGGGCGGCACCGTCCCATGCCGTACGGCGGACCGCGCCAGACCGGAAGTATGCGACGCCCCGGTCATAACTGCCGCCCCACGCGATCGCCCGGATCGCGGCGGGGTCAACGAAAGGCGCCGACATGCGATCCATCCTCGCAGGAGGCGCCGACACGCCACGCGCGGTCGATCAGACGCCCGTGACCTCGACCCCGCGCTCGCGCGAAGGTGGTACGGGCTCAGCGGGTGCGGGCGATCCGTCCCAGCACGCCGTGCACGAACGCGCCGGACTCCTCCGTGGAGAACTCCTTCGCCAGCTCCACGGCCTCGTCGATGGCGACGGCGTCCGGCACCTCGTCGTTGCACAGGATCTCCCACACGCCGATGCGCAGCACCGCGCGGTCGACGGCCGGCATCCGCTCGAGCCTCCAGTCGCGCGCGTGCGTGACGATCTGCTCGTCGATCTCGTCCTGGGCCGCGATCACGCCGTCGACGATCTCGCGCGCGTAGAGCCACGAGCCCTGCCGGGAGGGCTCGCCGGCCGCGCGTCGGGCTTCGGCCGCCAGCACGACGGCGGCGTCCTCCCCGCGGACGTCGGCCTGGAAGAGGATGTCGAGGGCGCGCTTGCGCGCCTTGCTGCGGGCGCTCACGCGTCAGTTGACGCGGCCGAGGTAGTCACCCGTGCGAGTGTCGACCTTGACCTTCGTGCCGGTCTCCAGGAACAGCGGCACCTGGATCTCGTAGCCCGTCTCGACGGTGGCGGGCTTGGTGCCGGCCGAGGAGCGGTCGCCCTGCAGGCCCGGCTCGGTGTAGGTGATCTCCAGCACGACGGATGCCGGCAGGTCGATGTACAGCGGGTTGCCGTTGTTGAGCGCGATCGTGACCTGCTGGTTCTCCAGCAGGAAGTTCGCCGCGTCGCCGACGGTCGCCGCGGGGACGTTGATCTGGTCGTAGTCGCTCGTGTCCATGAACACGAAGCTGTCGCCGTCGTTGTAGAGGTACTGGAAGTCGCGGCGGTCGACGTTCTCGATCTCGATCTTCGCACCGGCGTTGAAGGTCTTGTCGACGACCTTGCCGGTGAGCACGTTCTTCAGCTTGGTGCGCACGAACGCACCGCCCTTGCCGGGCTTGACGTGCTGGAACTCCACGACGCTCCAGAGCTGCCCGTCGATCGACAGGACGACGCCGTTCTTGATGTCTGCGGTGGATGCCATGGCTGTGGAGTTTCCGTTCGTGTGGGTCGAGTTCGCGGGGGCTCGAACGCGTCGACGCGCGGCCCGACCGCCCAGTCTACCGCGAGACCGCATCCGGCCGCCGAGACCGTGGCGCCGAACCACCCTCTCGGCGCAGCGATGCGGTCTCGCGAGACGGCGGTTCAGCCCTCGGCGGCGCCGGCGATCACGTCGACGAGGCGGGCGACGGCGATGGCGTAGCCGGCGACGCCCTCCCCGACGACGTGCACGAGCGCGACGTCGTGCACGTACGAGTGGTGGCGGAACTCCTCGCGCTCGTACACGTTCGAGATGTGCACCTCGGCCACCGGCAGCGCGACGCCGGAGAGCGCGTCGCGCAGCACGACCGAGGTGTGCGTGAGACCGCCCGGGTTGATGACGATGCCGGCGCAGTCCGTGCGGGCCGCGTGGATCGCATCGAGCAGGACGCCCTCGTGGTTGCTCTGCACAGCGCGCACCTCGAAGCCGTGCGCGGCCGCGGCGTCCGTGGTGATCCGCTCGACGTCGGCGAGGGTCTCGTGCCCGTAGATCCCGGGCTCCCGGATGCCGAGGAGGTTCAGGTTCGGACCGTTGACCAGCAGCAGGCGACGCGGGGTGCTCACCGTCACGACGGTACTCCACCGGCGGCGGCGCCCTGCGCGGCCATCCGCACCGGGGCGTTGCCGGCCCCGAAGCCGTCGTAGCCGTCGATGCGCTCGACGAACTCGAAGAAGACCTGTCCGACCGTCTCGGTGTAGAAGTTCAGGTACTCCCCCGCCTCGTCGCGGTCGTAGACGATGTCGAGTCCGCGCAGGCGCTCGACGAAGCCCGCCGGCAGGTCGAATCTCGCGGCGAGGTCGTCGTAGTAGTTGCCGGGGATCGGCAGCACCGGCAGCCCCCGCCCGCGGGCGGCGTGCGCGAGGGCCAGGACGCCGTGGCAGCGGAGGGCGACATGCTGACTCGCGCCGCCGGGCAGTCCCCGCTCGGCCACGATCGGGGGCGCGACGTTCAGCGGCACGCGCACCGCCCCGTCGGGCGTGCGCAGCACACGGGACTGCACGAGCCCCCGGGGGCTCGCCACATCCGTCCCGCCGGCCGAGCTGAGGCCGAACACGGCCGGGTAGAACAGCATGGACTCGTCCACGACCTGCCACGGCTGGGTCAGGCTCACGTGGTCCACGGCCTCGATCGGCGCTTCGCGCACGGGCTCGCCGTGCTCGAACTCGGACACCCATGCCGGTTCGCCGCCCGCGACCGCCCAGTACACCTCGGTGCCGTCGGGCGCCACGACGGCCGGCAGCAGCTCCTCGTGCGCGTAGGTGCGTCGATAGGCCGCGGGCACCCCCAGCGCGCGCACCCGCTCGGACTGCCGCGCGGGGTCGTCGACCGCGAGGCCGAACGCCGACAGGTGGGGGGCCAGGTCGCGGGCGTGCTGCTCGTTCAGCACGATCCGCGCCCGCCCGGCCGACCAGAGGGCGACGGGCTTGGTCCGGTGCCGGCCACGCGGCGTGAAGCCGGCCTGCTGCAGCATCCGCTCGATCGGCGAGGTGTCCTCCGCGGTGACCTCGACGAAGTCGAATCCGCGCGGCGGGTCGAGGGCCGGGAGCCGCTCGAGGCCCGGGAGGCCGGCGCGGGCCGTCACGGCGTCCTCGAGCCAGCGCAGCGACCGGCGGGCGTGCGCGGCCGTGCGGGCGGGGTCGGTCTGCCGGAAGGTGTCGTTGAAGACCTCGAGCGACAGCGGGCCGGTGTACCCGGCCCGCAGCACGTGAGCCGTGAAGCCGGCGAGGTCGAACACGCCCTCGCCGGGGAAGAGCCGGTGATGACGGCTCCAGCTGAGCACGTCCATCGACAGGTCCGGGGCGTCGGCGAGCTGCAGGAAGAAGATCTTCTCCCCCGGGATCGCCTCGATCGCCGCAGGGTCGTGGCCGCGGGAGAGCACGTGGAACGAGTCGAGGCAGACCCCGACCGCAGGGTGGTCGGCCCGTTGCACGATGCGCCACGCACGTCGGTAGTCGTCGACGAACCGGCCCCAGGCGAGCGCCTCGTAGGCGATGCGGATGCCGTATCCCGCCGCGAGGTCGCCGAGCACCCGCAGCTGCGCCGCGCTGACCTCGTCGTCGTCGACGGTCGCGGTGCCCGCGTTGGAGCAGCACAGCACCAGGTCCATGCCCATGCGGCGCATGAGGGCGAACTTGGCCTCGGCCCGACGCAGCACGCGTGCGAACTCGGCCTCATCGACGCCCTCGACGTCGCGCATCGGCTGGTACAGGTCGAGCGTGAGCGCCAGGCGGTCGGCCAGCGCACGGATCTCCTCGGGGCTCTCCGGTGCGGCGATCAGGTCGGGCTCGAACAGCTCGACGCCGTCGAAGCCGGCGCGCGCGGCGGCGACGAGCTTGTCCCGCAGCGTCCCGGACAGGCACACGGTGGCGATCGACGTCTTCATCCGCCGCAATGTACCATGCGGTACATTATGCCGTCGAGCCCGCTCGGCTATCCTGAGCGCGTGCCCCCCCGCCAGCGCGACGCCGAGCGCACCCGCGCCGAGCTGCTGAGCGTCGCCACGGAGGTGTTCGCCGCCGACGGCTACTCCGGCGCCCGCGTGGACGAGATCGCCGAGCGCACCCGCACCACGAAGCGGATGATCTACTACTACTTCGGCAGCAAGGAGGGCCTGTACCTCGCGGTGCTCGAGAACGCCTATCTCGGCATCCGCGAGGCCGAGCGCCGCATCGACGTCGATCACACCGACCCGGTCGAGGCGGTCCGCCAACTGGCCGAGCTCACCTTCGACCACCACGTCACACACGACGACTTCATCCGCCTGGTCGCGATCGAGAACGTCCACCGCGGCGAGTTCATCCGCCGCATCGAGACGCTGCGGCAGCTGGCCCAGCCGGCGAAGACGCTCCTCGACGAGATCCTCGATCGAGGCCGCGACGCCGGCGTGTTCCGCGATGACGTCGACGCGATCGACGTGCACCTGGTCATCAGCGCCTACTGCGTCTTCCAGGTCGCCAATCGCTACACCTTCGGCTACCTCTTCGACATGGACTTCGCCGACCCGGCGCGGCGCGCCCATCTGCGCGCGCTCATCGGCGAGGTCGTCGTCGGCTGGCTGACCTCCGCCGCGCGCTGAGCCTCCCGCCTCAGGGGGCGTTGACACGATAGGTGGCGCGTGCTTTACTCCGTACGTACCAGTTAGTACATTAGGAGCGGGCGCAGCCGCCCGCCGTGTCGAAGGAGACCGCGTGCAGCCCGGACATCCATTCCTCGTGGGGCTGGTCGGCACCGGCGTCACGCCCTCGCTCACGCCGCCGATGCACATGGCCGAGGCGGCCGCGCTCGGCATCCCGTACCTCTACCGCCCGATCGACATGACCGTGCTCGGTCTCGGCACCGGCGATCTCGGCGCGATCCTCGACTGGGCGGAGCGTCTCGGCTTCGACGCCCTGAACATCACCCACCCGTGCAAGCGAGCGGTGATCGCGCACCTCGACCATGTCGACCCGGTCGCCGCGGCGCTGGGCGCCGTGAACACCGTGGTCTTCGGGGCCGACGGGCGCCGCGGCTACAACACCGACACGACCGGTTTCGAGCGCGCGTTCGTCGCGGGCATGGCGGATGCCGACACGTCCCGCATCGTGCAGCTGGGCGCCGGCGGTGCCGGATCGGCCGTGGCCGACGCCCTGCTGCGGCGCGGCGTCGACGGCCTCACCCTCGTCGACGTCGACCCGGAGCGCGCCCGCCGCCTGGCCGCCGAGCTCACCGCCCGGCATGGCACGGCAGTCGCCGTGGCGCCGGCATCCGGGATCGCCGAGGCGCTGCGCTCGGCGACGGGTATCGTGCACTGCACCCCTACCGGCATGGCAGAGCACCCCGGCCTCCCCTTCCCCGCCGACCTGCTGCGGCCCGACCTCTGGGTCGCGGACATCGTCTACCGCCCCTATGTGACGGAGCTGCTCGCCACCGCGAGGAGCATCGGCGCGCGCACCCTCGACGGCGGCCGGATGGCGGTCTACCAGGCCGTCGACGCCTTCGAGCTGATCACCGGCGTCCGCCCGGACGTCGCCCGCATGACCGACCACTTCCAGCGTCTCGTGGCCGACCACGAGATCCTCGTCTGACACTGAAACGGAGCACACTCTGATGACCACCGCCGCAACGACGCGGAAGACCCCGGTGAAGGCCGCGATCGCGAGCTTCATGGGCAGCGCCGTCGAGTACTACGACTTCTTCCTGTTCGGGTCCGCCGCCGCCCTGATCTTCCCCAGCATCTTCTTCCCCTCCGGGGACCAGGCCGCGCTCGTGATGTCGTTCGCGACGTTCGGGTTCGCCTACATCGCCCGTCCGGTCGGTGCGTTCTTCCTCGGCCACTTCGGCGACCGCATCGGCCGTCAGAAGGTGCTGATGTTCACTCTCATCGCGATGGGCGCCTCGACCTTCGTCATCGGATGCCTGCCCGGCTTCGCGCAGATCGGCTGGTTCGCGCCGGTGCTGCTCGTGGTCTGCCGCCTGTTCCAGGGGCTGTCGGCGGCGGGCGAGCAGGCCGGCGCCTCCTCGCTGACGCTCGAGCACGCACCCGACGACCGCCGCTCCTTCTTCACGTCGTGGACGCTGACCGGCACCCAGGGCGGTCAGATCCTCGCCGCGCTGATCTTCATCCCGGTGGTCGCGATGCCCGACGACGTCAAGTACAGCTGGGGCTGGCGCATCCCGTTCTGGCTGTCGGCCGTGGTCGTGGTCGTGGCCTACTTCATCCGGCGCAGCCTGCACGAGACCCCGGCGTTCGAGGCGGCCAAGGCGCAGGGCGAGATCGCCCGCATCCCGCTGATCCCGCTGATGCGCGACCACTGGCGCGACGTGCTGCGCGTCGTCCTGTGCGCCACGATCGCGGCGGTCTCGACGGTGTTCGGCAACCTGGCCCTCGCCTACGGCAAGGAGGTCGGCGTCGCCGAGGCCGTGACGCTGTGGCTCGTGGTCGTCGCGAACGTGTTCGCGCTGGGCACGCAGCCGCTGTTCGGCATGCTCGCCGACCGCGTCGGCCGCAAGCCGGTGTTCATCTACGGCGCGCTGTCGTCGGCCGCGCTGATGCCGTTCTACATGCTGTCGATGGGCTCGGGGAACACGCTGCTGACCTTCGCGTTGGGCGTGCTCACGTTCTCGTTCGGCTACGCCGCCGCGAACGCGGTCTGGCCGTCGTTCTACGGCGAGATGTTCAGCACCCGGGTGCGGTTCTCCGGCATGGCCATCGGCACCCAGATCGGGTTCCTCATGGCCGGCTTCGCGCCCTCGATCGTCACCGCGCTCGGCGGCGTGGCCGAAGGCGGCTGGATCGTGATCAGCGTCTTCACCGCGGTGATCGCCCTGATCGCCTCGGGCGCCGCCCTGACCGCCCGCGAGACGAGGTCCGTGCCGACCGCGGATCTCGGCACCCGGCCCGAGGTCCGCCGGGTGCTGAACGCGCAGACCGCCTGACTCCCCGTGCGGGCGACGCGAGGGCTACCCGGACACCTCCTGGTAGGCGGCGAACAGCAGCGACTCGTCGGGCGCCTGCAGGACGGTCGGTCGGGCGATGTCGTCGAGCACGATGAAGCGCAGCATCCCGCCGCGGCTCTTCTTGTCCCGCTGCATCGTGGCCAGCAGCTGCGGCCACGCCCCGGCACGGTACGAGGTCGGCAGCCCCAGCGAGGTGAGGATGTCACGGTGTCGCGCGACGGCCTCGTCGGACAGACGCCCGGCCAGCCGTGACAGCTCGGCGACGTACATCATGCCGACCGAGACCGCCGCACCGTGACGCCAGCGATAGCGTTCCGCGTGCTCGATCGCGTGGCCGAGCGTGTGACCGTAGTTGAGGATCTCGCGCAGTCCGCCCTCCCGGAAGTCCTCGCCGACGACCTGGGCCTTCATCTCGATCGCCAGCTCCATGCACCGACGGAAGGAGGCCGAGGCCGGGTCGACGATGGCGTCGGGCTCCGCCTCGATCCGCTCGAGGATCTCCGGGCTCCAGATGAAGCCGCCCTTGACGACCTCGGCGAAGCCCGCGACCGCCTCGTTGTGCGGCAGGGTGTCCAGGAACGCGAGATCGCAGACCACGCCCCGCGGCGCCCAGAACGCGCCCACGAGGTTCTTGCCCTCGGCCGTGTTGACGCCGGTCTTGCCGCCGACGGCGGCGTCCACCATCGCGAGCACGGTGGTGGGAACGAGCACGACCTGGACGCCGCGCAGCCAGGTGGCGGCGACGAACCCTGCGAGGTCGGTCACCGCTCCCCCGCCGAGGCCGACGACCGCGTCGCTGCGCGTGAAGTCGGCCTGTCCCATGACCTGCCAGCAGAACGCCGCGACCTCGATGCGCTTGCCCTGCTCGGCGTCCGGGATCTCGGCGAGCAGCACCTCGCGTGCACCGTCCGCCTGCAGCCGCTCCCGGAGGAGCTCGGCCTCGGCGGCGAGGGTCGGCGCGTGCACGAGGAGGACCTTCCGCACCGACGCCGCCAGCGCGTCGCCGACGCGATCGAGCAGGTCGCGGCCCACCGCGACGTCGTAGGGCGCGTCGCCGGGGACGGAGATGACGGTCGGCTCGGTCATACGTGGGCTCCTGGGATGCGGGTGCCCGCCCAGGCCACGACGGCGGTCACGATGTCGGAGAGCGGCCCGCGGGAGGTGTCGAACTCGACGTCGGCGACGGCGTCGTAGAGCGGCTTGCGCTCCGCGAAGATGCGCTGCCACGCCGCGATCGGGTCGGAGCCCTCCAGCAGCGGCCGGCCCGCGCCGACGATGCGACGAGCCACCACGTGCGGGGCCACCGACAGCAGCACCACGGGGTGCTCCTGCAGCGCGTCACGGGTGCGGGCGTCGAGCACGGCGCCTCCGCCGAGCGCGAGCACGCCGGGCTCGGCGAGAGCCCCGGCGACGACCTGCCGCTCGAGCTCACGGAACGCGGCCTCGCCGCGGCTGCGGAACAGCTCGGGGATCGGCCCGTGCACGCGCGCGATGAGCGCGTCGGTGTCCGAGAAGGGCACGCCGAGCGCCTTGGCCACCCGACGTCCGATGCTCGTCTTGCCGGCCCCCATCGGACCCACCAGGACGAGCGACGGCGTCTGAGGTGCGCTCATCCGAGCAGGTCCGGATCGCTGACGGCGGCGGTGCGCAGCGACGTCGGGATCGCCGCGAGGTAGGCCGCCAGGTTGCGCGCGGTCTCGGCGACACTGTCCCCGCCGAACTTCTCGATCACGCTGCCGGCGAGCACGATCGCCACCATCGCCTCGGCGACGACACCGGCGGCGGGCACGGCGCAGACGTCGGAGCGCTGATGGTGGGCCGGGGCGACCTCGCCGGTGGCGACGTCGACGGTGCGCAGCGCGTGCGGCACGGTCGCGATCGGCTTCATGCCGGCGCGCACCCGCAGCACGGTGCCGGTGGACATGCCGCCCTCGGTCCCCCCGGCGCGGTCGCTGCCGCGCGAGATGCCGTCGCCCTGGACGAACAGCTCGTCATGCGCGGCCGACCCGCGGCGGGTGGTGGTGACGAAGCCGTCGCCGACCTCGACCCCCTTGATGGCCTGGATGCTCATGAGGGCCTGGGCGAGCTTGCCGTCCAGGCGTCGGTCCCACTGCACGTGGGAGCCGAGCCCCGGCGGCACGCCGTAGGCGAGCACCTCGACGATGCCGCCGAGCGTGTCGCCGTCCTTCTTGGCATCGTCCACCTCGGCGACCATCCGGGCGCTGGTGGCCGCGTCGAAGCAGCGCAGCGGATCCGCGTCGAGCGCGTCGACGTCGTCGGGCTGCGGCAGCGGCGCGTCATCGGGCACACGGACGGGGCCGATCGACAGGGTGTGGCTGACCAGGCGGATGCCGAGCTCGCCCAGGAAGGCACGGGCCACCGCGCCCAGCGCGACGCGTGCCGCGGTCTCCCGCGCGCTCGCACGCTCCAGGATGGGTCGGGCGTCGTCGAAGCCGTACTTCTGCATGCCGACGAGGTCGGCGTGCCCGGGCCGGGGTCGGGTCAGCGCCGCGCCACGGCCGCGCGAGCGGTCGGTGAGCTCGACCGGCTCGGCGCTCATGACCTCGACCCACTTCGGCCACTCGGTGTTGCCGATCCGCAGCGCGATCGGGCTGCCCATCGTGAGCCCGTGCCGCACGCCGCCGGAGATCGTCAGCTCGTCCTCTTCGAACTTCATCCGCGAGCCGCGGCCGTAGCCGAGCTTCCGGCGGGCCAGATCCGCCTGGATGGCGGCGCGGGAGACGGGGACGCCGGCGGGCAGTCCCTCCATGATGGCGACGAGTTCGGGACCGTGCGATTCGCCGGCGGTGAGGACGCGGAGCATTGCCCTAGTCTCCCATGGCGGCGGCATCGCCCGCGGCGAGGGCGGCATGCATGGCGGCGATCACGGCCGGCTCGTCGTCCAGCGGCTCGTCGGCGCTGCCGGCGGAGAACACGCGCACCTGCAGCACGGCCTGCTGCAGCAGCATCCCGAGCCCGTCCCACGCGGGCGCGCCGACGCGCTCCCAGGCGAGGGCCAGCGAGCTCGGCCAGTGCCCGTACACGACGTCGTACAAAGCTCCCCCGCACGCGGCGAGCATGGCCGCCGCGTCCTCGGAGATGCGGACGCCGCCGGGGAGCGCCGCGACGGTGAGGGGAGCCGCGGCCAGGGCGTCCGTGAAGAACGGCACCGGCATGACGGACACGCCGAGCTCGTCGCCGAGCGCCTGCAGCGGGGCGACCGCGCTGAACCGCCGCAGCACGACCTCCACCTCGGCGACCCCCAGCTCGGCGAGGGCGACGAGCGCCGAGGTGGCGGTCTTGCCCGCCCCGACGATGCGGGCGTAGTCGATCCCGTCGAAGCCGCGTTCGCGCAGGTCGCGGACGAGCCCCCCGACATCGGTGTTGAACCCGCGCGGGCCGTCGGCGGCGAACAGGTAGGTGTTCACCGCGCCGGTGAGCTCGGCATGGCGGTCGCGCGTCGCCGCGCCGCGCCAGGCGACGCCCTTGAGCGGCATGGTCAGCGACAGCCCGCGCCACGAGGCGTCGAGCCCCGCGACCGCGCCGGAGAACTCGTCCTCGTCGACCCGGCGGCGTCCGTACTCCCAGTCGAGGCCGAGCACGTCGTAGGCGGCGCGGTGGAGCTGCGGCGACCGGCTGTGGTCGATGGGGTCGCCCCAGACGGCGAGCCGGACGTCACTGGCAGTAGGCGGCATTCTCGCTCTCCGCGCACCAGGCCTGCAGCTCGGCCACCGCCGCCTCGTGCTCCTCGTAGGTGTCGGAGAACACGGTCTCGCCCGTCTGCAGGTTCACCGCGACGAAGTAGAGCCAGCTGCCGTCCGCCGGGTTGATGGCAGCGCTGATGGCGTCCTCGCCCGGCAGGCTGATGGGTCCCGGCGGGAGCCCGGTGATGACATAGGTGTTGTAGATGTTGGAGGTGTCCGCCCGCTCCTCCTCGGTCGTCCACACCGTCCCGGAGAGCCCGGCGCCGTATGCGACCGTCGCGTCGGACTGGAGCGGCATGCCGTCGGCGATGCGGTTGAGGAACACCCGGGCGATCTTCGGCATGTCGTCGGTGCTGCCGGCCTCCTTCTGCACGATGGAGGCCAGGGTGAGCACTTCGAGGCGGTCGGACTCGGCGACGCCGAGGGCGTCCAGGCGTGAGAACATCTCATCGACCATCCGCGCGATCGCGTCATGCGCGGTCACGTCCGGATCGAACGTGTACGTCGCCGGGAACAGGAACCCCTCGATGCTCGGCGCCTCCGCCGGGACGCCGAACTGCGTGTAGTCGGCGGCCTCGGCGAGAAGGTCGTCGTAGGACAGGCCGGTGGCGTCGGCGACCCGCTGGAGGGCGTCCTCGTAGCCGAGTCCCTCCGGGATCACGACGGTGTCGGTGAGCTTGTTCGCGGAGTCCATCAGCGCGGTGAGCGCGGCCGCCGAGCTCATCTGCTGCTGCAGCTGGTAGACGCCCGGCTGGAACGTCGGGTTCTGCGCCGTCGAGATGAGGTAGTCGTAGAACGCCGACGACGTCTTGGTCACGCCCGCCTCGTAGAGGCTCTCGGAGATCGTGGCACCGGTGTCGCCGGAGACGATCGTGACGGTGACGGATCCCGTCGCGATGCCGTCCTCGTAGTCCGTCGAGTCGCTCCAGCCCATGACGTCGCGGATCTTGTCGCCGTAGGTGTCCCACGCCCACAGGCCGCCGCCGGCGATGCCGCCCAGCAGCACGATCACGACCGCCAGCGCGATCCACAGGCGGCGGCGACGACGCCGCCTGTCCGGCGCGGGCGGCCGGGAGCCGAGGACGTCGGTCGTGGCCCGGCCCGTGAACAGGTCGTGCAGATCGCCGGCGTCGCCCTCGGGCGCGGGCGGCGTGGCGGAGGCGGCCTGCTGCGCCTCGCGGGCAGCGCGCCGGGAGGTCGGCGGGGTGTCGGACATCAGTCGCTCTCCTCGGCCGGCGGGATGGGCGTACCGGCCGGTCGCCCCGTCTGCTTCTCGACATCCAGGGCGTTCTGCAGCAGGATGACGGCGGCGACCTGATCGACAATGCTACGAGAGTTCTTCTGGGTCCGCCCTGACCGCCGCAGCGCAGCGTGGGCCGACACGGTGCTCAGCCGCTCGTCGACCAGACGCACCGGCACGCCCGCGGCCGAGGCGAGCGCGGCGGCGAAGTCGCGGGCGTCGGTCGTCGAGGGCGTGTCGGTCCCCGCCAGCGACACCGGCAGGCCGACGAGGATCTCCACCGCGTCGTGCTCGACGGCGAGGTCCAGGATGCGGCCCACCGCCGCATCCGTCCTCGGCACCGTCTCGACGGGGGTGGCCAACAGGCCGTCCGGGTCGCAGCGGGCGACCCCGACGCGGGCCTTGCCGACGTCGACGCCCAGGCGCACCCCGCGGCGGAAGCCGGTCACGCGTTCTCGACCAGCCGGCGCACCTCGGCTAGCGCCGCGCCGAGCTGGGCGGGGTCGGCCCCGCCGCCCTGCGCGACGTCGTCGCGTCCGCCGCCGCC
>NZ_JASGEL010000139.1:0-27359 GCF_047606385.1 Microbacterium sp.
GGCGGCGCTGCCGCTGCCGCCGCCCCGGGCGGTCAGCCGCGCGGCTCTGCTCAGGGACGCGCCGCCGGGCAGCCCCACACGTCCACGGGCGGCAAGGCCGCGGCGCAGGGTCGTGCGGGCGGATCCGCCCAGCGTTCGACAGGAGAGGGCGCGCGTCGCCGCAACCGCCGCGCCTCGACAGCCGGCGGCTCGACGACCGTCTGGTCCAGCGCCTCCCGCTGAGTCCCGGCGTCCGCTCTCAGGGGCTCATCGCCCCGATCCGGCACCTGCCTCCTCGATGACTTGCCCTATATGCACGCGAGAACCCCCTTTTCGCGTGCATATAGGGCAAGTCAACGTGCATATAGGGCAAGTCAACATCGAACCGGCAGGGGGCGGGCGTGGAAGGCGGGTCAGGCGCGGGTGAGCGCGTCCTCGAGCGCGACCCACGCGAGCATCGCGCACTTCACCCGTGCCGTGAACTTCGAGACCCCGTTCAAGGCGGCGGCGTCACCGAACTCGTCCTCGTCGAGCGCGATGGTCCCGCGCGAGCGCAGCGCCTCGCGGAACCGTCCGATCAACGCGGATGCGGCCGGCCGGTCGAGCCCGTCGACCAGCCCGGTCAGCATGGATGCCGACGCCTGCGAGATCGAGCAGCCCGCGCCTTCCCAGGTGACGTCGCGGATCGTGTCGCCGTCCAGCCGCACCTGCAGGGTGATCTCGTCGCCGCAGATCGGGTTGCGCTGATGCGAGCTCGCGCACGCGCCGTCGGGCGCTGCCAGTCCGTAACCGTCCCGGGCCTTCGCGTGGTCGAGGATCAGCTCCTGGTACAGGCCGTCGAGTCCGCTCATGACCGTCCCCCGCGGGGAGGGCGGCGGCTCATGCGTGCACCCGGAAGTAGGAGCGGACGCCGGCGACGGCATCCAGGAACGCGTCCACGTCGGCGGCGGTGGTGTGGACGGACGCCGACGCCCGCACCGAGGCGGTGAGCCCGAACCGGCGGTGCAGCGGCTGGGCGCAGTGGTGGCCGACGCGCACCGCGACGCCCTGCGCGTCGAGCACCTGGCCGACGTCGTGCGCGTGCACGCCGTCGAGGTCGAACGCGACCAGCGCGACCCGGTCCGCCTCGGCGTCGCCGAGCAGCCGCACGCCGTCGACCTGGCGCAGCCCGTCGCGCAGCCGCCGCTCCAGCTCGCGTTCGTGCGCGTGCACGGCCGGCATCCCGAGCGCGTCGAGATAGCGCACCGCGGCGGCCAGCCCGATCGCCTGCGACACCGGCTGCGTGCCGGCCTCGAACCGCAGCGGGGGCGCGAGGTACTCGGCCTCGTCCAGGGTCACCGTGGTGATCATCGACCCGCCGGTGAGGAACGGCGGCAGCGCCTCGAGCACCTCGCGCCGGCCGTACAGGCCCCCGATCCCGTAGGGCCCGAGCATCTTGTGGCCGCTGAAGACGGCGAGGTCCACGTCCAGCGCGGGCAGGTCCAGCGGCAGGTGCGGCGCCGACTGACACGCGTCCAGCACCGCGAGGGCGCCGACGCCGTGGGCCAGCTCGGCCAGCTCGGCCACCGGGTTGACGATCCCCAGCACGTTCGACACGTGAGGGAACGCGAGGACGCGGGTCCGCTCGCCGACGAGGTGGGCCGCGGCGTCCAGGTCGAGCGTGCCGTCGTCGTGCACGGGGATGTGCCGCAGCACCGCCCCGGTGCGCGCCGCGAGCTCCTGCCAGGGGATGAGGTTCGCGTGGTGCTCGGCCTCGGTGACGACGATCTCGTCCCCGGGGCGCAGCGCGAGACCCGCGGATGCCGCGCCGCCGCGGCCGGCGGTCGCGTTACCGATCGCATAGGCGACCAGGTTCAGCCCCTCGGTGGCGCCGTGCGTCCACACCAGGGTCTCCTCGTCGGCGCCGACGAAGCCGGCCACCGTGCGGCGGGCGTCCTCGAACAGCTCCGTCGCCTCGGCGGCCAGCGTGTGCGCGCCGCGGTGGACGGCCGCGTTGGTGCGCAGGAGGAAGTCGATCTCGGCATCCAGCACCTGCTGCGGCTTCTGGCTGGTCGCGCCCGCGTCGAGATAGACGAGCGGGTGGCCGTTCACCTCCTGCGAGAGCAGGGGGAAGTCGGCGCGCACGCGCTCGGGGTCGAAGCCGGCGGAGTCCATTCCTCCAGGCTAGTTCGGTGCGGGACCGCCGGACGCGTCCGCGGCGATCGCGCCTCCCGCGCCGGGCGAGGAGTCCGACGGACGGGACGTGAAATCGTCGCGCACGATCGGGATCGCGCCGGTCACGGCGGTGTACGGCCGCCCGGCCCGCTCCTGGCCGGGCAGCGGGCGCGAGCGACGGCCGTAGATGAGCTCCGACGAGTCGAGCAGCCACGGCACGAGGGTGATGGTCACGCCGTGCACGAGCATCAGCTGCTGTGCCACCCGGCGCGCCCGCCGGTTGTGCAGCAGCGTCTCCCACCAGTGCCCCACGATGTACTGCGGCAGGTAGACGGTCACCACGGCCGAGCCGTGCTCCTCGCGGTACTTGTTGATGTACGCCGCGACCGGGCCCGCGTAGGTGCGGTACGGCGACTCGATGATGACGAGGGGCACCGGCATCCGGTGTGCCTGCCACTCCTTCTGCACGGCGTCCGCGGACTCCTTGGTCACCGCGACGTGCACGGCGATGGTCTTGTCGTGCTTCGCGGCGAGGGCGTAGTCGATCGCCTTCACGACCGGCTTCTGGAGGCGCCCGACCAGGATGATCGCGACGTCGCCGGCCGCGCCGAAGTGGGTGGTGTCGTCGACGGCGATCTCGTGCTCGACGTCGCGGTAGTACCGGTTCACGCCGATCATCAGCAGCGACAGCACCGGGATCGCGAGGAACACGAGCCACGCGCCGTGCGTGAACTTCGTGATCGTGACGATGATGAACACGGCCGCCGTCAGCGTCGCGCCCAGCGAGTTGATGACCAGGCCGACGCGGATCTCGCGATGGGTGAAGTGCGCGGAGTGCTGGTGCCGGGCCGGGACCGGCAGGCCCCTCAGCGCCCGCAGGTGTCGCCGCCAGTGCCGCACCATCCCGACCTGGCCGAGCGAGAAGGAGACGAACACGCCGATGATGTACAGCTGGATCAGCGTCGACAGGTTCGCCTGCGAGAACAGCAGCACGAGGATCGCGGCGACGCCGAGCACGATCATGCCGTTGGAGAACACCAGCCGGTCGCCCCGGGTGTTCAGGCCCTTCGGCGCGTAGCCGTCGCGCGCGAGCACCGAGCCGAGCAGCGGGAACCCGTTGAACGCGGTGTTGGCCGCGAGCAGCAGCACGCAGGCGGTGGCCGCCTGGATGATGAAGAACGGGATCGAGTTCATGCCGAAGGTGGCCGCGGCGACCTGGGCCATGAGGCTGGGCTGGGGGTTCGTGCCGCAGTCGAAGCCCACGAGGTTGCAGGGGTCCTCGGCGTAGTGGATGCCGGAGACCAGCGCGATCAGCGTGAGCCCCGCGAACAGCAGCGCCGCGACGGCCCCCATGGCGGTGAGCGTGTTCTGCGCGTTCTTGACCTTCGGGCGGCGGAAGGCCTGCACGCCGTTGGAGACCGCCTCGACGCCGGTGAGCGCGGAACAGCCGCTGGAGAACGCCCGCAGCACCAGCAGGATGATGGCGACCTGCGAGAGGTCCTCGGCGCGCACCGCGTACTGGGCGCTGGCGGCGACCGGCGGATCGCCCAGCGCCCAGCGGATCACGCCGACGACGATCATGACGCCGACCGAGCCGATGAAGATGTAGGTCGGCAGGGCGAAGGCGCGCGAGGCCTCCCGCACCCCGCGCAGGTTGACCACGACGAGCAGGATGACGAAGGCGATGGCGAGCTCGACGCGCCAGTTGTTGAGCACCGGCAGCGCCGAGATGATGTTGTCCACCCCGGAGGCGACCGACACCGCGACCGTGAGGATGTAGTCGACCAGCAGCGCCGAGGCCACGATGACGCCGGGGACCTCTCCCAGGTTCGTCCGGGCGACCTCGTAGTCGCCGCCGCCCGACGGGTAGGCCTTGATCAGCTGCCGGTACGAGAGCACCACCACCACCAGCAGCACGACGACCGCGAGCGCGATCCACGGGCTGAACGCCAGGAAGGCGGTGCCGCCGATCAGCAGGATCATGAGCAGCTCCTGCGGCGCGTATGCGACAGACGACAGCGCGTCGGAGGCGAAGATCGGCAGCGCCATGCGCTTGCGGAGCAGGTGCTCGTCGGCGTCGCCCGAGGCCAACGGGTCGCCGAGGAGGAGGCGCTTGGCCACCGGGATCTCGCTGGTCGGATCCTCGGAGGGCTCGCGACTGTCTGATGTCACGGGCGGCGACACTACGCGCATCGGGTCGGCTATGCAACGCGACGGTCCGCGGCCATTACGATCGTGCCGTGTTCGTGGCTGATCGGCGGCTCGCGCTGGGATATCGCGCCCTCGCCGCCGTCGTGATCGGGTGGGGCGTCGGGCGGGTGACCGGGCTGTTCGACGGGCGGTTCGCGGGCGCGGAGCTGCTCTATTTCACGGTGCTCAGCAACATCCTGTGCCTGGCCTGGTTCGCGCTCCTGGCGGTGGTGACCGGTCGTGAGCTGCGCGTGCGCGGCGGCCGCGGGCCGTCGGCGCCGTGGCCGCGGGTGTCCGGCGCGGTCATGATGGCGATCACCGTGACGATGCTCATCTACCTGGTGGTGCTCGTTCCGGAGACGTTCGTCCAGAACTCGTCCTACACGCCCTTCACGCTCACCGACGACCTCATCCACATCGTGACCCCGGTGCTGACGATCCTGGACTGGGTGCTGTTCGTCCCGAAGGGGTCGTTCCGCTGGTTCGATCCGCTGCTGTGGGCGCTGATCCCGTACGCCTACCTGGTGTTCGCGTTCGCGTATGGCGCGCTGGGCGGTCGATTCGGTGCGGGCACCTCGTACCCGTACCCGTTCATGGACGTCCAGGCGCTGGGCGTCGGGGGTGTCGCGCTGTGGATCGTCGTGCTGACCGTCGCGCTCGAGGTCGTGGCGTACCTGTATGTCGTGGTCGACCGGGCGCTGGGCGCGCTCGCGCGCCGGAGATCAGGTCGGGCGCGCGTGTCGTAACTCAGCCTGGGCGCCCAGCGTGCGCGTGTCATAACTCAGCCTGAGCGTGCAGCTCGGGCGCGCAGCCGGGGATGCGGCTGCGCGCAGCCTGAGTTATGACACAGCGGGCAGCGCCGCCGAGGCTGCCGGCTCGCGCCCCGGCCCCGCCGATCAGGCCAGCCACTCCCGCGCGGCGACCACGAGGTTCGCGACGCCCCGCTCGATCGTCGGATGGAGCACGGGGGCGAACAGCGGCGAGTGGATCGTGGGGATGTCACGGTCGACGGTGCCCGCGGCGAGGGCCGTCGCGTAGACGTCGTGGTCGAGGCCGCCCCAGAACCAGAACACGAGCGGCACGCCCGCGTCGCGGGCGAACCAGGAGACGTCCTCGCTGCCGGTGAACAGCCCCGGGTCGGTCACCGCCTGCTCGCCGAAGGCACGGCGGAAGGCGTCCGCGGTGCGCGCCTCGGACACCGGGTCGTTGATCGTCGGCGGCAGGGTGTGGTCGATGACGATCGACGGCTCGCGCTCCGCACCCGCGGCGGCGGCCTCGCCGCGGACCACGCGCTCGACGCGGCCCAGCATCCGTTCCCGCGCCTCGTCGTCGGTGTAGCGCAGGCTGAGCTGGAGGGTGGCCTCGGCGGGGATGATGTTGTGCTTGAGCCCGGAATGGACCGAGCCCACGGTGACCACGGCGGTCTCCCGCGGGTCGACCTCGCGCGCGACGAGGGTCTGCAGGCGCATGATCGTGGCGGCGGCCATGACGACGGGGTCGATCGTCGCGTGGGGCCTCGAGCCGTGGCCGCCGCGACCGTAGAGGGTGACCGTGAGCCCGTCGGAGGCGGTCATCTGAGTGCCCGGACGCATCCCGACGACCCCGGCGGGCAGAGCGGTGATGTGCTGTCCGAGCACGATGTCGGGATGCGGGACCCGGCGCAGCAGCCCGTCGCCCAGCATCGCGCGGGAGCCGGCGCCCAGCTCCTCCGCGGGCTGGAAGACGCCGACGACCGTGCCCGACCACTCCTCGCGCGTCGCCGCGAGCCGTTCGAGCGCGCCGAGCAGCGCGGTCGTGTGCATGTCGTGGCCGCAGGCGTGCATGACCGGCACGTCGTTGCCGGCGGGATCGACGCCGCGGGCCGTGCTCGCGTAGGGCAGGCCGGTGCGCTCCTCGACGGGGAGGGCGTCCATGTCGGCTCGCAGCCAGACGACCGGGCCGTCGCCGTTGGCGAGCGTGGCTGCGATCCCGGTGCGGCCGATGCCCGCCTCGAACGGGATGCCGAGCGCGGTCAGGTGCGCTCCGACCACCCCGGCCGTGCGGGTCTCCTGGAAGGACAGCTCCGGATGCCGGTGCAGGTCGGTGTAGATCGCCTCGAGGTCCAGCGCCATGGCCCCGAGCCTACGCGGGGCGCCCCGGGTGTCAGGCGCGGGACAGCCAGACGGCGGTGTCGGGGGGCAGCAGGCCGCCGGTGACGGGACCGCTGGCGACCAGGATCGCGCCCGCCGGCAACGGCACTCCCGCGGCGCCGGTGTTGGCGATCACGGTGACATCGCCGACGCGGAAGGCGAGCACGTCGTCTCCGAAGCCCTCGATCCAGGCGAGGGATGCCGCACCGAGCCCGTGCTCGCGACGCAGTCGCAGCAGGGCACGGTACAGGTTCAGCGTGGAGTCCGGGTCGGCGGCCTCCGCGTCGCGGGCGAGCGTCGCCCACTGCGCCGGCTGCGGCAGCCAGGCCTCCCCCGTCGCGTTGAAGCCGTAGGCGGGGGCGTCGGCCTCCCACGGGATCGGTACGCGGCATCCGTCGCGTCCGTACTTCTCGTGCTTCGTGCGGAACCACGTCGGGTCCGCCCGCGCGTCGTCGGGCAGGTCGACGACCTCCGGCAGGCCGAGCTCCTCGCCCTGGAACAGGTAGGCGGAGCCGGGCAGTGCGAGCATGACGGTCGTCGCGGCGCGGGCGCGGCGCAGCCCGAGCTCCGGCATCGGCTGCACGGGCGAGAGCGGGCCGATGCCCTCGCCCTGCGGGCTGGGGCCGGTCAGCGCGAGCCGGGACGCGTGGCGGATGACGTCGTGGTTCGACAGCACCCACGTCGCGGGGGCGCCCACGGCGGGGAACGCGTGCAGCGAGCCGTCGATGACGGCGCGCAGCTCGACCGCGTCCCACTCGGTCGTCAGGTACGGGAAGTTGAAGGCCTGGTGCATCTCGTCCGGGCGCACCCACAGGGCGGTCTTCGCCGGCGTCGGCAGCCACGCCTCGGCGCAGAGCGCCCGCTCACCCGGGTACGCCTCGAGCACTTCATGCCAATCGCGGTATACATCGTGGACGCCCGGCTGGCCCCAGTAGGGGACGTCCTCCTCCTCACCGCCCATCGAGTCCGCGTCCGCCGCCGGGGTGTAGTCGGGCAGCCCGTCCTTCTTGATCAGGCCGTGCGCGACGTCGACCCGGAAGCCGTCGACGCCGCGGTCGAGCCAGAAGCGCAGGACGCCCCGGAAGTACTCCCGCACCTCCGGGTTCGTCCAGTCGAAGTCGGGCTGCGAGACGTCGAAGATGTGCAGGTACCACTGGCCCGGGGTGCCGTCTGGCTCGGTCACGCGCTCCCACATGCCGCCGCCGAACACCGACTCCCAGTTGTTCGGCGGGAGGCTCCGATCCGGCCCGCGGCCCTCGCGGAAGATGTAGCGGGCGCGCTCGGCGCTGCCGGGGCCGGCGGCCAGCGCCTGCTGGAACCAGACGTGCTGGTCGGACGAGTGGTTGGGCACGAGGTCGACGATCACCCGGATACCGCGGGCGTGCGCGGCCGCGAGCATGGCGTCGAAGTCGGCGAGGGTGCCGAAGCGCGGATCGACGTCGCAGTAGTCGGCGACGTCGTACCCGGCGTCCTTCTGCGGGGACACCATGAACGGGCTCAGCCAGATCGCGTCCACGCCGAGATCGGCCAGCGCGTCGAGACGGCTCGTGATGCCGGGCAGATCGCCGATGCCGTCACCGTCGGCATCCGCGAACGAGCGCGGATAGATCTGGTAGATGACGGCGGTGCGCCACCATTCGCCGCCGGGCGCGGGCGACCGCTCCGCCGTGGTCACGACCGCATCGGCGAGGGAGGTCTGCGCCTCGGGTGCGTTCTGCTCGCTCATGCCGCCAGCCTAACCGTCCGCATCGTATCGATTCGACGCAGCCCTCGCCGTTCCGCCCGCCGGCTCGACGGATACAGTGGGCGGGTGCCGAATCCCGACGCCCTCGCCCGCGCGGAGAGCCTGATCGCGGTCATCCCCGACTACCCGGAGCCCGGGGTGCTCTTCCGCGACATCGCGCCGCTGCTGGCGGACCGCGATGCGCTCCGCGCCTCCACCGACGCGCTCCTCGCCCCGTTCGCGGGCGCCTTCGACGTGGTCGCCGGCATCGAGGCGCGGGGGTTCCTGCTCGCGGGGGCCGCGGCGATCGCGGCCGGCGTCGGGCTCGTGCCGATCCGCAAGGCGGGCAAGCTGCCCAGGCCGGCGGCATCCGTCGACTACGCCCTCGAATACGGCACCGCCACGATCGAGATGCACGACGACATCCCGCGCGGCGCGCGCGTGCTGCTGATCGACGACGTGCTCGCCACCGGCGGCACGCTGGCCGCGGGTCGCGAGCTCGTGCACCGGGTCGGGGGCGAGGTCGCCGGCATCGCGGTCCTCATGGAGCTCGAGGCGCTCGGGGGCCGTGCCGTGCTGGGCGACCCGGACGCCCACTCCGTCTTCCGCGTCTGAGACCGGGACGGCGAAGACACCCCCGGAGACCGGGAGGGCGAAGACACCCCCCGGGGTCGCATGAGCGGCGCGGCGCCCGCGTGTCGCACGACCGAAACCTGCCGGGCGCGCTGCGCGTAACACCCGCACCGTACGGTGGCTGCCACCAGAGCGAGGCGCGGCGGCGGTCCGTGCGAGCGGATCGGAGGCGTCATGAGCACCACCGAGGGGGCCGGGCCCACGCGCGAGGAGCGCAGGGCGAAGCGGCGCGAGAACACGGTCGACGGCATCCCCCCGCTGGCGCGGCTGTTCCCCCTCGGCATCCAGCACGTGCTCGCGATGTACGCGGGTGCCGTCGCCGTGCCGCTCATCGTGGGCGGCGCGCTCGGCTACTCCTCGACCGACCTGGCGTTCCTCATCAGCGCCGACCTCTTCGTCGCGGGGCTGGCCACGATCCTGCAGTCGGTCGGGTTCTGGCGGTTCGGCGTGCGGCTGCCGCTGATGCAGGGCGTCACATTCGCCGCCGTCGGTCCGCTGATCGCGATCGGCACGAGCGAGGGGATCACGGCCGTGTTCGGCGCGACGATCGCCTGCGGGCTGTTCATGATCGTCATCGCGCCCTTCTTCTCGCAGCTGCTGCGCTTCTTCCCGCCGATCGTGACCGGCACGGTCATCCTCATCATCGGGCTGTCCCTGATGGACGTCGCCGCCGGCTGGATCATGGACGCCTCGACGACCGACGACCCGGGCGCGGCGCCGGTCGACGTCGCCTTCGCGGCCGGCACGCTCCTGTTCATCGTCCTGATCGAGCGGTTCGCGCCGCCCGCGCTGCAGCGCGTCTCGGTGCTGCTGGGGCTCGTGGTCGGCACGATCGCGGCGCTGTTCGTGCCCGGCATGGTCGACTGGTCCGGGGTGGCGGACGCGGGATGGTTCGCGCTCGTGACGCCGTTCCACTTCGGGCTGCCGACGTTCCCGTTGGCCGGCGTGGTCTCGATGATCGTGGTGGCGATCGTGATCATGACGGAGACGACCGGCGACATGATCGCCGTCGGCGAGATCGTCGACCGGCCGCTCGGACGCCGTCAGCTCGCCGACGGCCTGCGTGCCGACGGCGTGGGGACGATCCTCGGCGGCGTGTTCAACACCTTCCCGTACACCGCGTTCGCCCAGAACGTCGGCCTCGTGTCGCTGACGGGAGTGCGCAGCAGGTACGTCGCGACGACGGCGGGCGGCATCCTGATCGTGCTCGGCCTCATCCCCAAGGTCTCGGCGATCGTGGAGGGCGTCCCGGCGGCCGTGCTCGGGGGCGCGGGGATCGCGCTGTTCGGGATGGTAGCCGCCAGCGGCATCCGCACGCTCGCCAAGGTGCGCTTCAACAACAAGAACGTGCTGATCGTGGCGGTCTCCGTCGGTGTCGCGCTGCTGCCGACCGTGGAGCCGGACATCTACGACCGGTTCCCCGACTGGTTCACCCTCATCTTCGACTCCGGCATCTCGGCCGGAGCGATCACCGCGATCCTGCTGAACATGCTGCTGAACTCCGACCAGATGCGCCGCGACCACGCGGCCGACGCCACGATCGGCGCGTACGACGCGGTGCGGGGTCCCGCCGCCGCGGCGCTCGTGCATCCCGAGGCCACCGGCACCGGCGTGATCGACGCGGTCGCGCTGACCGGCGAGCCGGACGCCGCGGAGACGGACCGCCCGCCTCAGCTGCCCCGGTAGGTGGAGTACGCGAACGGGCTCAGCAGCAGCGGCACGTGATAGTGCGGCGCGTCGGCGACGGTGACCGTGACGGTGACCAGCGGGTAGAACGTCGACACCCCCCGGTCGGCGAAGTAGGCACCGGTCGCGAACGACAGCGCATACATGCCCGCCGCCAGCAGCTCGGGGCCGAGCGCGAGCCGGCCGTCGGCGTCGGTGAAGCCCTCGGCCACCGGCTCGAGCGCTCCGCCGGGCAGGTGCCGGTGGAGCGTGACGGCGACGTCCGCCGCCGGGGATCCGGCCGTCGCGTCCAGGACGTGGGTGGTCAGGTGGCTCATTCCGCCTCCGGGATGCTCTCGGTCTCGTCGATCGTCGTCTGCAGCCGCAGCAGGGCGATCTCGGCGAGCTGCCTCGTGGCCTCTCGCGCCTCATGGTCGTCGTCGTTGCCGAGACGCCGGTGCAGCTCGGACAGCATCTCCTCGGGCGAGCGTCCCGCGGCGCGGATCAGGAAGACGCGGCCGAAGCGTTCCTCGTACGCGGCGTTGCCCGCCGCGATGGCCGCCGTCACCTCGTCCCCGGCTGAGGACATCGAGGCCTGCTCCGACCGGGATGCCGCGGCCTCCGCCCCGGCGCCCGTCACCCGTGCGCCGATCCGCGGATGGTGCGCGATCGCCGCGTCCAGGTCGGCGGGCGCCCACACCTCGGCCAGCTCGCCGGCGTAGGCGACGAGCGCGTCGCGCGACGCATACGGACGGCCGGCGACGACGGCATCCACCCACCCGGGCACCGAGGCCCACACCGCCACGACCTGCGCGGCGTCGGCCTCGGGAAGCGCATTGAACTCGTCCATCTGCATGGCCGCAACGATAGCCGCCGTCCGTCACAGGGGATGTTGGTGCAGGTTACATTCGTGAAACGCGACGCCCGTAGCGTGATCGCATGAGCACCGCCAGGCGGATCGCCGCCCGCCACGCCTTCATCGCCGGCGCGTTCCGGCCCGCGACCGTCGCGATCGTCGACGGCGTGATCGCCGCGGTCGATGCGTTCGACGCGGATGCCGACACGGTGCTGTCCGACGACGCCGTGCTGCTGCCGGGCCTCGTCGACTCCCACGTGCACCTGGACGAGCCCGGGCGCACCCAGTGGGAGGGCTTCGCCACCGGCACCGCCGCGGCGGCGGCCGGCGGAGTCGCGACCGTCGTCGACATGCCGCTGAACAGCGTGCCGGTGACCACGACGCCGGCGGCGCTGGCGGCCAAGCGCCGTGCGGCCGCCGGCAAGCTCGCCGTCGACCTCGCCTACTGGGGCGGGGCGGTGCCCGACAACATCGGACGTCTGCGCGAGCTCGCGGAGGCCGGCGTGGTGGGGTTCAAGTGCTTCCTCTCGCCCAGCGGCATCGACGAGTTCGGGCATCTGGATGCCGCGCAGCTCGAGGCGGTGCTGACCGAGCTCGCCGCCTTCGACGCCCTGCTCATCGTGCACGCGGAGGATCCCACCCACCTGCACGCGCACGGCGCACTCGGCCCGCGCTACGTCGACTTCCTGGCGACCCGGCCCCCGGCCAGCGAGCGCGCCGCGATCCGGCTGGTCATCGACACCGCCCGCCGCACCGGCGCACGCGTGCACATCGTGCACGTCTCCGACGGGGAGGCGCTCGACGACGTGCGTGCCGCGCGCGCGGAGGGCGTGCGCATCACGGTCGAGACCTGCCCGCACTACCTGACGCTGGACGCGGCGGACGTGCCCGACGGCGCCGCGGCCTTCAAGTGCTGCCCGCCCATCCGTGACGCCGCGAACCAGGACCTGCTGTGGGCCGGCGTCGTGGACGGCACGATCGACGCGATCGTCAGCGATCACTCGCCCGCCACGCTCGACCTGAAGGACCCCGACTTCGGGCTCGCCTGGGGCGGGATCGCGGGGCTGCAGACCGGGCTGAGCGCGATCGCCACCGCGGCCGCCGCCCGCGGCATCCCGCTCGAGGCCGTGCTGCCGCTCATGACCACCGGGCCCGCCCGCGTGGCCGGCCTGGACGGCCTCGGCGAGATCGCACCGGGTGCGCCCGCGCACCTGGTCGTCTTCGCGCCGGACGAGTCGTTCACCGTGGCCGCCGAGGCGCTGGAGTACCGCAACCCGGTGTCGCCGTGGGACGGCAGGACGCTGACCGGCCTCGTGCGCGCCACGATCGTGCACGGCGAGGACGTGTACCGTCGCGGACAGGCGGTGACCGTGCGTCACGGCCGGGAACTGCTGGCGAGCGTGAGGGAGCGGGCATGACGGTCGAGATCCTCCAGCCGGGAGCCGGGGCCATCGGCGGCGACCACTACCTGGCCTCGAGCCCGGCGACGGTCGTGTGGGGACGGCTGCCGTGCGCGGTCGACGCCCCGGTGCTGACGATCGCCGCCGGCGAGACCGTCACGGTCGACACCGTGAGCCACGAGGGCATCCTGGAGGACCAGGGCAAGGACCCGGTGGCGTACTTCACCGGTCACGGCGTGCCGACGGCATCCGTGCTGTCGGATGCCGTCGCGATCGCCGCGGACCTCGCCCGCGACCCGCTCGCCGACGGTCCGCACGTGGTGACCGGACCGATCTTCGTCACCGGCGCGCAGCCGGGCGACCTGCTGAAGATCACCGTCGAGAGCCTCGTGCCGCGGGTGCCGTACGGCGTCATCTCGAACCGGCACGGCAAGGGCGCGCTGGTGGGAGAGCTGCCGCGCGGCGAGCACAACGTCAGCGTCTTCACCCCGGTCGTCGAGCGCGACGGGTCGCTGTTCGGCGCCCTGCCGCTCACCGTCGAGGGGGAACGTGTCGTCGAGTTCCCCCTCGCCCCGTTCCTCGGCACGATGGGCGTCGCCGTCGCGGACACGGCGCGTCCGCACTCGGTGCCGCCGGGCAGCCACGGCGGCAACATCGACATCAACCTGCTCGTCGAGGGCGCCGTGCTCTACCTGCCGGTGCAGGTGCCGGGCGCCCTGGCCTATGTCGGCGACCCGCACTTCGCGCAGGGCGACGGCGAGGTCGCGCTCACCGCGCTGGAGGCGTCGCTGCGGGCGACCCTGCGGTTCGACGTCGTGCCGCGCGCCGACGCGCTCGCCGCGTTCGGCGAGGTCGCGGGGCCGCTGGTGCGGACGACCGAGTACCTCGTGCCGACGGGGCTCGACCCCGACCTCGGCGAGGCGATGCGCCGGTGCGTGCGCGCGGCGCTGAGTCTGCTGCAGGCGCGCTACGGCATGGCCGAGCACCTCGCCTACGCCTACCTGTCGGCCGCCACCGACTTCGACATCTCGCAGGTGGTCGACATCGTCTGCGGGGTGCACGCCCGCATCCGCGAGGCCGACTTCCCCGCGACTCGGCATCCGGCCGCCGCGGCCGAGGGGAGCCGGGCATGACCCGCCCGCCGGCATCCATGTCCCACTTCCGCGCGGGTGATGTCCCAGTTCGGCGCGGAAAGAGCTGCCCATACCGCGCCGAACTGGGACATGCTCGGGAGGAAGCGGCATGACGGGCCTCGGCGACGGCATACCCGCCGATCTGTTCGGCGCGTTCGACCGCTACGAGCGGGCGATCCTCGACAACGATCTCGACGTGCTCGACGACATGTTCGCGCCCGGGACCGGGACGATGCGGGGGGATGCCGCGGGCCTGCTCGTCGGGCACGACGCGATCAGCGCGTTCCGCGGGGTGCGCGGTGGCGTGCCGCCGCGCGAGATCGAGCGGATCGAGTACCGCCCGCTGGCCCCCGACGTCGCCCTGCTGGTGTCGGTGTCGCGGTACCGTGGCGGCGGCACCGGCCTGCAGACGCAGATCTGGCAGCGGTCCGACGGCGGCTGGCGCATCACCGCCGCCCACGTCACGGGACGCGCCACCGCCCTGGACCGCTCGGTCTGGCGCTCGGTGGGGGACCCGTTGCTGCAGGGCGCGTGGGAGGGACCGCTGCACGGCCTGAACGTCGCGGTGAAGGACCTGTTCGCGATCAAGGGCTACCGCATCGGCGCGGGCAACCCGGCCTTCCTCGAGTCGGCGCGCCCCGAGGCCACCACCGCCTCCGCGGTCGCCGACCTCTTGCGCGGCGGCGCGTCGCTGCGCGGCATCGCCCGCACCGACGAGTTCGCCTACTCGATCGCCGGAGACAACGCGCACTACGGCACCCCGCCCAACGGCGCACTGCCCGGCGCCCTGCCGGGCGGCTCGTCGAGCGGACCCGCCAGCGCGGTCGCCACGGGGCAGGCGGAGGTCGCGCTGGCGACCGACACCGCGGGCTCGATCCGCGTGCCCGCGTCGTACCAGGGCCTGTGGGGGCTGCGTACGACGCACGGCCTCGTGCCGCGCCAGGGCCTGCTGCCGCTGGCGCAGTCGTTCGACACGATCGGCTGGCTCGCCCGCGACGGCGAGGCCCTGCAGCGCGTGGTCGACTGGTGTCTGAGCTACGACGGCTCCGAGTCGACCGAGAGCGTGTTCGGCGAGTCCGGCGACGACCTGCCGTGGCGGTTCCTGGTGCCGCACGAGGTGATGGACGCGGTCGAGCCGGACACGCGTGCCGCGTTCGACGCGTTGCTGGCCCGGCTCGCCGCATCCGACGATCCGCCCGCGCTGCGACGGGTCGAGATCGGCGCGCTCGACGAGTACCACGAGCCGTTCCGCACGGTGCAGGCGGCCGAGGCCTGGCGCAACAACGCCGACTGGCTCCGCGCGCATCCCGGAGCCACGGGCGCCGCCGTCGCCGAGCGGTTCCGGCTCGCGAGCCAGGTGACGCCCGCGCAGGAGAGCGCGGCGCGCGCGCAGCTCGAGCCGCTGCGCGACCGCATCCAGGACCTCGTGCGCGACGCCGTGCTGCTGCTGCCGACCGTGCCCGGCCCCGCCCCGATGCGCACCGCCGACGGCGCCCGCATCGACGCCGTGCGCCAGGCGACGCTGCGGATGACGACCCCCGCCGCGATCGGCGGCCTGCCCGCCCTCTCGGTCCCGCTGCTGACGGTGCCCTCGCAGCTCGGCCCCGCTCCCGTCGGCGTGTGCCTGATCTCCCGGCCCGGCACCGACATCGCCCTCGTCCGCCTCGCCCGTCGTCTCGCGGCGGTCGTGCGATGACCCCTCCACCGACCGGCCTCTGGAGCACGATGCATCCCCTCGCCCCCCGCCTTCCCCGCGAACCCGTATCCGATTCGCGAGCCCGTACCCCATCCGCGCGATTCGAGCACGGGCTCGGCGCCCGAGTACGGGCTCGCGGGGGGAGGGGACAAGCATGAGAAGCGCGATCCCCGGTCCGATCGACCCGCCCGCCCGCCTGCTGATGGGCCCCGGCCCCATCTCCGCGTATCCCTCGGTGCTGCGGGCGATGTCGGCGCCGCTCGTGGGCCAGTACGACCCCTTCATGACCGCCGCGATGACCGAGACGCAGGAGCTGTACCGGCGGGTCTGGGCCACCTCGAACGAGGCGACGATGCTCGTGGACGGCACGAGCCGTGCCGGCATCGAGGCCGCGATCGTCTCGCTGATCCGTCCCGGCGACCGCGTGCTCGTGCCGGTGTTCGGCCGGTTCGGCCACCTGCTGGCGGAGATCGCCGAACGCGCGCTCGCGGAGGTGCACACGATCGAGACCGAGTGGGGGCAGGTCTTCCCGCCCTCGGTCATCGAGGAGGCGATCGTGCGCGTCAGGCCGACGCTGCTCGCCCTGGTGCAGGGCGACACCTCGACGACCATGAACCAGCCGCTCGACGAGATCGGCGCGATCTGCGAGCGGCACGGCGTCCTCTTCTACACGGACGCCACCGCCTCGCTCGGCGGGAACGCCTTCGAGGCCGACGCGTGGGGGCTGGATGCGGCGACCGCGGGTCTCCAGAAGTGCCTCGGCGGCCCCAGCGGCTCGTCGCCGATCACCCTCAGCGAGAAGGCGGTCGCCGTCATCCGCTCGCGCACGAAGGTCGAGGCCGGCATCCGCGAGGCCGGCGACGCGGACGCCGAGGACTTCATCCGCTCGAACTACTTCGATCTCGGGATGATCCTCGACTACTGGGGCCCGCGGCGCCTGAACCACCACACCGAGGCCACCAGCATGCTCTACGCCGCTCGCGAGTGCGCCCGCGTGCTGCTGCTCGAGGGCAGGGACGCCGTCATCGCCCGGCACGAGCTCGCCGGCCGTGCCATGCTCGCCGGCGTCGAGGGCCTCGGCATGGCGGTCTTCGGCGACAGGGCGCACAAGATGAACAACGTCGTCGCGGTGGAGATCCCCGACGGCGTTCCGGGCGATGCCGCGCGCGCCGCGCTGCTGGAAGACTTCGGCATCGAGATCGGCACCTCGTTCGGGCCGCTCCACGGCCGGGTCTGGCGTATCGGCACGATGGGCTACAACGCCCGGAAGGACGCCGTGCTCACGACCCTGGCGGCGCTGGAAGCCGTGCTGCGCCGCTTCGGCGTGGCGGTTCCCGCCGGCGGCGGAGTGGATGCCGCATCCGGCATATATCGGGAGGCGCCCTGATGCCGCTGCTGACCGGGGTGTCGCCCGACCGCATCGCCGCGGCCGCGCGCCGGGTCATGGCGCGGTGCGACGAGCTCGCGCGGGTCAGCTCGACCCCGGACGGCATCGAGCGCATCTACCTCTCCCCCGAGCACGCGCGGGTGAACCGCCTCGCCGCGGAGTGGATGCGCGAGCTCGGCATGCGCACCCGGCAGGATGCCGCCGGCAACCAGCTCGGCCGGCTCGAGCGGCTGGCCGGCGACGGGCTCGACCCCGACGCGCCGGCGCTCATGATCGGCTCGCACCTGGACACCGTGCGTGACGCCGGCCGATTCGACGGGATCGTCGGCGTGCTCATGGCGCTCGAGGTCGCCCGGCTGCTGCGCGTGCCCGCGGCCGACGACCGCTACGGCGTCCCGCTGCCGTTCGCGCTGGAGGTCATGGCCTTCTCGGACGAGGAGGGCGCGCGGTTCGGCAAGGCGCTGCTGGGCTCCTCGGCCGTCGCGGGGCTCTGGCACGACGACTGGTGGGCGCTGACCGACACCGACGGCACGACGTTGCGGCAGGCCTTCCTGGAGTTCGGGCTCGACCCCGCGCGCGTGGGCGAGGCGGCACGCCGTCCCGACGAGCTCGTGGGCTACCTGGAGGCGCACATCGAGCAGGGGCCCGAGCTGGATCGTCGCGGCGAGGCGCTCGCGGTCGTCAGCTCGATCGCGGCGGCGCGCCGCTTCCAGCTCGTGGTCGAGGGCGAGGCCCGGCATGCCGGCGGCACTCCGTACGACATGCGCCGAGACGCGCTGCTGGGGGCGAGCGAGGCGGCTCTGGCGGTCGAGCGGATCTGCGCCGCCGAGCACCACATCATCGGCACGGTCGGCCAGCTCGAGGCGTTCCCGGGTGCGGTGAACGTCGTGCCCGGCCAGGCGCGGCTCTCCCTCGATCTGCGCGGCGAGTTCGACGGCGAACGCGACCGGGTGTGGGATGAGATCTCCCGCGAGCTGGACACGATCATGGGGCGCCGGCACCTGCGCTGGCAGGCGCGGGAGGTGCACAACGCGCCGGCCGTCATGTGCGCGCCGCTGCTGCAGGACGTCGTGCGGGAGGGCATCAGCTCGACCCTGCCCGGGTCCGACCAGCCGGAGACGCTGTTCAGCCCGGCGGGCCACGACGGGATGTCGATCGGCGCCGTCGCGGATGTCGGGATGCTGTTCCTGCGCAACCCCGACGGCATCAGCCACCACCCCGACGAGGCGGTGTCCGCCGCCGACGTGGCCCTCGGCATCCGCGCCCTGGCAGAGTCGGTGCTGCAGCTCGCCGCCGACCGCGCCTGAGCCCGGATCCCGCGCCCCGAGCCTCTCGGGATCCTGAGGAGATTCGGGTCGCCGCGGGCGGATCCGGGGATCTTCCTCCTCAGGATGCCGGATCTCCTCGGAATCGGGACGTGGCGGCGATCGGCGCGGGCGATGCGTTAGCGCACGGCCGGGCCGACATAACGTGCGGAGGGGCGGAAGATCTTCGGGTCCTCGGCCTGTTCGAGCACGTGAGCCGCCCAGCCGATCGTCCGCGCGAGCGCGAAGGTCGCGGTGAAGAGCTCGCGCGGCACCCCGACGCGCTCCATGACCACCGACGCGTAGAACTCGACGTTGGCGTGCAGGGCTTGCCCGGGCTTCGCCTCGGCGAGCAGCCGCTCGGCGGTCCGTTCGAAGGCGAGCGCCACCTCGACGCGGTCTCCGCCGAGCGAGGTCGCGATCGACCGGAGCAACTCGGAACGGGGGTCGGCGGTGCGATAGACGGCGTGACCGAATCCCATGAGCCTGCGCCCGGCCGTCAGCTCGGCACGGATCCACGGCTCGATGTCCGCCTCGTCGCCGATCCGGTCGAGCGAGTCGAGCACGCGAGAGGGCGCACCGCCGTGGAGCGGCCCGGAGAGGGAGCCGAGCGCGCCGGCGAGCGCCGAGGCGATGTCGGCGCCGGTCGAGGCGATCACCCTCGCCGTGAAGGTGGATGCGTTCAGGCCGTGGTCGATGACGGCGACGAGGTAGGCGGTGAGCGCCCGCTCCTCGTCGGGCGTGGGCACCCGGCCGCTGAGCCCGTGGAGGTAGTTCGCGACGAGACCGCGGTCGGGCAGCGGCGTTCGCTCCGTCCGACCGCTCCGGAGCGCCGGGATGAGGGCGGGCACCATGGCGGTCAGGGCGAGCGCCTCGCGGCGGCGCCCGTGCGGGTCGAGGTCGTACAGCGGACGGGCGCCGATCGAGGCGGCGGCGAGCGGCCATGCCGCCTCGAGCGCATGCACCGCGTCGACGGACCGCGCGGCGACCCGGTCGACCAGCTCGTCGACGGGGAGGGCGGCGATGACGGCCGCGACCTCGTCGCGGAAGTCGTCGGCCTCGGTCTCCGAGGGCAGGCGGCCGTGGAGGAACAGATACCAGACGGCCTCCAGGCTCGCGGTGCGGGCGAGTGCCACGGCGTCGTGCTGCCGGTACTGGTAGTAGCCCTCCAGGCCGTGCACGTCACTGATCGAGGTCGTCGTCACCGCGACGTTCGTGAGGCCGCGGGGCACCTCGATGAGGGTGTCGTCCATGCGGCGGGGCTGGATGGGCATGGGGTCCGCCTTCCTCGGTTCGAGCCAGTCTCGAACTGGATCGAGCCGGTGGTCAACGTTGATCGCGTCAATGCGAAGATGGTGACGATGGACCAGCTGCCGCGCCTCACCGCCGAGGAGACGGCTGCGCGGCTGGGGATCAAGCTCGAGTCGCTCTACGCGTACGTGTCCCGGGGCGTGCTCACGCGCGAGCGCACCGCCGCCGGCTCGACCTTCGACCCCCTGGAGGTCGAGACGTTCGCGGCGAGGCGGAGTCCCCGGACCGTGGCGGTGAACGGCCACGCGCCCGGCCGTCCGCTCATGGTGCTCGACACCGACATCGCGCTCATCGAGGACGACGAGCTCTACTTCCGGGGGCGCCGCGCCCGCGATCTCGCACGGCAGGGGTTCGAGGCGGTCACGGCCTGGATCTGGGGTGGACGGCTCGGGTTCGAGCCGTTCCCGGCCTCCACGCCGACGACCCCGATCGCCGCGGGCGAGACGTTGCTCGACCGGCTGAGCCGCTCGGTCGCGGCCCGGGCCGCGGACGATCCGCTCCGCCACGACCTGGACCCGGGGGTCGTGGCGACGACCGGCCGCCGCATCATCGCCGCCGAGGCCGGAGGCGCCGGTGCCGCCGGCGGCGAGACGATCGCCCGGCGCCTGTGGACCGCGCTGTCCACCCGCCCGGCCGACCCGAGCGGCGTCGCCGTCCTCGACGCGGCGCTCGTCCTCCTCATCGACCACGATCTCGCCGTCTCGACCGTCGCCGCCCGAGCCGCGGCATCCGCCCGGGCGAGCGTCTACGGCTGCGTTCAGGCCGCGCTGGGGGCGATGGACTCGGCTCTGCACGGGAACGCGAGCGTCGCCGCCGCGATCCTGCTGCGGCGGGTGCTCGACGGCGAGGACCCGCGGGCGGCGCTCGCCTCGACCGTGGCCGCCACGGGTCGCGCCGTCCCCGGATTCGGGCAGCCGATGTACACCGCCGAGGATCCGCGCGCGACGGAGCTCTTCGCCCTGCTGGCCGACTACGGGCCGGCGGCGCCGGTGCTCGATGCGGTCGTCGGGATCGCCGACGAGATCGGCACCCGCATCGGCCGGCATCCGAACGTCGACCTCGCGCTGGCCGCGCTCACGCTGTCGGCGGGGATGCCGGACGAGGGCGGTCCCGCGATCTTCGCGATCGGCCGCACCGTGGGATGGATCGCCCATGCGATGGACGAGTACACGCGCACGCCGCTGCGCTTCCGTCCCCAGGGGCGGTACGTCGGCCCGATGTGACCCGCGCGCGGGATGCGCGGAGGCTCTCCCGATCCTGAGGAGAATCGGGTCGCCGCGGGCGGATCGGGGGATCTTCCTCCTCAGGATGCCGGATCTCCTCGGAATCGCAGGATGCCGGATCTCCTCGGAATCGCCGTCGGGGCCCCGGCGCACGGATGCCGTCAGCATCCGGCGCATGCCCGTATGCGTTCCGTGAGGACGGCGGCGCGCGCCGGCGCGCGAGGGTTTCATCGGAGCTGCGTCCGCGGGACGTGCGGCCCCGGTCCCCGGGTCGCGGATGTGCGAGTGAGGTGTCTCATGCTCGACGTGCTCTATGTCCTGGGCGTCATCGTCCTGTTCGCGCTGGTCGGACTGATCGGCAAGGCGGTGGAGCGGCTGGCTCCGGCCGCCCCGCCGAGGCCCGACGCGACGCGAGAGGAGGATCGCGCGTGATCGTCTTCGACGCCGTCGCCGTCGTGCTCGGCGTGGCCGCGATCGTCTACCTCGTGTTCGCCCTGCTGAAGCCGGAGAAGTTCTGATGGAGTGGGTGTACGCGCTCCTCGCCCTGCTGACGCTCGTCCTGTTCCTCGCGGTCGCGTACCGTCCGCTGGGCGACTACATGGCCCGGGTCTACACGAGCCGCAGGGACTGGCGGATCGAGCGCGGCGTGTACCGGCTGATCGGGGTCGACTCGAGAGCTGAGCAGACGTGGCCGGCCTACCTCCGCGGCGTGCTGATGTTCTCGTTCGTCGGAGTGCTGCTGGTATACGCGTTCCAGCGGCTGCAGGAGTGGTTGCCGTACTCGCTCGGGCTGAGCGCGGTCGGCGAGCACCTGGCTTTCAACACGGCGATCTCGTTCGTGACGAACACGAACTGGCAGTCCTACTCGCCCGAGACCACCCTGGGCTACACGGTGCAGCTCCTCGCGCTCGCGGTGCAGAACTTCGTCTCCGCCGCTGTCGGCATCGCGGTGGCGATCGCGCTGGTGCGCGGGCTCGCCTACCGGCGCTCCGGCACGATCGGCAACTTCTGGGTCGACCTGGTGCGCGGCGTGCTGCGCATCCTGCTGCCGGTCTCCTTCGTCGCCGCGATCGTGCTGCTGGCCGGCGGCGTCATCCAGAACTTCAACGGGTTCCAGGAGGTCACCACGATCACCGGCGCCACCGCGACCGTGCCGGGCGGCCCGGTCGCCTCGCAGGAGGCGATCAAAGAGCTCGGCACCAACGGCGGCGGCTTCTTCAACGCGAACTCGGCGCACCCCTTCGAGAACCCGAGCGCGTGGACGAGCCTGTTCGAGACCCTGCTCATGCTGCTCATCCCGGTGTCGCTGACCCGCACCTTCGGCAAGATGGTGGGCGACACCCGCCAGGGCTACGCCGTCCTCGGCGCGATGAGCGTGCTGTTCGTGGCGTCGTTGGCAGCGCTCACCGCCTTCGAGCTGGCCGGCAGCGGCACCGCGCCGGAACTGGCCGGCGGGGCCCTCGAAGGCACCGAGAGCCGGTTCGGGCTCGTGCTGACCTCGCTGTTCGACACGACCAGCACGATCACCTCGACCGGTGCCGTGACCGCCATGCACGACTCGTTCACCGCCCTGGGCGGGATGATGACGCTGATCAACATGATGCTGGGCGAGATCGCGCCCGGAGGAGTGGGCGCGGGGCTCTACGGCATCCTGGTCATGGCCGTCATCGCCGTGTTCATCGCGGGGCTCCTGGTCGGTCGCACCCCGGAATACCTGGGCAAGAAGATCGGGGCGCGGGAGATCAAGCTCGCGAGCCTCTACCTCCTGGTCACCCCGGTGCTCGTGCTCGCAGGCACGGCGCTGAGTCTCGCGATCCCGGGGGTGCGCGAGGACGTGGAGAACACGTCGATCTTGAACCCGGGCGTCCACGGCTTCACGGAGGTGCTGTACGCCTTCACCTCCGCGGCGAACAACAACGGCTCCGCCTTCGCGGGCCTCGCCGCAGCGACGCCCTGGCTGGACACCGCGCTGGGCGTGACCATGCTGCTGGGTCGGTTCGTCCCGATCGTGCTCGTGCTGGCGCTTGCCGGCTCGCTCGCGCAGCAGGACAGGGTGCCGGCCACCGTCGGCACCCTGCCCACCCACCGGCCGCTGTTCACGACGCTGCTGATCGGCACCGTCGTGCTGGTGGCGGCGCTGACCTATTTCCCCGTTCTCGCGCTGGGTCCCCTGGCGGAAGGGCTTGCCTGAATCATGTCGACCATCACCCGCACCCCGGTGCGCTCCGCCTCCCGGCCCCGGGGCGGGATCTCCCTCGCGCAGGTCCGGGCCGCGCTGCCCGGCGCCGTCCGGCGGCTGGACCCGCGCGAGCAGTGGCGCAATCCGGTCATGTCCATCGTCTGGGTCGGCGCCCTGCTCATCACCGTCCTCGCGATCGCCGAGCCGTTCCTCGGCGGGCCGGAGGCGTCCGGCGGCACCGCCGTGCCGGTCTCGTTCACGTGGACCATCGCGGCCTGGCTGTGGCTCACCGTCCTGTTCGCGAACGCCGCCGAGGCGATCGCCGAAGGACGCGGCAAGGCGCAGGCGGACACCCTGCGCAAGACGCGGACGAGCACCGCAGCGCACCGCATCGCCGGTTACGATGCCGCCGCCGACCCGAGCGCCGAGCACGCCGAGGTCGCGGAGGTCGCCTCCGCCGACCTCCGGCTGGGCGACGTGGTCGCGGTCGCCGCGGGCGAGCTGGTCCCCGGCGACGGCGACATCGTGTGGGGCATCGCCTCGGTCGACGAGTCCGCGATCACCGGTGAGTCCGCCCCCGTCATCCGGGAGTCCGGCGGCGACCGCTCGGCGGTCACCGGCGGCACCCGGGTGCTCTCCGACCGGATCGTGGTGCGTATCACCTCCCGGCCCGGCGAGACCTTCGTCGACCGGATGATCGCGCTCGTCGAGGGCGCCGCCCGGCAGAAGACCCCGAACGAGATCGCCCTGAACATCCTGCTCGCGTCGCTGTCGATCGTCTTCGTCGTCGTCGCGCTGATCCTGAACCCGGTCGCCTCCTACGCGGCGAGCCCGGTCAGCGTCACCGTGCTGGTCGCCCTGGTGGTCTGCCTCATCCCGACGACGATCGGCGCCCTGCTGTCGGCGATCGGCATCGCCGGCATGGACCGCCTGGTGCAGCGCAACGTGCTGGCGATGTCGGGCCGGGCGGTCGAGGCAGCCGGCGACGTCACGACGCTGCTGCTGGACAAGACCGGGACGATCACCTACGGCAATCGCCGCGCGTCGGCCTTCGTCGCGCTGGCGGGCGTGGACGCCGAGGAGCTCGCCCGGACGGCCGCCCTGTCGTCCCTCGCGGACCCCACCCCCGAGGGGGTGTCCGTGGTCGAGTTGGCTGCGCAGCGCGGTCTTCGAGTCGAGGAGCCGGCCGGCGCGACGGTCGTGCCGTTCACGGCGCAGACCCGCATGAGCGGCCTCGACCTCCCCGACGGGACGCAGATCCGCAAGGGCGCCGGCTCCGCCGTGCTCGCCTGGCTCGCAGAGGACGGCGAGGTGCCGGCATCCGTCCGCGACGCGATCACGCGGGAGACCGACGCGATCGCGCAGAGCGGCGGCACGCCGCTGGTCGTCGCCGTCCAGGTGCGCATAACTCAGGCAGATTCGACTCGGGGAGCGGTTCCGCTGCCCGGAACGACGGATCTGCCTGAGTTACGCACCGCGACCGGCCGGATCCTCGGCGTCGTCCACCTGAAGGATGTCGTCAAGGACGGCCTGACCGAGCGCTTCGCCGAGCTGCGGGCGATGGGCATCCGCACCGTCATGATCACCGGCGACAATCCACTCACCGCCGCCGCCATCGCGAAAGAGGCCGGAGTCGACGACTTCCTGGCCGAGGCCACCCCGGAGGACAAGCTGGCGCTGATCCGGAAGGAGCAGGCGGGCGGCAACCTCGTCGCGATGACCGGCGACGGCACGAACGACGCCCCGGCGCTCGCGCAGGCGGATGTCGGAGTGGCGATGAACTCGGGCACCTCGGCGGCCAAGGAGGCCGGCAACATGGTCGACCTCGACTCCGACCCGACGAAGCTCATCGACATCGTGCGGATCGGCAAGCAGCTGCTCATCACCCGCGGCGCGCTGACGACGTTCTCGATCGCGAACGACGTCGCGAAGTACTTCGCGATCATCCCCGCCATGTTCATGGGCGTGTTCCCCGGGCTCGCCGTGCTGAACGTCATGCAGCTGCACTCCCCGGCGTCCGCGGTGCTGTCGGCGATCGTGTTCAACGCGATCGTCATCGTGATCCTCATCCCCCTCGCCCTGCGCGGCGTGTCGTACCGGCCGGTGAACGCGTCGAAGATCCTCGGCCGCAACCTGCTCGTCTACGGCCTGGGCGGCATCGTCGCGCCCTTCGTCGGCATCTGGCTCATCGACCTCGTCGTGCGCCTCATCCCCGGCTTCTGAACCGGGCCTCACGACCCGGACCAAGGAGAGAACCGATGAACTCGTCCACCCGCTCTGCCGGCCGCACCCTGTGGGTGGCGGTGCGCGCGATGGCGGTCTTCACCCTGTTGTGCGGCCTCGGCTACACGCTGGTCGTCACCGGCATCGGGCAGCTCGTCTTCCCCGGCCAGGCGAACGGCTCCCTCGTGACGGACTCCGACGGCGAGGTGGTCGGCTCGACCCTGATCGGCCAGGGCTTCGTCGACGAGAACGGCGACCCGCTGCCGGAGTACTTCCAGTCCCGGCCGTCCGCGGCCGGCGACGGCTGGGACGGCGCGAGCTCGTCCGGCACGAACCTCGGGCCGGAGAACGAGGATCTCGTCGCCGCCATCGAGCAGCTCAGGCAGGAGATCGCCGAGTTCGACGGGGTCAGCGTGGAGGATGTCCCGGCCGACGCGGTGACCTCCTCCGCCTCGGGTCTCGACCCGGACATCAGCCCGGAGTACGCGGCGATCCAAGTCGATCGGATCGCCGCGGCCCGTGGACTGAGCGTCGCGGAGGTCGAGGACCTCGTCGCCGCGCACACCGACGGCCGCGACCTGGGGTATCTGGGCGAGCCCACGGTGAACGTGCTGGAGCTTAACCTGGCACTCGACGAACTGAAGGGCTGAGCCATGGGCGCACCGGGACGGCTGCGCGTCCTGCTGGGCGCCGCGCCCGGCGTCGGCAAGACCTTCGCCATGCTCGAGGAGGGCAGGCGACTGCTCGCCGACCATCGAGACGTCGTCGTGGCGGTGGTCGAGACCCACGGTCGTGCGGCGACGGCGGCCATGACCGAGGGCCTGCCGCTCGTGGCCCGGCGCGTCGTCCTGCATCGCGGGGTCGAGCTCACCGAGATGGACCTGGACGCCGTGCTCGCCCGACGTCCGGACGTCGCCCTGGTCGACGAGCTCGCGCACACCAACGCGCCCGGATCGCGTCACGAGAAGCGGTGGCAGGACGTCGACGACCTGCTCGCCGCGGGCGTCGACGTGATCTCGACCGTCAACATCCAGCACATCGAGTCGCTCAACGACGTCGTCGAGAAGATCACCGGCGCGCCGCAGCGCGAGACGATCCCGGACGAGGTGCTGCGCGCCGCCGACCAGGTGGAGGTCGTCGACCTCGCGCCGCAGGCGCTGCGCGACCGGCTCGCCGCCGGCTTCGTCTACCCGGCGGAGCGCATCGACGCCGCGCTGTCGAACTACTTCCGGCTCGGCAACCTCACCGCCCTCCGCGAGCTCGCGCTGCTGTGGCTCGCCGACGAGGTCGACCAGGCGCTGAAGGACTACCGTGACCAGCACGGCATCGACAGCACCTGGGAGGCGCGGGAGCGGGTCGTGGTCACCCTCACCGGCGGGCCCGAGGGCGAGACGCTCATCCGACGCGGTGCGCGCATCGCCGCCCGCTCCGCCGGGGGTGAGCTGCTGGCGGTGCGCGTGATCAGCCCCGACGGCCTGCGAGCGGGGGACCCGGCGTCGCTGGCGCAGCAGCGCGCCCTCGTGGAACAGCTCGGCGGCAGCTACCACCAGGTGGTCGGCGAGGACATCCCCGGTGCGCTGGTCGAGTTCGCGCGGTCGGTCAACGCGACCCAGCTCGTGATCGGGGTGAGCCGCCGGGGGCGCCTCGCGGCGCTGCTGACCGGCCCGGGCATCGGCGCGACCGTGATCCGCGAGTCCGGCGACATCGACGTGCACATCGTCTCGCACGCCGCCGCGGGCGGCGGGTCCGCCCTCCCGCGCCCGGGGGGAGCGCTGAGCCTGCGACGCCGGCTCGGCGGGTTCGCCGTGGCCCTGGTCTGCGGCCCGCTGCTGTCGTGGCTGCTGGTGTCGCTGCGCAGCGAGGAGCTGATGACGGCCGACGTGCTCAGCTACCAGCTGCTGGTCGTGGTCGTCGCCCTGGTCGGCGGCATCTGGCCCGCCCTGTTCGCCGCCGTGCTGTCGGGGATCACGCTGGACTTCCTGTTCATCGCGCCGTACTACACGATCACGATCAGCAACCCGCTGCACCTGCTGGCGCTGATCCTGTACGTGACCATCGCGCTGCTGGTCAGCGTCGTGGTCGACCGCGCGGCGCGCCAGACCCGAGCCGCGCGCCGCGCGGCCGCCGAGTCGGAGCTGCTGCAGACCGTCGCCGGCAGCGTGCTGCGCGGCGAC
>NZ_JASGEL010000140.1:0-21627 GCF_047606385.1 Microbacterium sp.
CATGACCAGCGTCCCCGTCGCCGCGCGCAGGCGCACCGCCGCGTCGGCGCCGAGCGTCGCCGCGCGACCGGCGAAGGTCACGGCGTCCCGCGCAGCGTGCGCATCCGGGAACAGCAGGCGGGCCGACATCGGTCCTAAACTACCAATCGCCGAACGCACCGGAAGGACGACGTGGATCCCACAGCACCCGACCACGACCCGGTCGCCTCGCTGCTGCGGGTGCTCGACCTCTCCACCACCGAGGCGCGCACGACCGAGGACATCTTCACCGGGGCGTCCCAGCTCATGCCGCTCGGCCGCGTCTACGGCGGCCAGGTGCTCGCCCAGTCGGTCGTCGCGGCGTCGCGCACCGTGCCGGCCGAGCGGCCGATCCACTCGATGCACGGCTATTTCCTCCGGCCCGGCGACTCCTCGCAGTCGATCACCTTCTCGGTCGACCGCCTCCGCGACGGACGCTCGTTCACCGCGCGTCGTACCCAGGCGTATCAGCAGGGAACGCCGATCTTCTCGATGATCGCGTCGTTCCAGCAGGAGGAGCCGGGGCTCGAGCACGCCGAGCCGATGCCCGACGGCATCCCGGAGCCTGCGGAGCTGCCCGCGCTGGAGCTGGCCGGTGGACTGCATCCGATGTCGATGCGGACGTTCCGCGACCTGCCGCTCGAGGTGCGGCACGTCCCCGGTCCCCTCTACGGTCCGTTCACGGGGCCGGTGCAGCCGCACCAGGCGGTGTGGCTCCGCGCCCGCCGGGCGCTGCCCGATGACCCGCTGCTGCACCGCGCGGCCCTGGCCTACCTGTCCGACATGACGATCCAGGAACCGATCCTGCGCGCCCACGGGCTGTCGTGGCAGGAGCCGGGGCTCAACGTCGCCAGCCTGGACCATGCGATGTGGTGGCACCGGCCGGCGCGCGTGGACGAGTGGCTGCTGTACGTGCAGTCCTCGCCGGCTGCCCGCGGCGGGCGCGGACTCGCGACCGGCCGGATCTACACCCGCGACGGGGTGCTCGCGGCGTCTGTCGCGCAGGAGATCATGGTGCGCCTGCCGGATCAGCGGCGCGCGTAGCGGATCGGCTCCCCCAGATACGGCTCCCAGGCGGCGCGCATCTCCGGTGTGAGCCGCACCGGCCGACCGGACGCGGCGTCCACCGTGACGACGACGGCGGACGAGCGCGCGTACAGCACCTGCTCGGCGTCCGCTGCCGGGCTGAACACCTCATAGCAGACGTCCATGCTGGAGCCGCCGAGCCGCCCGAACCACAGCTGCACGTCGAGCGGTTCCCGCTGATACGGCACCGGATGCAGATACTCGATCTCCTGGCGGGCGATGAGGGTCAGCAGGCCGGCGTCCACGCCGGAGGACACGACCGCCGTCGGATACGCGGGCTCGCCGGACTCCGGCGCCCAGAACGCGCGCACGCGCGCCTCCTCCAGGAGCTTGAGCATCGAGGTGTTGTTGACGTGGTTGAACGCGTCGAGGTCGCCCCACCGCAGGTGGATGGGGACATGCAGACGGATGTCAGTCACGCGTCAGCTTGCGGTGCGTCGAACGGTGCGGAGCGGCGGCATCCGGGCCGAGCCGGTCGACCTTGTTCTGCTCGTACGCCTCGAAGTTGCCCTCGAACCAGTACCACGCATCCGGGTCCTCGTCGGTGCCCTCGTAGGCGAGGATGTGCGTCGCGATGCGGTCGAGGAACCACCGGTCGTGCGTGATGACGACGGCGCAGCCGGGGAACTCGAGCAGCGCGTTCTCGAGCGACTGCAGCGTCTCGACGTCGAGGTCGTTGGTCGGCTCGTCGAGCAGCAGCAGGTTGCCGCCCTCCTTGAGCGTCAGCGCCAGGTTCAGCCGGTTGCGCTCGCCGCCGGAGAGGACGCCGGCCTTCTTCTGCTGGTCCGGCCCCTTGAAGCCGAACTTCGACACGTAGGCGCGGGAGGGGATCTCCGTCTTGCCGACGGTGATGATGTCGAGACCGTCGGAGACGACCTCCCACAGCGTCTTGTTCGGGTCGATGTTCGCGCGGCTCTGGTCGACGTAGCTGATCTTGACCGTCTCGCCGATCTTCAGGTCTCCCCCGTCGAGCGGTTCGAGTCCCACGATCGTCTTGAAGAGCGTGGTCTTGCCGACGCCGTTGGGGCCGATGACACCGACGATGCCGTTGGGCGGCAGGCTGAAGCTGAGGCCGTCGATGAGCGAACGGTCGCCGAAGCCCTTCTGCAGCTTCTTCGCCTCGATCACCACGCTGCCCAGTCGCGGCCCCGGCGGGATCTGGATCTCCTCGAAGTCGAGCTTGCGCGTGCGCTCGGCCTCGGCGGCCATCTCCTCGTAGCGGGCCAGCCGCGCCTTGGACTTCGCCTGCCGGCCCTTGGCGTTCGAGCGCACCCAGTCGAGCTCCTCGGCGAGACGCTTGGCGAGCTTGGCGTCCTTCTTGCCCTGCACCTCGAGACGCTCGGCCTTCTTCTCGAGGTACGTCGAGTAGTTGCCCTCGTAGCCGATGAGCCGCCCGCGGTCGACCTCCGCGATCCATTCCGCGACGTTGTCGAGGAAGTACCGGTCGTGCGTGATCGCGATGACCGCGCCCGGGTAGGACTGCAGATGCTGCTCGAGCCAGAGCACGCTCTCGGCGTCGAGGTGGTTGGTCGGCTCGTCCAGCAGCAGCAGGTCGGGCTTCTGCAGCAGCAGCTTCGTGAGCGCGACCCGGCGCTTCTCGCCGCCGGAGAGGGTCTTGACGCTCGCGTCGCCGGGCGGGGTGCGCAGGGCGTCCATCGCCTGCTCCAGCTGGGCGTCGAGGTCCCAGGCGTCGGCGTGGTCGATCTCCTCCTGGAGCGTGCCCATCTCGGCCAGCAGCGCGTCGAAGTCGGCGTCCGGGTCGGCCATGAGCGCGGAGATCTCGTTGAAGCGGTCGAGCTTCGCCTTGACGGCGATGCCGTCCTGGATGTTCTCCAGGACGGTCTTGTCCTCGTCGAGCTCGGGCTCCTGCATCAGGATGCCGACGCTGAAGCCGGGTGAGAGGGTCGCCTCGCCGTTGGAGGGCTGGTCGAGCCCGGCCATGATCTTCAGGATCGTCGACTTCCCGGCGCCGTTGGGGCCGACCATGCCGATCTTCGCGCCGGGCAGGAACGCCATCGTGACGTCGTCGAGGATCAGCTTCTCGCCCACGGTCTTGCGGGCACGGACCATCTGATAGATGTACTCAGCCATAACCTGGCCAGTCTAGTCGGCGGGTGCGGCCGCCTCCGGTCACCAGTCGATGGCGCGGGTGTCGCCGATCAGGCACGTCGTGTCGTCGAGCAGCGCCGGCTGGACCGTCGTCACCGGGTTGCCGGTGGCGGGCCCGACCTGACCGAGGAGGCACTCGTCGCCCCACAGCACGGAGAACTGGATGCTCTCGGCCGGGTTGCCGACCGTCGACTCGTCGTTGGTGACCTGCATCTTCGACTTGTCGAAGCCGGCGGCCGTCAGCGCGTCGATGTAGGCCCGTCCGGCCACCTGGTCGGGACCCGCCCACACCTGCTCCACGATCTGCGTGAAGTACGGCAGGTTGTCCTCCGCGGTGCCGTCGGGCACCAGCGCGATCGGGGTCGCGGTCTCGGTGGGCGTGGCGGTGACGCTCTCGGTCGGCGTGACCTGCGGTGACGGGGAGCACCCGGCGAGCAGCAGGCCGCCCGTGACGGCGGCCGCGACGAGCAGGGGGCGCGGAGGTCGACGGGTCACCCCAGGAGTCTACGTGGCGCCGGTGTCGGCCCGGTCTCGCTCAGAACGGCGTCTCGACCAGCTCGTCCTCCCGGGCGGTGCCCGGGGCGCCCCAGCCGGCGAGCGGATCGGTCTGGATCGCGTCGCCGACCGCGGCGGTCTCGGCGCCTGTGACGACCGTCTCGGCGCTCTCCGTGCTCGTGCGCGGCGGTGTGCCGGCGTCCTGCTTGCGGAACTGGCTCGTCCCCCACAGCAGGTCGTGGCCGACCGCGTTCGCCGTGAGCTCGGCGGCGACGCCCTTCGCCGAGTCGGTCTCCCACGACCGGAGCCGGAACGCGCCGGTGACGATGACCCGCTCGCCCTTGTGGACCGAGTCGAAGACGTGCTGGCCGAGTGCACGGAAGACGCTGACGTCGTACCAGCTCGTGCCGGCGTCCACCCAGGCGCCCTTCTCCTTGTCGAAGCGGCGATGCGTGCTCGCGAGGCGGAAGCCGGTGACGTAGACGCCCGGGGTCACCTGGCGCTGCTCGGGGATCGTGCCGACGGTGCCGACGACGGTGATGGTCTCGCTCATGACTGTGCTCCTTCGTGATCGGGGATGTCGCGGTGCCCGAGTGCCCGGCGCGGGCACCGCGACCCGACCAGCGTCGCGCGTGTCACGCGGCGGCGCCCCGGGCGAGGGGAGGCCGGTGGATATCCGGGCGGCGCGAGGGGCCTGGGGAGGAGCGGACGGCCTCCGCTGCCGAGTCGCGGTCTCGGGTAGCCTGGTGACGCCTTCCCCCCGTAGCTCAGTGGACAGAGCGAGCGGTTTCTACCCGCCAGGCCGGGGGTTCGAATCCCTCCGGGGGGGCAGAAACGAGGTGTCGGGGCCCGCGGCTAGGATGACGGCATGAGTGGCACCGATGGCGACAGGCTGGTCTGGATCGACTGCGAGATGACCGGTCTCGACCTCGAGATCGATCAGCTCACCGAGATCGCGATCGTCATCACCGACTTCGAGCTGAACGTGCTCGACGAGGGGTTCCAGGTCGTCATCAGGCCGGACGCCTCCGCGCTCGAGCACATGAACGAGTTCGTGACCGACATGCACCGCACCTCCGGGCTGCTGGTGGAGATCCCGGACGGCATCAGCGTGGCCGAGGCCGAGTTCCAGGCGCTGGAGTACATCCAGCGCTTCGTCCCGGTCGAGGGCAAGGCGCCCTTGGCGGGCAACACGATCGGCACCGACCGGATGTTCCTCGCGCGCTACATGCCGCGTGTCGACCGCTGGCTGCACTATCGCAACGTCGACGTGTCCAGCATCAAGGAGCTCTCGCGGCGCTGGTACCCGCGGGTGTACTTCAACGCGCCGGCCAAGCACGGCGGCCATCGCGCGCTCGCCGACATCCGGGAGTCGATCCGCGAGCTCGCCTACTACCGGCAGGCGGTGTTCGTGCCGGCGCCGGGGCCGTCGTCCGACGACGCACGGGCCACGGCGACCGCCGTCGTGTCGTCTTTCGCCCCGAGTGTGTGAGAGAATCTTCCAGTTGTCCGCGTGCGGGCGCATGGTGGCTATAGCTCAGTTGGTAGAGCACCGCGTTGTGGTCGCGGGGGTCGCGGGTTCGAGCCCCGTTAGCCACCCCATGTCCTCGTCGGAGGCGCTCATGTTCGAGATGGATGCCGAGTCGTTCGAGGCTCTCGTGCGCGACGCGCTCGATGCGCTGCCCGATGACATCGTCGACGGCCTCGACAACGTCGTGTTCGTGGTCGAGGACCGCCCGGACGACGGATCGCTGGACCTGCTCGGGCTCTACGACGGGTGGGCGCTGACCGAACGCGACCGTTACGGCCTCGGCGAGCTGCCCGACCGGATCGTCGTCTACCGCGAGCCCCACCTCCTCGCATGTGCCGACGAGGGCGAGCTGCGCGACGAGGTCCACACGACCCTCGTGCACGAGATCGCGCACTTCTACGGGATCGACGATGCGCGCCTGCACGAGCTGGGGTGGGCATGATGGCCGGCGTCGCCGCCCCCGACGAGGACGTGCGCGAGCGCACGGCGTCCACCGGAGCGGCCCGGTGGCAGACCGTGGTCTGGAACGACCCGGTCAACCTCATGAGCTACGTCGTGCACGTGTTCCGCACCTACTTCGCCTTCCCGCCGGAGGTCGCCACGCGGCTGATGCTCGCGGTGCACGAGCAGGGGCACGCCGTGGTCGCCGAGGGCGCACGGGAGCAGATGGAGCTGCACGCCCAGGCGATGCACGACTACGGGCTGTGGGCGAGCGTGCGGAGGGTGCCGGCATGACCACCGTGGTGATGGACATCACCCGCATCGAGGCGCTGCACCTGCGGAATCTGGTCGCGCAGTTCGTCGACCTCCTCGACCAGGGCGACGGGCAGGATCCGGCCCTCGCGCGGCTCACGCCGGACGCCTACCCGGACGACGTCGAGGCGTCCCGCGAGTTCCGGGGCCTCACCCGCGCCGATCTGCTGCGCCGCCGCACCGACGACGCCGGCGCGCTGCTCGCGGACCTCGCCGCCGCCGGAGATGTGACCGATCCGGCGTCGCTCGACCCCGAAGATGCGCTGACCGAGATCGTGATCGTGCTGGACGCCGATCGCAGCGCGGCGTGGCTGCGCACCCTCGCCGCGTTGCGGCTCGTCCTCGCCTCCCGCCTCGGCGTCGTCGTCGAGGACGACCGCCCGGCGGACGACCCGCGCTTCGGCATCTACGACTGGCTCGGCTACCGGCTCGACGGGCTGGTGCGGGCGGTCGACGAGGCGGTCGACGGATCGGCCGCGTCGTAGACGAGCTGCGCGAGCCCCCGGGGGTCGTGCCGGTCGATGTGCGCGCGCTCCTGCGCCGCCCACCGCTCCCAGTGCGGTGCGTAGGTCTCCCCGTCCCGTGCGAGCGCACGCTCGCGCCGCAGGGCGGCCGGCCCGTCGAGCCACACCGTCACATCGGCGAACCGTGCGGTGGCCGGGGTCAGCGACCCGTCGCCTTCGACGACGAGCGCCCGCCCTGGCCGGAGGCGGGCAGTGTCGGCGGGGACCCCGCGCCGCCAGTCCCACCTCTCCCACTGCCCCGGCGTCCCGGCCGCGCGCGGCGCGAGGATCCGGGTCGCGAGCGTCTCGGACGCCGCGGCCAGCCCGTCCCAGCCCGGGTATACGTCGTCCATCGCCAGGACGTCCACCGACCCGGGCCACGCCGCCTTCAGCATCCCCGCGAGCGTCGTCTTGCCGGCACCGCTGCGGCCGTCGACGAGGACGACCGCATCCGGTCTCCCGCAGGCACGCACCGCCGCCAGGACCTCGTCGACCGCGCTCGTCAGCGCGGCGAGGTCACTTCTTGAGGATGCGGATGACACGACTGAGCGCGCGCCCGGCCACCCACACGAAGGGGATGCCGACGGCCAGCAGCGAGATGAGGTTCGGCTCGAACCGCAGGTCGTCGCCCTTGCGCACGTACGCACCGAGCGGGACGGTGTACGAGCCCCCGCCGCCGCCCGTGTTCCCGGAGTCGTCGGTGCCGCCGCCGAAGCCGCTCCAGGAGAGGGCGACGGGGATGATCCGGATGCCGTCGACGTCCTGCTGCTCGCCGTAGGCGGCCGTCACGCCGGTGGAGGAGACCTGCTTGCCGAGGTCGATCACGAAGTTGGGCATGAGCCCACGGTAGCCGCACGCAGCAGCGCGCGTCACCGCTTGACCCCGTTCAGTGATCGTGCTGCGACGGGCGCGGGTGAGAGGGCGGGCCGCCGTCGGCCGGCACGCCTCGCAGCAGCGCCGCACGGGTGACCGCGCCACGGCCGAAGCGTTGGGCCGCGTCGTCCAGCGCCTCCTCCACGCGGCGCCACTCGGCGTCGTCGTCCCATAGCGCCTGAGTGCCGAGCGCGGCGCGCAGCGCCTCGGTGCGCACGCCGACCAGGCGGACCGGCAGCGGACGATCGAGCTGGTCGAACAGCTCGATCGCAGCCTCCCCGACGCGCTGTCCCACCGAGGTCGGCTCGGGAAGGGTGACCGCGCGCGTCACCGTGCGGAAGTCCGCGAACCGGACCTTGATCGCCACCCGGGCGGCCTCGGCGCCGTGGGCCCGGAGCCGGGCGCCGACGCGGTCGGCGAGCCGACGGATCTCGACGCGCAGGGCCGCATCGTCGTCGACGTCCTCGTGGAACGTCTCCTCGTGCCCGATGCTCTTCGAGGTCCCTTCCGTCTCGACCTCCCGCGCATCGATCCCGCGCGCGAGATGCCACACCCGGTCGGCCATCGCCGCGCCGAGCGCCCATTCGAGCGCGGGCCGGGGCGTGGTCAGGATGTCGCCGATCGTGCGGACGCCGCGGGCTTCGAGCGCCTCGGCGGCCTTGGGGCCGACGCCCCAGAGGGTGCGCACCGACCGTGGCGCGAGGAACGCGGCCGTGTCGGGCTCGGCGACGATGAGCAGCCCGTCCGGCTTGCTCAGCGTGGACGCCATCTTCGCGACGTGCTTGGTGGCGGCGGCCCCCACGCTGCAGGTCAGCCCGGTCGCCTCGAACACGCGGGCGCGCAGCATCCGAGCGATCCGTCCCGGCGATCCCCACAGCCGCCTGGCGCCGCGCACGTCGAGGAACGCCTCGTCGATCGAGAGCTGCTCGACCAGCGGGGTCACCTCGTGGAACAGGTCGATGACCTGGTGCGACAGCGCGACGTAGCGGTCGAAGTGCGGGGGCACGAGGGTGGCGGTCGGACACAGCCGCAGCGCCTGAGAGACCGGCATCGCCGACCGCACACCGTACTGCCGCGCCTCGTACGAGGCGCTGGAGACGACCCCGCGCCCCTCGGGCGAGCCGACGATGAGCGGAAGCCCGGCCAGCGAGGGGTCGTCGAGCACCTCCACGGAGGCGTAGAACGCGTCCATGTCGACGTGCAGGATGCCGGCGCCGGTGTCGTCCGCATCCTGCGGCGACACCATGCGCCCGCGCCCGTCGGTTCGTCCCACCCTCCGATTCTCCTCCGCCCCGCCGACACGAGCCCCGGCCGGGTCAGAGACCGCGAGACCGCACCTGTGCGCCGAGACCGTGGGGTGATACCACCGTCTCGGCGCGGCGTTGCGGTCTCGCGGAGAGCGCGGCGGGCCTACTGCGCGGCGCGCTCCAGCACGAGCTCCCGCACGCGCGCGGCGTCGGCCTGGCCGCGCATCGCCTTCATGACCGCGCCGATGACCGCGCCGGCGGCCTGCACCTTGCCGTCGCGGATCTTCGCGAGCACGTCGGGCTGAGCGGCCAGCGCCTCATCGATCGCGGCGACGAGCGCCGCGTCGTCCGACACGACGGCGAGGCGGCGGGCGTCCACGACCTCCTGCGGCGTGCCCTCCCCCGCGATGACGCCTTCGAGCACCTGGCGGGCCAGCTTGTCGGTCAGGGTGCCGGCGTCGACGAGCGCCTGCAGCGCGGCGACGGATGCCGGCTCGATGAGCGAGGACGCCTCGACGTCCTGTGCGTTCGCGATGCGCGCGATCTCGCCCGTCCACCACTTGCGCGCGGCCGCGGGCGACGCGCCGGCGGCGATCGTGGCCGCGACCTCGCCGAGGAGTCCCGCGTTGACGACGCCCTGGAACTCCAGGTCGGTGAAGCCCCATTCGGCCTTCAGCCGCCGCCGGCGGGCGGCGGGCGCCTCGGGCAGGGCGGCGCGCAGCTGCTCGATCAGCTCCGGCGCCGGCACGACGGGCAGCAGGTCCGGCTCCGGGAAGTAGCGGTAGTCGTCGGCGTCCGACTTCGGCCGCCCCGGGGAGGTGCGGCCGGTGTCCTCGTGCCAGTGGCGGGTCTCCTGCGTGATCGTGCCGCCCGCGGCGAGGATCGCCGCCTGCCGCTGGATCTCGTACCGCACCGCCCGCTCGACCGAGCGCATCGAGTTGACGTTCTTCGTCTCGGTGCGGGTGCCGAGCCGTTCCTGGCCGCGTGGCCGCAGCGACACGTTGGCATCGCAGCGCAGGTTGCCGCGCTCCATGCGGGCGTCGGAGATGCCGAGCGCGATCACGATGTCCCGGATCGTGCGGACGTAGGCGGCGGCGAGCTCGGGTGCGCGGTGCTCCGCCCCGAAGATCGGCTTGGTCACGATCTCCACGAGCGGCACGCCGGCGCGGTTGTAGTCGACGAGCGAGGAGGACGCGCCCTGGATGCGGCCGGTCGAGCCGCCGACGTGCGTCAGCTTGCCGGCGTCCTCCTCCATGTGCGCCCGCTCGATCGGCACGGTCACGATCGTGCCGTCCGACAGCTCGACCTCGACCGAGCCCTCGAAGGCGATGGGCTCGTCGTACTGCGAGATCTGGTAGTTCTTGCCGAGGTCCGGGTAGAAGTAGTTCTTCCGGGCGAACCGGCTCGACGGCGCGATCGAGCAGCCCAGCGCGAGCCCCAGGCTGATCGAGTAGCGCACGGCCTGCTCGTTGACGACCGGCAGCGATCCGGGAAGACCGAGGTCCACCGGCGCCAGGTCGCTGTTCGGCGCGCGCCCGAACGAGTTCGGCGCAGCCGAGAACATCTTCGTCTTCGTGTTCAGCTCGACGTGCACCTCGAAGCCGAGCACCGGCTCGAACAGCTCCAGCGCCTTCTCGAAGTCCATCAGGTCTGCCTTGGCCATCATCGGGTCCCTCCCAGCACGGGCGCCTTCGCCAGCAGCGGGCCGCCCCACGAGTCGACGAGCAGCGCCTCCAGCGCGGCGCCCACCCGGTACAGTCGCGCGTCCTCGCGCACCGGCGCGAGGAACTGGATGCCGACCGGCAGCCCGTCGTCGGCGGACAGCCCCGAGGGGATCGAGATGCCGGGCACGCCCGCGAGGTTCGCCGGGATCGTCGCCACGTCGTTCAGGTACATCTGCAGCGGGTCGTCGAGCTGCTCGCCGAGCCGGAACGCCGTGGTCGGCGCGGTCGGGGTGGCGATGACGTCGACCTGCGCGAAGGCGGCGTCGAAGTCGCGCTGGATGAGCGTGCGCACCTTCTGCGCCGAGCCGTAGTACGCGTCGTAGTAACCCGCGGACAGGGCGTAGGTGCCGAGGATGATGCGGCGCTTGACCTCCGGGCCGAAGCCGGCGTCGCGCGTGGCGGACATGACGTCCTCGACGGTGCCGCCGGCGTCCACGCGCAGCCCGAAGCGCACCGAGTCGAACTTCGCCAGGTTGCTGGACGCCTCGGCGGGCAGGATCAGGTAGTAGGCGGCGACGCCGTACTCGAAGTGCGGGGCGTCGATCTCGACGATCTCCGCGCCGTGCTCGGCCAGGGCGGCGAGGGCCGCCCGGAAGGACGCCGACACGCCGGCCTGGAAGCCGCCGCCGGAGAGCTGACGCACCACGCCGATCCGCAGGCCCTTCAGGACGTCGCCGGTGGCGCCCTCGCGGGCGGCGGCGGCGAAGGACGGCCAGGCGTCGGTCAGCGACGTCGAGTCCCGATGGTCGTGGCCGCCGATGACGTCGTGCAGCAGGCCGGCGTCGAGGACCGTGCGGGTGACGGGGCCGATCTGGTCGAGGCTGGAGGCCAGCGCGATCGCGCCGTAGCGGCTGACCGCCCCGTAGGTGGGCTTCACGCCCACCGTGCCGGTCACGTGCGCGGGCTGGCGGATCGATCCGCCGGTGTCCGAGCCGAGCGCGAGCGGCGCCTCGAAGGCGGCGACCGCCGCGGCCGAGCCGCCGCCGGAGCCGCCGGGGATGCGCTCGAGGTCCCACGGGTTCCGCGTCGGGCCGTACGCGGAGTGCTCCGTCGAGGAGCCCATCGCGAACTCGTCCATGTTGGTCTTGCCCAGCGGCACCAGGCCGGCCGCGCGGGAGCGCGCGACCACGGTCGCGTCGAACGGCGACAGGTAGCCCTCGAGGATCCTCGATCCGCTGGTGGAGGGCATGTCGGTCGTGACCAGCACGTCCTTGATCGCGAGCGGGACGCCGGCCAGCTCGCCCAGGTCCTCGCCGGCGGCGCGGCGGCGGTCGATGTCGGCGGCGACGTCGAGGGCGTGGTCGCTGACGTGCAGGAAGGCGTGCACCTCCCCGTCGACGGCGGCGATGCGGTCGAGGTGCGCGCGGGTGGCCTCCACGCTGGAGACCTCGCCGGCGGCGAGCGACGCGGCGAGCTCGGCGGCGGTCAGCTCGATCAGGTCTGTCACTGCTCCTCCCCCAGGATCGCGGTGACGCGGAAGCGGGAGCCGTCGGCATCCGGTGCGTTCTGCAGCGCCTGCGCCGTGGTGAGGGTCTCGCCGACGACGTCGGGGCGGAAGACGTTCTGCAGCGGCACCGGGTGGCTCGTCGCCGGCACGTCGGGGGTGGCCACCTCGGACACCTTCGCGATGCTGTCGACGATGGCGTCGAGCTCGCCGGCCAGCCGCTCGACCTCCTCGTCGCTCAACCGGATGCGGGAGAGCACGCCGAGATGGCGCACGAGTTCGGGGGTGAATTCAGACACCGGACAAGTCTACGGTTCGGCCCGGGGCCGCCCGGGCATCCGTACGGGCTGAGCAGGCGGCCCGCCCGTAGGCTGGGGCGGTGACGTACGTTCCGCCCCGTCCCTGGATCGCCAGCTACGCGGCCGGGGTCCCGGCCGACCTCGATCCGGTGTCGGGATGCCTGACCGACCTGGCCGAGGCGTCGGCCCAGGAGTGCCCGGATGCCGTCGCGCTCGAGTTCTTCGGCCGCGAGACCTCGTACCGGGCGATGCAGGAGCAGATCGAGCGCGTCGCCGGCGCCCTGCACGAGCACGGCGTACGGGCGGGCGATCGCGTCGCGATCGTCCTGCCGAACTGCCCGCAGCACATCGTCGCGTTCTATGCCGTGCTGCGTCTGGGGGCGGTCGCCGTCGAGCACAACCCGCTGTACACGGCCCGCGAGCTGCGCACGCAGTTCGAGGACCACGGCGCGAAGACCGCGATCGTGTGGACCAAGGTCGCAGGGACGATCCAGGACCTCCCCCGCGATCTCGCTGTCGACGTCCTCGTCGCCGTCGACGTCGTGACGGCGATGCCGTGGGCCACGCGCGTGGCGCTGCGGCTGCCGATCGCGAAGGCCCGCGCCTCGCGCGAGGCTCTCCACAGCCCGGTCCACGGGGTGACGCGCTGGGAGGAGCTGATCGCGCACGCGCCGTTGCCGGCGTCCCATCCTCGTCCCCAGGCCTCCGATCTCGCGATCATCCAGTACACGAGCGGCACGACGGGCACCCCGAAGGGCGCGATGCTCACCCACCGCAATCTGTTGGCCAACGCGGCGCAGGCGCGTGCGTGGGTGCCGCAGATCGTGCGGGGCGACGGATGCGTGGTCTACGCCGTGCTGCCGATGTTCCACGCCTACGGGCTGACGCTGTGCCTTGCCTTCGCGATGTCGATGGGGGCGCGGCTCGTCCTGTTCCCCCGCTTCGACGCCGACATGGTGCTGAAGGTCACGAAGCGGCGGCCGGCGACCTTCCTGCCGCTCGTGCCGCCGATCGCGCAACGCCTGCTCGATCGCTCGCGGGAGGTCGGCATCCCGCTGACGGGCACGCGCATCGCGATCTCGGGCGCGATGGCGCTCGACCACGACCTCGTCGTGCCCTTCGAGGCGGCCAGCGGCGGGTATCTGGTGGAGGGCTATGGGCTGAGCGAATGCTCCCCTGTGCTGATGGCGAACCCGGTCGCGGAGAACCGGGTGCCCGGCACGGTCGGCCTGCCGCTGCCGGGCACCGAGTGCCGCGTCGTCGATCCCGAGCGGCCGGACGTCGACGTCGCGCCGGGGGCGCCCGGCGAGCTGCTGGTGCGCGGTCCGCAGGTGTTCGGCGGCTATTATGGCAGGCCGGAGGAGACGGACGCCGTGTTCGTCGGCGACTGGTTCCGCACCGGCGACATCGTCACGATCGACGACGACGGGTTCGTGCGGATCGTCGACCGCATCAAGGAGCTCATCATCACGGGCGGGTTCAACGTGTCCCCCACGGAGGTCGAGAACGCGCTGCGGCAGCATCCCGACGTCGCCGACGTCGCCGTCGTCGGGCTTCCCAGCGCGCACTCCGGCGAGGACGTCGTCGCAGCGGTGGTGCCGCGCGAGGGGGCGACGATCGACCCGGACGCCGTGCGCGCATTCGCCCGCGAGGTGCTCACGCCCTACAAGGTGCCACGCCGGGTCGTCACGGTCGACGATCTGCCGCGGTCGCTGATCGGGAAGGTGCTGCGCCGCCGGGTGCGGGAGGGTCTGCTCGCGGATGCGGCCGGATAGTCCGATGCGCCTGGTCTTCGTCCACGGTCCGCTCGCGGCCGGCAAGCTCACCACCGCCCGTGCGCTGGAGCGTCTCGTGGGCTACCCCGTGTTCCACAACCACCTCGTCGTCGACACCCTGGCCACGGTGTTCCCGTTCGGCAGCGAGCCATTCGTGCGGCTGCGTGAGCGGTTCTGGCTCGACGTGTTCGCCGACGCCGCGCGGACAGGGCGCTCGCTGATCTTCACCTTCGCGCCCGAGTCGACGGTGAGCGCGGGGTTCCCGCAGCGTGCGCGGGCGGCCGTGGAGCAGCACGGGGGGACGGTTCACTTCGTGCGGCTCGACGTGGACGAGTCCGAGCAGGAGCGTCGCGTGGCCGGCGACGACCGCCGTGCGTTCGGCAAGGTCGCCGACGTGGAGACGCTGCGTCGTGTGCGCGACCGGGAGCCGGCCGGCCTCGTCCGTCCGCCGGCGGATCTCGTCGTCGACACCGGCGAGAGCCCGGCGGACGAGACGGCCCGCGCGATCGTCGCGGCGTTCGGGCTGACGCGGGAGTCGCCCGTCGAGCCGTTCCCGAACCCGTGACGGGCGGCGCGGCGGCGCCGGGTTCACCCGTCTCGCAGCGGCGACCCGCTGACCTCGAAGCGGAATCCGCCGAAGACGCCGCTCAGGAGCGGGCGAGCAGTGGCGATGGCCGCGGACACCTCAGGATGCCGAAGCGACTCGGCGTGCGCGGCGGCGCTCGTCCAGATCTCGACCACGAACACGGTGTCGGGCTCGTCGGCGTCGACCCCGACCTCGTAGAGGCTGCAGCCGAGCTGCGGCAGGAGATCGCTCCGCCTGGTGAGCAGGGCGACGAGCTCGTCGCGCCTGCCCGGGAGGGTGCCGAGCGTGCCGGCGTTCACGAAGGTCATACCGCGACGATAGCCGCGGGTGCCGACGTCGATCACGAGCACGGCCGCCCCAGCGACCTCGAGTTCGTCCCCAGATCGATCGTGTGCGGCACACTGAGGCGATGCGGCTGAGACTGAGACCTTCCGCCCGGACGACACCGAGGCGGTGATCGCCCTCTGGGACGCCGCGGGGCTCACGCGGCCGTGGAACGATCCGAGGAAGGACATCGCTCGGAAGGCGTCGGTCCAGCCCGAACTCTTCGTCGTGGCCGAGGACGGGTCCGGCCGGGTCATCGGCTCGGTGATGGCCGGCTACGACGGGCATCGAGGCTGGATGAACTATCTCGCCGCAGCGCCGGACGTGCGCGGCACCGGCGTCGGGCGAGCGCTCGTGGCTCACGTCGAGGCCGCGCTGGTTGAGCTCGGCTGTCCGAAGGTCTCGCTTCAGGTACGCGCCGACAACCCCGAGGTCGTCGCGTTCTACCGGCATCTCGGCTATCACGTCGACGACACCATCGACCTCGGCAAGCGGCTCATCCCGGACTGAGGCGATCTCGATGTCGGAGGCCCCGGGTAGCGTGACTGGTGTCAGTTCGCACAGTGCCCGTCGTGCGAGACCGGATGCCGTGACCGGTGGGTTGCGGCGTGGATTCTGGAGTCGAGATGGGTCGCAGGAGGACACCCCCGTCGGGGTGGCGGGAGCTGGATGTGCTGGTGTCCGAGCTGGTCGATACGAGACGGCGGATCGCGGCGGCGCAGGCCGATGAGGCGCGGCTGCTGGCGGCGGCGGTCGAGTTGATGCTGGCCCGGGCCGCGCAGCTGCGGGAGCAGCCGGATCATCACGTGAGCTCGGCCGATCTGCCGTTGCGGGAGATCGCAGCCGAGCTGGCTGCCGCGATCCGGGTCAGCGACCGCACGATCCAACGCCGCATGGGTGATGCGGCCACCCTCCTCACCGGGTACCCGGCCGTATTCGCTGCATGGCAGGAGGGGCGGGTGGATGCCGGTCACGTCGCGGCGATCCTCGACGGCGGTGACGGGCTCGACGACGACCGTCGGACCCGGTACGAACGCGCGGTGCTGGTCGTGGCCGAGCACGAGAGCGCGGGCCGGGTACGGGGCCTGGCCCGGGAGATCGCCGCACGCGTCGACCCCGACGGTGCCACGGCCCGCATCCGACGCCGCCAGTCCGACCGGTTCGTGCGGGTGACCGATCTGGGCGAGGGCATCAGCCGGCTGCTGGCCGACCTGCCCACCCCCCTCGCCCACGCCATCTACGACCGTCTCACCCGCATGGCCCGAGCGACGACAGCCGACAGCCCCGACCCCGCCAGCTCCCATCCTCGCCACCCGGATGCTGAGGTCCCGGACCCCGACGAGGGGAGCAACGCGGCAGAGCCCGCCATCGCACAGCCGGACCCGGCAGCGGCCACGCCAGCGGACGGGTGGTCGCACGATGCGCAGGCCGTGGACGCACCGCCGGACGACCAATGGCCCGATGACGCTGCGCGACCGGACGCGTTACCGCCGGGCGACGTTCCGCCGGACGTACCACGGGACAGATGGCAGGACGACGAGGTTCCGCCTGACGCGCCACCCGACGACGATGATCCGCCGGAGACGGTGACCACCGCCCCGACCCCGGACGCGACACGCGGTCGCCGTGGGAACGGGGAGGATCCCCGCACGATGGACCAGCGCCGGGCGGACATCCTGACCGACATGCTGCTGGCCGCCGCGCCCGTCGCCCACGGCACGGGCCTCGCCTCGATCACCGGGCATGTACAGATCACCATCCCGGTACTGACCGCGGCCGGTCACAGTCACCAACTCGCGATCATCCCCGGCCACGGCCCCATCGACGCCAGCACCGCCCGCCACCTCGCGGCGAACACCCCCGCCTGGGAACGCGTCATGACCGATCCCCACACCGGCGCGGTGCTCGCTGTGGACCGATACCGGGTGCCCGCGGACCTGACCAGATTCCTCCGCGCCCGCGACGAGCGCTGCCGCTTCCCCGGCTGCGGACGCACCGCCCACGGCTGCGACCTGGACCACACCCACGACGCCGCCCACGGCGGCAAGACGAGCGCCGCGAACCTCGCGCATCTCTGCCGGCGCCACCACACCCTCAAACATCAGACGGCGTGGCGGGTACGCCAGCTCGGCGGCGGCGTCCTCGAATGGACTGCACCCACCGGCCGACACCACTACGACCGACCACCCTCCATCGTGAGATTCGTCCCCACCGACGACGAACCGCTGCCCGTCTGAACCACCCGCCGAGGCGGCGGCGCGCCTCCGCGATAGGTTCGGAGGATGCGACGTGCGCTCCTGGTGATCGATGTGCAGAACGAGTACGTGACCGGAGCGCTCCCGATCGAATATCCCCCGCTGGCGACGAGCCTGGACAACATCGGGCGCGCCCTCGGCGCGGCGGCGGACGCCGGCATCCCCGTCGTCGTGGTGGCGCAGACCGCACCCGAGTCATCGCCGATCTTCGCGGCCGGAGGCGACGGCGCCGTGCTGCACCCCGCCGTCGCCGGCCGCGGCGACCTGCTGGTGTCCAAGACCCTGCCGTCGGCATTCGCCGGGACCGGGCTCGACGCCTGGCTGGCTGCCCGCGACGTCGACACCGTCTCCCTCGTCGGATACATGACGCAGAACTGCGTCGAGTCCACCGCCCGCGACGCCGCTCACCGCGGCTACGCCGTCGAGGTCCTCTCCGACGCCGCCGGCACGCTCACGTTTCGCAACGAGGCCGGCGCCGTCGACGCGCGCACCCTGCACGAGACCGTCTGCATCGTGCTGCAGTCGCGCTTCGCAGCCGTCGTGACCACCGCGCGGTGGCTCGACGCGGTCGCCGACGGCACGGCGCTGCGGGGCTCGACGATCTATGCGAGCACGCGGTCGTAGCCGCTCAGCCGGCGTCCGGATCGAGCGCGTCCAGCGCCGCCGGCCCCTGCTCGACGAGGATGCGGAACTGTGCCGCGTCGATGATCCGCACACCCAGCTCCTCCGCCTTCGACAGCTTCGAGCCCGCGCCCGGACCGGCCGCGACGAAGTCGGTCTTCTTCGACACGCTGGATGCCGCTTTTCCCCCTGCGGCGAGGATCGCCTCCTGGGCTCCCTCCCGCGTGTAGCCCTCGAGCGTACCGGTGGCGACGACCGTGACACCGTCGAGCACCCCGCCGGCCGCGGCCGCCGCACCCGGTCCGGCATGCCCGGGGATCGACCACCGCACGCCCGCCGCCGTCCAGCGATCGATGATCTCCCGGTGCCAGTCGACGGCGAACCAGTCGAGCACGGCATCCGCGATGATCCCGCCGACCCCCTCCACCGCGGCGAGATCCTCCCGCGAGGCACTGCGGATCGCATCGAGCGACCCGAACCACTGCGCCAGCGCGCGCGCGGCGACCGGGCCGACGTGGCGGATGTTCAGTGCGACCAGCAGGCGCCACAGGTCCTTCGTCTTCGCCTTCTCCAGCTCGGCGAGCAGCTTCACCGCCTGCTCCGAGGGCAACGGCTCACGGTAGTCCTTGCGGACCCCGGCCCGGCGGCGCTCGGCGGCGTCCATGTGCTCGGTGCCGGGGGGATACGACGCCGGCCCCAGCTTCTGGAACGGCGCCCGTCGGACGAACTCCCCCGACTGCTCGTCGACCTTGCGCTCCCCGGTCTCCGCGTCGCGGACGATGACCTCGATCGGCACGATCCGCTCGAGCGTGAGGTCGAACAGACCGGCCTCCGTGACCAGCGGCGGGTCCGCCGGCACGTCGGGCTGGGTGAGCGCCGCCGCCGTGACCTCTCCGAGCGCCTCGATGTCGAGCGCGCCACGGGAGCCGATGTGCTCGACGCGACCGCGCACCTGCGCCGGGCACGAGCGCGCGTTGGGGCAGCGCAGGTCGATGTCGCCCTCCTTGGCGGGCGCGAGCGGCGTGCCGCACACCGGGCACGCCGTCGGCATCACGAACGCGCGCTCGGTGCCGTCGCGCAGCTCGGCGACCGGGCCCAGCACCTCCGGGATCACGTCGCCGGCCTTGCGCAGCACGACCGTGTCGCCGATCAGCACGCCTTTGGCCTTCACCACGTCCTGGTTGTGGAGCGTCGCCTGCCGCACCACCGAGCCGGCGACCTTCACCGGCTCCATGACCGCGAACGGCGTCGCCCGGCCGGTGCGTCCCACCGACACGACGATGTCGAGGAGCTTCGTGTTCACCTGTTCCGGCGGGTACTTGTAGGCGATCGCCCACCGCGGCGCGCGACTGGTCGCTCCCAGCTCGGCGTGCAGCGCCAGCTCGTCGACCTTCACGACGATGCCGTCGAGCTCGTGCTCGACCTCGTGCCGGTGATCGCCGTAGTGCGCCACGAACGCGAGCACGTCGTCGATGCCGGCGTTCACCGCGTTGTGCGGGCTGACCGGCAGTCCCCACCCGGCGAGCAGCCCGTACACCTCGCTCTGCGACGCCACCGGCGGATCGGGCCAGGCGCCGATGCCGTGCACGTAGAGCCGCAGCGAGTCGATCCGCTCCAGCGCCGCCTCCCGCTCGAGCCCGTCCTTCTTCTCGAGCTGCTGACGCAGGCCGCCGCTGGCCGCGTTGCGCGGGTTGGCGAACGCCGGGAAGCGGCGCTGTGCCGCCGTGCGCGCCCTCTCCTCGTCGAAGTCGCGCGACGCCGAGCGTCGGGCCTCGGAGCGGGAGCGGGCCTCGTCCACCGCGCGCTCGCGCAGCCGCGCCTGCACGTCGTTGAGGCGCTCGAAGGCGGCGACCGGGATGAACACCTCGCCGCGCACCTCGACCAGAGCCGGATGCCCTTCGCCCCGCAACCGTGCCGGCACCTCGGGGAGCCGCAACGCGTTGTCGGTCACGATCTCGCCGACCCGGCCGTCGCCGCGGGTCGCAGCGCTGGTCAGGACGCCGTTCTCGTAGCGCAGGCTGATCGCCAGCCCATCGATCTTCAGCTCGGTGAGCCAGGCGACCGGGCGGCCGGCGGCGTCCTGCGTCTTCACGCACCAGTCGCGCAGCTCGTCGGGCGAGAACACGTTGTCCAGGCTCAGCATCCGCTCGGCGTGCGCGATCGTGGCCAGATCCGTGTCCTGCGCCGCGCCGACGGACAGCGTCGGCGAGTCCTGCCCCTGCAGCTGCGGGAAGGTGCGCTCGATCTGCTCGAGCCGGTGCATCCAGCCGTCGTAGGTGGCGTCGTCGACCAGCTCGGCGTCGGCACCGTAGTACGCATCGCGGGCGGCGATGATGCGGTCGGTGAGCTCCGCCGCCTCCGCCCGCGCGGCATCCAGAGTCAGGTCCGCATCGATCGCCGCATCCGTCACGCCGCAAGTCTAGGCAGGACGACCGACACCGGAACCGGACTTGACGCGCCCTCAGCCCACCGGCACGGCCGACACCGTGCGATCGATCGTGAACTGCCCGAGCACCCGTGGGCCCACGTAGAGCACGGCCGTCTGTCCCGGTGCGACCCCGTCGAGCGGCGCGTCGGGACGAACCGTCACGAGACCGTCGGCGACCACGGCGCGGGCCGGAACCGGATCGGCGTGCGCGCGGATCTGCACCTCGCAGTCGAACTCGGACGCCGTCGGCGCGGAACCCGCCCAGGTGTGCCGCGCACCCGCGATCTCGGCGGTCGCGAGCGCCTCCTTCGGCCCCACCACCACGGTGTTCGTCACGGGCCGCACCTCGAGCACGAACCGTGGCTTGCCGTCCGCGGCGGGCACCCCGAGGCGCAGGCCGCGCCGCTGGCCGACCGTGAACGCGTGCGCTCCGTCGTGCGCTCCGACGACCGCGCCGGAGCGGTCGACGATCTCGCCGGGGGCGGCCCCGACGCGATCGGCCAGCCAGCCGCGCGTGTCGCCGTCGGGGATGAAGCAGATGTCGTGGCTGTCGGGCTTGTGGGCGACCGCGAGCCCGCGCGCCTCGGCCTCCGCGCGCACGAGAGCCTTCGACGGCGTCGTCCCCAGCGGGAAGTACGTGTGCGCGAGCTGCTCGGCGGTCAGAACCCCGAGCACGTACGACTGGTCCTTCGCGTTGTCGCTGGCGCGGTGCAGCTCGAGACCCTCCACGCCGTCGACGAGTGTGGCGTAGTGCCCGGTGCACACCGCGTCGAAGCCGAGCTCGAGCGCGCGCTCCAGCAGCGCGGCGAACTTGATCCGCTCATTGCAGCGCATGCACGGGTTCGGGGTGCGGCCCGCCCGGTACTCGGCGACGAAGTCCTCGATGACGTCGTCGCGGAAGCGCTCGGAGAAGTCCCACACGTAGAACGGGATGCCGAGTCGGTCGGCCGCGCGTCGCGCGTCCATCGCGTCCTCGATCGTGCAGCATCCGCGACTGCCCGCGCGCAGCGTCCCCCCGGCGCGCGAGAGCGCGAGATGCACGCCCACGACGTCGTGACCGGCGTCGACCGCTCGCGCCGCGGCCACGGCGGAGTCGACGCCGCCGCTCATCGCCGCCAGGATCCGCATCGCTCCAGTCTACGAGCGAGCGGCGGGCCGGGTCCGTTCAGCGCGCGGCCCGGGCGCGCGCGACGGCATCCGGCAACGCCGCCAGCACGGTGTCGACATCGGCATCGGTCGTGGTACGACCCAGCGTGAACCGCAGCACCGATCGGGCCGCCTCGTCGTCGTACCCGAGCGCCAGCACCACGTGGGAGGGCTCGGCGACCCCCGCCTGGCAGGCGGAGCCGGTCGAGACGTGGATGCCGGCCTGATCGAGCAGGAACAGCATCGTCTCCCCCGACGCGCCGTCGAACAGCACGTGCGCGTTGCCCGGCACCCGGTGCTCGGGGTCGCCCAGCAGCCGCGTCCGCGGGATCGTGCCGAGGATGCCGGCGACCAGCCGGCGGCGCAGGGCGGTGAGCCGCGCGGCCTCGGCGTCGCGCTCGGCCAGCGCG
>NZ_JASGEL010000141.1:0-17331 GCF_047606385.1 Microbacterium sp.
GGAGCTCGCGCGCCGCTACGCCGCCTACGACGAGGAACGGCGCACGCTCGGGCCCGCCGCCTCCCGCCCGGCCGGAGCGGTCGACCCCGGCCGCGGCGACGCCCCGCGACCGATGACGATGAGCCCGGCGCTCCACGGCGAGCCCGCCCGCGTCGTCGACGCCCTGCTGGCGGATGTCGCGCTCGCCGAGGCGGACGAGCTGATCGCGTTCCTGCCGCCCGCCTTCGGCCCGGCCGAGAACACGCGCCTGCTCGAGGACATCGCGACCCACATCATCCCGGCCCTGAGGAGGACATCATGAGCACCCCCGTCATCGACGAGACCGCCTTCGCCGCCGACTGGCAGCGCTGGCGCGCCGCGCGCGACCTGGCCGTCGCCGCACCCGACGGCATCCTGCCGGTCGTCAGCATCGACTACCTGACCGCCGAGCCGGTCGCGATCGACCGGCTGCCGGGCCGCTGGTCGGCTGCGGACGAAGGCGTGGTCGTCGATCTCGCCGAGGGCGAGCACGTGCTCGACGACGAGGGCGCGCGCCGCAGCGGCCGGGTCGTGCTGTCCCGCCCCGCCGAGGGCGGATCCCGCCGGCTCGTGCAGGAGGGCACGCTCACGATCGAGCTGGTGCGCGGCAGCGGGTGGGACATCGTCCGCGTGCGGGATGCCGCATCCGCCGCCGTGGCGGCGTACGCGGGCACGCCGGCGTACGCGCCCGACCCGGCGTGGCGGGTGACCGGCCGCTGGGTGCCGGCCGAGCAGGAGCTCGTGGTCGCCACGGTCTCGGATCGCGTCTCACGGGACGCGATCTCGCCCGGCGCGGTCGAGTTCACGCTCCGCGGGCGGGACCACCGGCTCGTCGCCCTGCCGGCGCACGGCAAGCCCGGACACGTCGTGCTGCTGTTCCGCGACGCGACGTCGGGGGTGACGACCTATGCGGCCCAGCGCGAGCTGCTGGTCGAGCTGCCGGCATCCGGCGACGAGGTCGTGGTCGACTTCACGCGCGCCTACAACAAGCCGTGCGCGTACTCCGACTTCGCGCTGTGCCCGCTGCCGCCGGCAGGCAACGTGCTCGACATCGCGGTGGAGGCGGGGGAGCGCATCCCGTACGAGCGCGGCGGGACCGATGTCTGAGCAATCCCTCTCGCTCCGCTACGGCGGTGACGCTCCGGCCGGCGCGTTGCCGGAGAACGCGGTGCTGTCGCTGCTCTACCGGCACCGCTCGGTGCGGCGATACACCGGTGAGCCGGTCGACGACGAGACCGTGACCGCGATCGTCGCGGCCGCGCAGTCGGCGGCGACGAGCTCGAACCATCAGGCCTGGTCGGTCGTGGAGCTGCGCGACGCGGAGCGCGTCGCGCGCATCGCCGAGCTCGCCGGCGGGCAGGAGTTCATCCGGGATGCGGCCGTGTTCCTCGTCTTCGTCGCCGACTGGGCGCGGGCGCGGGGCCTCGCCGCGGCGCACGGCGAGGCGGCGGAGGCGATCGACTACATCGAGAGCACGCTCGTCGGGTTCGTGGACGCCGCGCTCGCCGCGCAGAACGCGGTCGTCGCCGCGGAGTCGCTGGGACTGGGCACGGTCTACGTCGGGTCCGTGCGCAACGCGCCGGAAGCGGTCGCCGAGCTGCTGGGACTGCCCGACGCGGCATTCCCGGTGGTGGGCGTCGCCATCGGTCACCCGGATCCGCACGACCCGGCGGGGATCAAGCCGCGGTTGCCGCAGCGCGTGGTGCGCCACCGTGAGCACTACCGGGAGGCGGATCCGGCGGACATCGGCGACTACGAGACGACGGTGCGCGGCTACTACGAGACCCAGGGAGCATCTCGCGGTTGGATCGCCGCCGCGATCACGCGGGTACGCGACATCGCCGGGTTGCACGGCCGCCATACCATCCGCGAGGCGTTGGCCCGCCGCGGTCTCGCCTCCCGATGACCGGTGCGGCCGCCGGACCGCGTCCGTCGCGGTCGCAGAATGCGCCGGAGGTCGCAGGATTCGGCGGTTATCCTGCGACCTCGGAGCGATCCTGCGACCCTCGTGAGCGGATGCGGAGACAGGCGGTCCCATCGGACCGGCGGATGGGTTCGCATTCGGGATCGTCGCGTGACCGGTCGGCTCGCGCCTCGTAGCGTGGAACGGTGAGCCTCGACACCCCCGCCGCCCGCACGATCGACCGCTCCGGTCTGCGTCCCGACGGGCCGCCGCGCGAGATCGTCGTCGCGCGCACCGTCGCCGACGTGCAGACGACGGTGCGGCACGCGGCCGAGCTCGGCGTGCCGGTCGTCACGCGCGGCGCGGGCTCCGGCCTGGCCGGCGGCGCGGTGGCGGGTGACGGCGTGATCGTGCTCGACCTGTCGGGCCTGAACCGGATCCTCGCGATCGACCCGGTCGACGGCACCGCGCGCGTCGAGGCGGGCGTCGTCACCGCCGACCTCGACCGTGCGGCCGGTGAGCAGGGGCTGTTCTACGCCCCCGACCCGGGCAGCGTCGGGATCTCCACGATCGGCGGGAACATCGCGACCAACGCCGGCGGGCTGCGCGGGGCGAAGTACGGGGTCACGCGCGACGCGGTGCTGTCGGTCGACGTCGTGCTGGCCGACGGCTCGCTCGTCCACCTCGGGCGCCCCACGATCAAGGGCGTGACCGGTTACGACTTCGCCGGGCTCGTCGTCGGATCGGAGGGCACACTCGGCATCGTCGTCGGGGCCACCGTCCGACTGCTTCCGAAGCCGGCGCGGGTGGCGACCGCCTCCGCCTCGTTCGCGACGCTCGAGGACGCCGCGAGCGCGGTGGCCGCGATCGCGGTGAGCGGAGCGCGGCCGGCCGTGCTCGAGATCCTCGACGGAGCGACGCTCGCGGCGATCGACGCCGCGGAGGGCACGCGACTGCGTGAACACGGCGAGGCGCTGCTGATCGCGCAGACCGACGGGTTCGGGGCGGAGGAGGAGATCTCGGTGGTCGTCGAGGCGCTGTCGTCGACCGCGACCGGCGTGGAGTGGACGAGCGACGAGGCCGAGGCGGACCGACTGCTGGCCGCACGCCGCCAGGCGCTGCCGGCGATCGAGCGGGTCGGCCGGCCGCTCATCGAGGACATCGCGGTGCCACGCAGCCGGCTGGCGGAGGCGATCGGCCGCATCCGCGAGATCGCCGCGGCGCGGGACGTGCCCATCTTCGTGTTCGGGCACGCCGGCGACGGCAATCTGCACCCGATCATCGTGGCCGACGCGGATGCCGACGGTGACATCCCCGAGGTCGCGCACCACGCAGCCGACGACATCTTCGCCCTCGCGCTGGAGCTCGGCGGCACGGTGACGGCCGAGCACGGTGTGGGCCGGCTGAAGCGGGAATGGGCCCGTCGCGAGCTGGGGGAGGCGGCCGTGGCGCTGCACGAGCAGGTCAAGGCCGTCTTCGACCCACGGGGGATCCTCAACCCGGGCAGCGCGTTCTGATGGCGACGGGCGTGCGCGCGGCGCGCCCGGGCGATGCTGCCGGGATGGCAGCCGTGCACGTGCGGTCGTGGCAGGAGACCTATCGGGGCCTGATGCCGGATGCGGTGCTCGACGCGCTGGACGCGATCGAGACGAGGGAGAGGTTCTGGCTCGGGGCGTTGACCGATCCGCGATGGGCGTCGAACCGCATCGCGGTGGGAGAGGTCGAGGGCGCGATCGTGGGCATCGCGATGACGGGGCCGGACGCTGAGATGCCGGGGCGTCGGCGCCTGCACGTCCTGTACGTGCTCGCCGCGCACCACGGCGGCGGTCTCGCACAGGCGCTGCTGCGGCAGGTGACGTCGGACGACGCGCCGACCGCGTTGTGGGTCGCAGACCCGAATCCGCGGGCCCAGGCCTTCTACCGCAAGAGCGGGTTCGTCCCCGACGGCGTCGTCCGGCACATCGACGGGCTGCGCGAGATCGAGATGGTGCGGGAGGCGACGTCGTTCGCTGAGACCTGATCCTCAGAAGGGCGGTGGGACGTCGGTGGCGACCGGTTCGGTCGGCGGGCCGGTGGTCCAGCAGTCGTCGGGCACGAATCGGACCGTCGCAGGTGGTCGATCGAGATAGGCACGTCCGGCGGGTCCGGTCCATTCGAGCACCCCGCCGCCGAGCTGCCGCACCCGCCAGGCGGTGTGGTGCTTGTCGACGTGGTGTCGGCGGCAGAAGTCGGCGAGGTTGTCGGCCTCCGTGGCGCCGCCCAGCGCGGCATCGATCGTGTGGTCCTTGTCGCATCGGTGGGCGGGCACGCCGCATCCCGGCGTGCGGCAGCGCTCGTCGCGGGCCTCGAGATAGCGGGTCAGCTGCGCGTTCGGCCGATACCGGTCGACGGCGAGCGGAAGTCCGGTGTACGCGTCGGTGAACACGCGATCCCAGCCGGGCGCTCCGGCGGCTATGCGACGCGCGATCGCGGGGTCGATCGGGCCGTAGCCGGCCAGCAGCGCCGGCTCATCGCCCGCCTCGGCCAGCGTGAGCAGCGGGATCGTGATCTGCACCCGGCCGGTGATCGCCCCGGTGCCGTCACCGTGGCAGGCGGCAGGACCGGTGAGCAGCACCTCGGCCAACGCGTCGGCACGCCGCTGATCCGTCGTGCGGGCGTCGGACACGGCGGGTTCGGAGACCTCGGCCGTACCGCTGGCGGGGACGGACGGCGGCGTCGCCCCGGTGACCACCCGCTGTCGCCCGGCTCGGGGGCGGCCCGAGCCGGCCGCGTCCGGGTCGGCGGGATCCGCGATCGCGGGCTCGTCGGGCGCGGTGGCGAGGGCCGTGAGTCGGTCGTAGATGGCGTGGGCGAGTGGTGCGGGCAGGTCGGCGATGAGGCGGGCGAGGCCGTCGCCGAGGGGATAGAGGCGCACGCGCCGTTCCGCGTGAGCGGCGTCGATCAGATCGGCGGCTCCGTCGGGGTCGATGCGGGCGGCGATGGCGCGGGCGATGGCGCTGAACCGGGTGGGGGATTCCGTGCCGGCGGCGTCCAGGGCGAGCTGTTCGTATCGTGCCCGCAGCTGCTCGTCGTGGATGGTGCTGCCGGCGTGGACGATGGCCCAGGCGTGTCCGGCATCGATCGTGCCGGACTCCCACTGGACGAGGGCGGCGGGGAAGCGTTCCACCAGCGTCCATGCCTGGCCGATGCGGGCCTGCACGGTGCGGTCGGAGATGCGGATCGCCATGCCCAGCTCCAATGCGATCTCCCGCAGCGGCAGGTCGGTTCCGCCGTTGCGGAGGAACTCCTCGGGGTCGGGCCAGGCCCGGCGGCGCTCTTCGATGCGCTCGGACACCAGGTCGACGGCTCGCGCGAACACGCGAGCCTCGGCGGCCTGCGCGGCCGCGACCTGTCGACGGGTGGCCAGCAGCTCGTCGACGAGGCCGTTCAAGGCCGGCCACTCCAGCGACGGCACGGACGGTGCGTCGACGGTGGCCTGCTGCTCGTGCCCCATGAAGACCTCTCCTCCTGGCGTCGATGACGCCGGTGGTCTCCCCGCGAACCAGAAGTGGGCACGAACGCGGGTCTTGCATCACGTCCAGTATAGAACAAAGAGACGATTGAGGAAAGAAGAAATTCGTATAAAAGTTCTCACTTTGCCGAGCTCGAAATCGTGGGGAGGATGCTGGCACTCTCGCTGCCAGAGTGCTAATCTGAAGCTACTTGAGTCGATTCGGCTCAAGTAGTCATCCGGGCGCTGAGCCCGCTTATTCAAAGGAGACGACATGGCCACCTATGACCCGCTCCGTGAACTGGAGCACCTCACCACCTCCCTCTTCGACTCCGCTCGCCGCGGACCTCGGCAGATGCCGATGGACCTCTACCGCGACGGCGACCACTACGTGCTGACGGCCGACCTTCCGGGCATCGATCCGGGTTCGGTCGACGTCGACGTCGACGGGCAGCTGCTGACCATCCGCGCCGAGCGCACGCTGGGCTCCGGCGAGGGTGTGACCTGGATCACCCGGGAGCGCACCTCCGGCACGTTCCTGCGTCAGCTGAGCCTCGGCCAAGGCCTCGACACCGAGAACATCACGGCCACCTATCGCAACGGCGTGCTGAGCGTCACGATCCCGGTGAGCGAGAAGGCCAAGCCGCGCAAGGTGCAGGTCGTCGCGGACGCCGGAACCGGCGACTCGCCGGCGATCGAGGTCGCCGAGTCGAAGGCCTGAGCCCTGCGGCGCGGGGATGTCCCGGAAAAGACCCTGGGACATCCCCGCGGGGTGGGCGGTCCTGTGTCGTCGCGTGACCGCGAGGAGGCGCGCGCGGCCCCGGCGTCATAGGCTCGAGACTCGATGATCGACCGTCCGCACCCCTTCGACCTCCGCACCCGAGCGCAGCTCGACCGGCCGGCCAGCCGGAAATGGAGCCTGCATCCCGGCGCGATCGGCGCCTGGGTCGCCGAGATGGACTTCGGCACGGCGCCCGCGGTCGCCGAGGCGCTGCAGCGCGCGATCGCCGACGAGGTGCTGGGTTATCTCTCGCCTCCCCTCGCCGCGGAGCTCGGCGAGGCGACGGCGGCCTGGATGGCGCGCGAGTACGACTGGCGCATCGCGCCGGAGCGGGTGCACCCCGTCTCCGACGTCATGGCCGCGCTCGGCGTCGCCGTGACCGAGTACGCACCGGCCGGATCCGCGGTCATCGTGCCGACTCCGGCATATATGCCGTTCCTGACATACCTTCCCACCATCGGTCACCCGGTGATCGAGGTCCCGGGCGTCGAGGTCGACGGCCGCTGGCACCACGATCTCGACGGGATCGATCGCGCTTTCGCGCAGGGGGCGCGCACCCTCGTCGTCTGCAATCCGCACAACCCCACCGGCACGGTTCTGCCGCGTGAGGAGCTGCTCGCCCTGGCCGAGATCGTCGTCCGCCACGGCGGACGAGTGTTCGCCGACGAGATCCACGCGCCGCTGCGCTTCGACGGCCGGCGTCACATCCCGTATGCCTCGCTCAGCGACGCGACCGCCGCGCACACGATCACCGGGACGAGCGCGTCGAAGGCATGGAACGTGGCCGGTCTGAAGGCGGCGCAGCTCATCACCACGAACGCGATCGACCAGGAGGTCTACCGCCGATTCGGGTTCGCCGTGCAGCACGGCGCGTCGACGCTCGGCGTCGTGGCCGCGACCGCGGCCTATCGCGACGGCGGAGCATGGCTCGACACCGTCCTGCGCTATCTGGATGCCGCCCGCCACGACCTCGCCGACCTCGTCGCCACGCACCTCCCGGGTGCCGTCTACCGCGTTCCCGACGCGACATACATCGGCTGGATCGACACCGACGGGCTCGAGCTCCCCGCCTCGCCCGCCGCGTTCTTCCGCGAGCAGGCCGGTGTCGTCCTCACCGAGGGCGCACTCCTCGGGCGCGGCTACGAGCGGTTCGTGCGGATCGTCTTCGCCACCCCGCGGCCGATCCTCACCGGAGCCCTGGCGGCGATGGGGGAGGCTGTGCGGCGGGCGCACGCCTGAGCGACGGTCCGCGGGTCAGTGCGAGCCGAGCGTGCGCGCGTGCGCGCTGTGCAGCCGCAGCAGCTCCTGACGGGCGCGTGCGAGCTCGGTCTGCGCGTCGCGGAAGGCCCGACGGGCGTCCTCGAGGCGCGAGGTGTCGGGACCGCCGGTGCGAGCGGAAAGGATCGTGGTCGACATGGGAACCTCCTCGGGATCGATGTGCGAACACGGTAACCTCCGGGATCCCGTCGCGTCACGGATGTCTCGAACCGAGACGGACTATGACGACGGCGGACCCGATGTGACGCCAGATGACCTCACCCGCCGGCCGGATCCGCGGTCACGGCGTGAGACCGCCGAGCCGCCCGCGAAGGGTCGCCGCCTCGTATTCCGAGCGGAACAGCCCCCGCGCCCGCAGCAGCGGCAGCACCTCGTCCACGAGCGTGGTCAGCCCCTCCGGCAGCACATCCGGCATCAGATTGAAGCCGTCGGCCGCCCCCGCGAGGAACCAGTCGGCCAGCGTGCCGGCCACGCGCTCGGGCGTGCCGATGATGATCGGATGGCCGTAGCCGCCGTACGCGCGCAGCAGCTGCCGCACCGTCAGGCCGTGGGTGCGCGCGAAGCGCACCGTCGTCGCGCGGAAGGACAGGCTCGCTCCGAACGTCGCCGGGTCATCCGGCACCTCGCGGATCTCCGGCGGCAACGGCAGGTCGAGGTCGAAGACGCTCGCGTCGACCCCGAGGATGCCGGACAGGCGGGCGAGCGTGTAGTCCGCCGGGCCGCGCGCCTCCCACTCGTCGAACCGGTCGGCCGCCTCGCGCTCGGTCGAGGCGATGACCAGCGCGAACCCGGGCAGCACCTTGACCGTGTGGGGATCGCGCCCGATGCGCCGGGCGTGGTCCTTCACCACGCGATAGTGCTCCAGGGCGGCGTCGAGCGTCATCTCGGCGGTGAACACCGCGTCCGCGTGCTCACCGGCCAGGCGCCGTCCCTCTGGCGACCCGCCGGCCTGCACGAGAGCCGGGCGCCCCTGGGGCGAGGGCGGCAGGCTGAGGCGGCCGCTGCCGGCATCCGCCCACAGCCGTTCCACCGCGGTCACCACCTCATGCGCCCGGCGATAGCGGGAGTCACGGTCCACACCGGCCGTGATGCCGAAGTTCGCGCCCACGTCCGGCGATGCCGTGGTCACCACGTTCCATCCCGCGCGCCCGCCGCTCAGGTGGTCCAGTGTGAGGATGCGCGCGGCCAGCTCGGCCGGGTCGTTGTAGGTCGAGGAGAGCGTGGCCACCAGCCCCAAGCGCTCGGTGTGCGCCGCGACGGCGGACAGCAGCACGGTCGGCTCCAGGGCCCCCGCCGGACGCCCCGACGGATCGGCGAGCCACGGCTGGTCGGCCAGGAACAGCGCATCGAGCAGTCCCCGCTCGGCCTCGCGCGCGACCCGCACCCAGTGGTCGCGGTCGATGAACGCCGTCGGGGCGAGCTGCTCGGCCTGCCATGCCGCCGGTCGTTGGCCGACGCCCAGCACGTTCAGCCCGAGGATCATGCGCCCCGGCACCTCAGGCGTGCCCTCTGCTCGGCGCGAAGGGACGCACGCCGTCGTCCAGCGTCACCCGTGGCCGGCCGAGCCCCCAGCGACCGCGCAGGCCGCCGCCGCCGCGTCGCGGCAGCGGATCCAGGGCCCGACGCACCGCGTCCGGCTCGTCGTCGACGATCACGCCGTCGGCCCCGCTCTCGACGACGAGACGCACCGCCGACGCCGCGGTCTCGATGAAGACCGGTCTGCGGTCGGCGGCCTCCGCACGGGCGGCGCCGGCCGCATCCGTCACCAGCACGTCCGCGTCGGCGGACTCGTCCGGCGCCGCGGGGTCGAAGTGCTGCAGCACCACCGGCAGGTCGTCCTGGTCGACCGGGGTCTGCAGCGGACCCGCCACCCGGTGACGGCCGGCCTGGTCGACGCGGCGCAGCTGCTCGACGTCGACGAACGTGCGCGTCTCGCGGTCGCCCAGAATGCTCGTGCGCGGCCACGACTGCCAGAGCCGGTGCAGCGCGTCGACGCCGTCGCGGTCGCCTCCGGCTCCGGCGGGGTGCAGCAGCAGGGCGGGCGCGCGCCCGCCGAGGGCCTGCAGCGAGGCGACGCGTCGGGCGAGGTTGTAGGGGAAGTCGTGGTCGAAGCCGGCCTCGATCACGAGGTCGAGCCGTGGATGCCGGGCGCCGAGGAAGGCCGCGACGGCGCTGGGGTCCGCGTCGCCGGTCGCGGACCGGCCGAGCACGATCGCGTCGACGCGCCCGGTGTCCCACAGCGCGATCAGCGCCGTCTCTCCCGAGGAGCCCAGCACGGTCCCGGCGTCGACGCGGACCAGGACGCGGGTGCCCGAGTCGAGGGTCACGTGTCCGGCCCGCTGACCCGAAAGTCCGAAGGACTTTCGGGTCCAAACGACACTGTCGCTACGTCGGCGGCCGCCAGGCCGCTGACGCGGTCGAGCGCCTGCCGCAGATCGGCGATCAGGTCGTCGACGGTCTCGATGCCCACCGAGAGCCGGATGAGACCCGGATGGATGCCCAGCCGGGCCCGCAGTTCGGGGGTGAACGAGACGTGCGTCGTCGTCGCGGGGTGCAGCGCCATCGAGCGCAGGTCGCCGATGTTCGTCATGCGGGAGAAGACGCGCAGACCGTCGTAGAAGGCGGTCGCGCCCTCCTGGCCGCCGCGCACCGTGAACGCGAACACCGCGCCGGGGCGACCGCCGTAGATCCGCTGGGCGACCTCGTGGTCCGGATGGCCGGGCAGGCCCGCGTAGTCGACCGACTCGACCTCGGGCTGCCGGTCGAGCCATTCGGCGATCGCGCGCGCGTTCTCGAGATGCCTCTCCATGCGCAGCGAGAGCGTCTCCATCCCCTGCTGCAGCAGGAAGGCGTTCAGCGGGGAGAGGGCCGGCCCGGTGTTGTTGACGACCGCGCTCCGCGCCGCCTCCTCGAAGGCGTGCGCGATGCCGTAGCGCTCCAGGAACGACGGCACACCGGATGCGGGGCGGTCGGTGATGAGACCGAAGTGGTGCCCGGACGCCTCCCAGTCGAACGTGCCGCCATCGACGATGGCACCGGCCAGGACGGCGCCGTGACCGGCGAGGAACTTCGTCGCGGAGTGCACCACGATGCTCGCGCCGTCCTCGAGGGGCCTGGTCAGATAGGGCGTCGCCACCGTGTTGTCGACCACGAGCGGCACGCCGGCGTCCCGCGCGACGGCGGCGACCGCGGCGATGTCGACCACGTCGTTCTTCGGATTCGGGATCGTCTCGGTGAAGATCGCCTTCGTGTCGGGGCGGATCGTGCGAGCCCACTCCTGCGGATCGCGCCAGTCCCAGAGGTAGTCGACGGCGATGCCGGCGCGTGCGAGCACGCCGTCGAACAGGATGCGGGTGCCGCTGTAGATGCTGGCGGTGGAGACGAAGTGGTCGCCCGCGGCCAGGATCGTGAGCAGCGCCGAGGTGATGGCCGCGGCGCCCGAGCCGACCGCGATCGCCCCCGCGCCACCTTCCAGCGAGGCGATCCGCCGTTCCGCGACGGCGTTCGTGGGGTTCACGCTGCGCGAGTAGAGCTGACCCGGCGTCGCGCCGGTGAACCGCTCGAACGCGTGCTCCAGCGAGTCGAAGCGGAACGCGTTGCCCAGATACACCGGCGTGATCCGCGCGTTGTAGGACAGGTCCTCCGCCTCGCCGGCGTGCACCTGCCGGGTGTCGAAGCCGTAGCCGGACCAGTCGTACTCCGGCTTCGCCGCGTCGGTCATCTCCGCACCTCCGCGTTCACGAGCGGGACGACCTGCTCGGCGAACCGCTCCAGCTCGCTCAGCGCGGGGGAGAACTGCAGCAGCAGGGTGTCCACGCCGACCTCCTGATAGGCGAGGATGCGCTCGGCGACCTGCTCCGGGGTGCCGATCAGCTCCGGACGCAGGCCGCGGTTGGACACGGAGTACTCGCGCAGGCTGATCTCGACGTCCAGCTGCGACTTGGTCACGAAGTCCCGGTACGAGTCGTACGCCGCGCCCGTGCGGACGTCGGTGATCCGGTCGAGCTCGGCCCGCGCCTCCTCCTCGGTGTCCCGCACGATCGGATACGCGGCCATGCCGAACGCCTGGAACGGCGGCAGACCGGCCCGTTCCCGTCGGGCCCGCATGTCCCCGATCTTCTCGCGCAGCTCCTCGACGGTGCCGCCGTGCGTGAGATAGGCGTCCGCGAAGCCCGCGATCGCTGCACGGCCGGCCTCGCTCTCGCCGCCGGCATAGATCCGGGGCAGCACGCGGGGCGCGGGCTCGAGGTGCGTGCCGGCGAACGAGTAGTGCTCGCCGTCGTAGTCGAACGGGGTCTGCGTCCACAGGCCGCGCAGCACGTCCACGTACTCACGGGTGATGGCGTAGCGGTCGTCGTGGTCGGCGAACGAGACCCCGTACTGCCGCGCCTCCTCCGCCCACCACGCCGAGACCACGTTGAGCGTGAACCGGTCCTGCGAGATGTCCTGGATGGTGGCGGCCTGCTTCGCCGCCAGCGCCGGCGGGTGGTAGCTCGGGCGCACGGCCGCCATGATCTCCAGTCGCTCGGTCACCGCCGCCAGCGCCGCGGAGACCGCCCACGCGTCGAGGGCGGGACCGTCGGGGCCCTTGATGTCGTTGAGGTTGAGCTCGGGCACGAGCGTCAGGTCGAAGCCCCCGCGCTCGGCCGCGCGGGCGATCCGGACGAGATGCGCGAAGGACGCGGGCGTCTGCTCGTCCGCGACGTTGCGAAGCCACCCGCCGAAGATGGGCGTCCAATAGCCGAATCTCATGCCGACCCGCCCTACCGTGCGACCGCGTACGTCTCGGCGAGCCGGCGCTGCAGGAAGCGCGCCACCGTGGTCGCCGCCGAGACGCCGCCGTCGTTCTCGACGTCCGGGTTGTAGTTCGTGTTGGTGTTGATGTCGTAGGGCACCGTCCGGCCGTCGGCGGTCTCGATGAACTCGACCCCGGCGACCTCGACGCGGTGCGCGCGCAGGAACGCCGCGAGCCCGGCGATCAGCGGATGCTCGGCGGTGATCTCCGGGCGCCTGGCGAACAGGCTCGGCGCCGCGGCGGGCACCGCGCAGGCCTCGGCCGGGCACAGCTCGAAGCTGCCGGCGGACGTGTCCACGCGCACGGCGTAGACGAGCTCCCCGCCCACGAACTCGGCGCGCGTGATGAAGGGCTCCGCGGCGGGGAGATACTCCTGGAGCAGCAGGATGCCGTCGACGGGCTCTTCGCGGTCGCCTGCGGCCAGGTGCGCGTCGAACTCCTCGTAGGAGTCGAATCGCCGCACACCCAGGCCCTTGCCGCCCTGGTTGTGCTTGGTGATGAACGGCAGCGGCAGCTCGCGGGCACGCCGCGAGAGGTCGTCATCGCCGAGCACCGCGATCGTGCGCGGCACGTCGAAGCCCGCGCGGCGCAGCGCCACGTACTGGGCGACCTTGCTCACCTCGAGCTCGGTCACGTCGCTGCCGTTGACGACGGTGCGTCCGGCCGCCTCGAGCCACCGGAGCACGGCGCGGGTGTGCTCCTTGGCCCGCGCGTTGCCGCGGGTATGGGCGGAGGCGCTCAGACGTGACCAGAACACGCCTTCCGGCGGATCCTGCGCGAGGTCGAACGAGCCGCCCACGAGCGGCCACTCGCGGTACGGTACGCCTTCGGCCTCGAGCGCGGCCGCGAGCGGAGGGATCCACTCGGGGTTGTCGTGAAGGATGTAGACCGCGGGGCCGTCCGCATACTCGAGTGCCATGCCTCGAGGCTACGGCCCGCGGCGTTCGCGTGGTCGTGCCGGTGTCAACGGGCGTAACCCGCGATGCGCCGTGTCGAGGGCCACGGGCGCGATCAGCCGGCCGCGGGCGCGGGCCTGGCCGGCAGCAGCACGGATGCCGCCGCCACGGCGAGGGCCGCGACGGCGACGAGGCCGTAGGCGGCATCCACGGGCTGCGCCGCCCGTTCGACCAGGAAGCCGACGAGCGTCACGCCGACCGCGGCGAACAGCTGCACCACGATGAACAGCGCGGCGGTGCCCTGCCCCACGGCTGTCTTCGGCAGCACGCGGTAGATGCTGGCGAACGTCGGGGCGGCGATGGCGCCGAAGCCGAGTCCGAGCACCAGCAGGACCGCCAGCAGCGCGGCGGGACCCCAGGAGGCGTTGCCCACGGCGACGGCTGCCGCGGCGAGGGCCGTGAGCGATGCGCCGGCCGCGACCGGCGGACGCGGACCGGTGCGATCGCTCAGACGCCCGGCGAGCGTCATCGAGATCATGAGCCCGGTGCCGAGGGCCGCCACCGGCAGGGCACGCCAGCCCGCATCGAGCCCCAGCCGCTCCGCGGCGAGGGGCAGCACGGTCAGCTGCGTGTACATGATGAACCCGACCGCGCTCATGACCCCCAGGGCCGCGGTGAACGCCGGCGCGCGCAGGAGGCGCAGGTCGAGCAGTGGCTCGGCGGCCCGTAGCGCGTGCGGCACGTAGAGGGCCAGCATGGCCGCGCCCGCTGCGACGCAGGCGATCACGATGCCGGCGTCCGCGCCCGCTCCCCAGCGGTTCATACCGAGGAGCATCAGCACGAAACCCGGTGGCAGCAGTGCGATGCCGATGACGTCGACGCGCACCGAGCGGTCCGCGCGTCGCTCGGCGTCGGGCATGAGGCGCCAGGCGGCGAGCCCGACGACGATCGCGATCGGCACGTTGAGCCAGAAGATCCACCGCCACGCCCCGACGCCCGTCAACGCGCCGCCCAGCAGCGGACCCGCGACGGGGCCGAGGTTGATGACCAGCGAGACGAGTCCCATGACGCGCCCCATGCTCGCAGCGGGCGTGACGATGCCCACGATGGCCACCGCGGCGGGTTCCAGCATCCCGCCGAACAGCCCCTGAACCGCGCGGAACGCGACCATGCTCGCGAGATCCCAGGCGAGACCGCACAACAGCGACCCCGCTGCGAACCCGACGAGCGCGAGCTGCAACACCCGTGCCGGGCCGAGACGGGCGGTCAGCCATCCGATCAACGGCACGGCGGCGGATGCCGCCACGAGGTACGTCGTCGTGATCCACACGGTCCCCGACAGGGTGACGTCCAGCGCCTCGCCGAGCGATTCGAGCGTCGAGGTGACGGTCGTGCCGGTGAGCACGGCGAGGAAGGCCGCCGCCGACATCGCGGCCGTCACCCGCCCCGTGCGAGGTGTAGGGGTCTTGACATCCTGTCTTTTCACTCGTGGGACAATACTTTACTGATCAGTAAAGAACAAGCTGATTCTCGTCAAGGTCGATAGCATGGAACGATGCGGGCGACGGAGGTGGCGGTGCGGGTCGACAGACGCCGCGCGATCCTCGACGCCGCGGGCCCGGTGTTCGGCGACGCCGGCTACGAGCGGGCGAACGTGGACCAGATCGCCTCTGCCGCCGGGGTGTCCAAGCCCACCGTGTACGCATATTTCGGCAGCAAGGAAGAGCTGTTCCGCGAGACGATGGCCGACGTCGCGCGCCAGGTGAACGCCGCGTCCTACCACGCCGTGGTCGCACTCGATCTCGGCCCCGACCGGTGGCGCGAGGGGCTGCGCACCCTCGCCGTCGCCCTCACCCGTTGCCAGCGCGAGGGGTGTGCAGCCTCGTTGTCTCGGCTCGTGCTGGCCGAGGCGCGCCGCGATCCGCTTGTCTTCGAGCTGGTACGACGCGCGGGCTACGAGCCGATCCGGGAGGCGCTTGCCGGGCGGCTCGCGATGCTCGGCAACGCCGGCCGGCTCGAGATCGACGACCCGCGCCGCGCCGCGGAGGACTTCCTCGCACTCACCCAGGCACGCCTGCCCGACCTCACCGCGGGGGGCACCCTGCCCGGCGACGAGGCCGCCATCGCCGACGCGGTCCAGGCGGGCGTCGAGACCTTCTTGCGTGCCTACTCGGTGCGTTGACCCGTCACCCGAACGTGGCGTCGAGGGCCGCGCGCAGGTCGGTCTCGAGGTCGCCTGGGTCCTCGAGCCCGACCGAGAAGCGCAGGTGGCCGTACCGGCGGAACTCGTCCGGATAGGTCGCCACCCGCGGCCCGCTCGTGCCGACGTGCACGATCAGCGATTCGTCGTGGCCGAGCGAGACCGCCGAGGTGATGATCCGCAGCGACGAGACGAACCGGTTCTGCGCGTCCGCGTCGCCGTCCACGGCGAAGGCCATCATCGCGCCGTGCCCGCGGCCGCCGAACTGGCGCGTCGCCAGCGCGTGCTGCGGATGCGAGGCCAGCCCGGGATACGCGACGTACGCCACCCGCGGATCGGCCTCGAGCACGCGCGCGAGCCGCGCCGCCGTCTCCTGGTGCTGCCGCAGCCGCAGCGGCAGCGTGATCGAGCCGCGCTGGACCAGCCAGGCGTTGAAGGGCGAGATGACCCCGCCCACGTCGACCATCGCATCGGCCTTGATCCGCGCGATGAGCTCGCGCCGGCCGATCACGGCGCCGCCCATCGCGTCGCCGTGGCCGTTGATGTACTTGGTCAGCGAGTGCACGACGAGGTCGGCGCCGTCGGCGAGCGGACGGTACAGCGGCGGCGGCGTGAACGTCGAGTCCACCGACAGCAGCGCGCCGGCCGCGTGCGCGACACGCGCCGCCCCGGCGATGTCGGCGACCTTCGTGGTCGGGTTGCCGATCGCCTCCACGTGCACGAGCCGGGTCGTCTCACGGATCGCCGCGGCCACGGCATCCGGATCCGACGCGTCGACGAACGTCGCCTGGATGTCGTACTTCTCCGGCAGCAGCTCGGCGAACAGCCGCCACGAGGCCTCGTAGGTGACATCCGCGACGACGACGTGGTCGCCGGCGCGCAGGAACGTGAAGAACACCGCGTGCAGGGCGGCGACCCCGGAGGCGAGGGCGACGGCGTCCTCCCCGCCCTCCAGTGCCGCGAGCTTGGCCTGCAGCGCGAGCTGGTTCACCCCCGAGTTGCGCGTGTACAGCGGCACCTCGGTGCCCGACCAGCTCATCGTGGACGGATCGTCCGGCAGCGCGTACGAGTTCGCCATGACGATGGGGGTGCGCAGAGCCCCGGTGCCGGGGTCGATGCTGTTGCCGGCGTGGACGGCCCGGGTGGCGAAGGCGAGGGAGGCGGCGTCGTGCTTGTCCGGTCGGTGGGGCATGCCCTCGACGCTACGCACTGCGCGTCGCAGGATCCGGAGATGTTACGAGATTCGGACGCGGTACGGTGGGTGCGGCGCACTCGCCGCACCCCGCGGCCCTCGCCGGCCACCCCATGGACAGCTCCGATTCCTCCGCACTCCGGCTCGACGGGCCGGTGCTCGTCGTCGGCGACGGCCGGATGGGGCGCGCGCTCGTCGCCGCGCTGAGCGCGGCCGACGTGCCGGTGCAGGGCCCTGCCGGGCGGGGCGAGAGCGGGGCGGATGCCGGGATCGTGCTGCTCGCAGTGCCCGACGCCGCGATCCGCGTCGCCTCGCGCGCCATCGCGCCGGGTCGGCTGGTCGGACACCTCTCGGGCGCCCTCGACCTGTCGCCGCTGCACCCGCACGAGGCGTTCAGCATCCACCCGCTGACCACGGTGACCGGCGAGGGCGCCGCCTTCGCCGGCGTCACCGCCGCGCTGGCCGGCGCCACGCCCCGCGCCCGTGCCGCAGCGGCCGCCTTGGCCGCCGTGCTCGGCATGACCGGGGTCGTGGTGCGCGACGAGGACCGTGCCGCGTATCACGCGGCCGCCTCGGTCGCCGCGAACTTCCTCGTCACCCTGGAAGGGCTCGCCGAGCAGCTCGCCGCGACCGCCGGCGTCGACCGCGAGGCCCTCGTCCCGCTCGTGCGGGCCGCCGTCGACAACTGGGCCTCGCGGGGCGCCGCCGGGGCCCTCACCGGCCCCGTCTCGCGCGGGGACGCGGCGACCGTCGCCCGTCAGCGCGCCGCCGTCGCCGA